>JBEIFV010000115.1:0-18705 GCA_040382235.1 Burkholderiales bacterium
CATGGCCTGGATGATGGACACCTGCGCCATGAATACCGGCACCTCGGCTACCGGCATGGTCACCGGCAAGCCGGTGGCGCTGGGCGGCTCGCTTGGGCGGCGCGAGGCCACCGGGCGCGGGGTGAACGTGATCGGGCGCGAAATGGCGCGTCGTCTCGGCCTGCATCTGCACGGCGCACGTGTGGCGGTGCAAGGCGTGGGCAATGTCGGCGCGGTGGCGGCGCGCATGTTCGCCGAAAACGGCGCGCATGTGGTCGCCCTGCAGGATCGCGGCGCCTCGATCTTCAATCCTGCCGGCATCGATGTGGCGGCCGCGCTGGCGCACAAGGCGGCCACCGGTTCGCTCAGCGCTTGCCCGGGCTGCGAAGGCATCGACAACGAGGCCTTCTGGCAGGTCGAATCCGAAGTGCTGATCCCGGCGGCACTCGAAGGCGCGATCGACGCGGCTCGGGCGGCGCGGCTGCGCACCCGCCTTGTGCTCGAGGGCGCCAATGGCCCCACTACCCCGGCCGCCGACGCCGTGCTTGCCGAGCGCGGCATCGCGCTGGTGCCCGATGTGATCGCCAATGCCGGCGGCGTGATCGTGTCTTACTTCGAGTGGGTGCAGGACTTCAATTCCTTTTTCTGGACCGAAGAAGAGGTGACGCGGCGCATGGACAGCATTCTCACCGGCGCCTTCGACCATATCTGGCGTACCGCCGCCGAGCTTGGTGTCGGTTTGCGTGCGGCGGCTTTCGTGGTCGCTTGTCGGCGCGTGCTTTCGGCACGTGAGCAACGCGGCCTTTATCCCTGAGGCTTAAGCGGGCGCGAACGCGATGGACAAGCGAGGCCAAACCCTGACGCTGTGGCAGATGGTCCTCCTGGTGCTCTCCATCTATGTGCTGGGGGCGCTGTTTGCGCAGACGGTCTGGAGCCTGCCGGCGGAGGTGGTGGGCGTGCTGGACTGGGCCGACAACGCGATTTGCGTGATTTTTCTGGGTGACTTCGTGTATCACCTTTCAAGCGCGCCGGACCGCAAGGCCTACCTCAAGTGGGGCTGGATCGACCTCGTCTCGAGCATACCCACGCTCGCCGCTTTGCGCTGGGGGCGCGCGGTGCGCGTGCTGCGCATCCTGCGCGTGCTGCGCGCGGTGCGCTCGGTGCGCACCGTGCTGGCCATCGTGTTCGCCAAGCGCGCGGCGGGTTTGCTCTTGACCACCGGCCTGGCCAGCTTTCTGCTGGTCATCGGCGCGGCGATCGCCATCCTCAATCTCGAGGCGGGGCCCGGTGTGAAAATCCGCACCGCCAGCGACGCCCTGTGGTGGTCGTTCGAAATGCTGATCAGCCAGGGGTCGGGGCTGTACAACCCGGTCACCATCGAAGGGCGTCTGCTGGCGGCGGCGCTTTCGATTACCGGCTTCGTGCTGCTGGGCGCGTTCGTCGCCGGCATGTCGGCATCGGTGTTGGGCAAGGAAGAAGCGAAGATCGAGGCAGAGGAGAGCGAGATCCTGGCGCAAGTGCAACTGATCGGTGAGCGCCTGGCGGCGATCGAGGCCAGGCTCGAACACGGCGACGGGCCGCCGGACAAGGCCTGACCTGCCGGCCTTACGCGGCCGGACGATCGGCTGTGGTCTCTCAGTAACTTGGCCGCGGCATCTGCGCCTCGCCATACAGCAGCGACACTTTCGCATCCGCTGGAATGCCTGGCATGGTCGTGGCCCAGGTTTCCCATGCTGCACGCATCGCGCCCAGGCGCTCCTGATCGCGCACGGCCTGGTTGGCGCGTTCGCGCGCGTCGCGCGCCAGGTCGAACAGATACTCGTGTTCTTCAATGCGCAGGTATTTCCATTGGCCCTGGCGCATGGCGCGTTGGTGCCGATGGGCCATGCGCCAATACAGAGCGCGGGGTGCCTGCCATGCCGGGTCGGCGAACAGGGGCAGGAGGCTCACTCCATCCTGCGGATAGTCTGGGTGGGGGGCGACGCCGGCCGCCTCGAGCATGGTGCTGGCCCAGTCCATGGTGATCGCCGGGGTGCTGCTGACCTGCGCGGGCTTGATGCGTGCCGGCCAGCGCGCCAGGAGCGGTACGCGGATGCCGCCTTCGAGCAAATCCATTTTCTGGCCGATGAAGGGCCAGTTGTCGGAGAAACGTTCGCCGCCGTTGTCGCTGGTGAATACCACCAGGGTATTGTCGTCGGCACCGGCTTCATGCAAGGCCGCCAGCAGGCGGCCGATGCCTTCGTCCATGTGGTGGATCATGCGCCGGTAGGTGGCGATCGAGCCGCCATCCAGGTGGGCGATGGCGCCGTTGATGCGCCTGGATTCATCGGCATCGTCGCGCGTCAGCCAAGGCCAGTGCGGAGCGGTGTAGTGCAAGGAGAGCAGGAACGGGTGACCCTTCTGTTGCTGAACAAACTGTACGGCGCGCTCGGACAACAGATCGGTCAGGTAGCCCTCGCGTTGCACCTGGGCTTCACCCTCCCACAGATCGTGGTCGCCGTTGCGCGCGCAGTGCGAAAAGTAGTCGACGCCGCCGGCCATCGGCCCGAAAAACTGCTGGTATCCGCTTTTCTCCGGCCCGAAATGCGGCCGGTAGCCCAGGTGCCACTTGCCGATCAGTGCAGTGGCATAGCCTGCGTCGCGCAGCATCGATGGCAGGGTCGGGTGCGCCGGCGGCAAACCCAGGATCGGGCTGCCCTTGGCGGTGCCGGCCAGCGGCTCCTCGGCGGCGCCGCGCAGGCGGTACTGGTAGCGGCCGGTGGCCAGCGCGAAACGGGTTGGTGAGCACACTGGTGAATTGGAGTAGCCGTCGGTGAACAGCATGCCTTCGCGCGACAGGCGGTCAAGGTGCGGCGAGACCCCGCCGGGCAGCGCGGAGTCGCGCGCGCCGCAGCAGCCCAGGTCGGCATAACCGAGGTCGTCGGCCAGGATGAAAATGAAGTTGGGTTGTGTCATTCTTTGTGCTTCCCGGTTGGCAGATTCTCACAGGCCACCGGTGACCATCAGCACGTGGCCGCTGATGTAGTTCGCTTCCGGCGTGCACAGGAGGTAGATCGAGTTGGCCGCTTCTTCGGGCGTGCCGCCGCGGCCCAAGGGAATGCCAGCTTCCATCAGGCGTACCTGCTGCGCCGGAATCCCGGCCGGCACCTGGCGCCCGCCCACATCGACCGTGGTGCCGGCGGCTTCGGTGGCCTGGGTCATGCGGGTGACGATGTAGCCGAACGCAACCGCGTTGACGTTCACCTTGTAGCGGCCCCACTCCTTGGCCAGCGTGCGGGTCATTCCCGTGATACCGGCCTTGGCAGTCGAGTAATTGGTCTGGCCGGCATTGCCGTGGGTGCCGGAGATCGACGATACGTTGACCACCTTGCGGAATACCTCGCGCCCGGCTTCGGCGTCACGCTTGGCGGCGTCGCGAATGAAGCCGATGGCCGCACGCAGGATGCGGAACGGCGCCTTCAGGTGCACGTCCAGGATGGCGTCGAACTGCTCGTCGCTCATCTTCTGGATCACCGAGTCCCAGGTGAAGCCCGCATTGTTGACGATGATGTCGAGGCCGCCAAATTGCTCGACGGCGGCGCCGACGAAGCGTTCGGCAAAGCCGTCGGCGGTGACGCTGCCGATAACCGCGCTGGCTTCGCCGCCTGCGCTCTTGATGGCGGACACGACCTCGGCTGCAGGTTCGGCGTCGAGATCATTGACGACCACGCGCGCACCTTCGCTGGCCAGTTTGAGCGCGCAGGCGCGGCCGATGCCGCGCCCCGAACCGCTGACGATGGCTACCTTGCCGTCCAGTTTTCCCATGGTGGATTCTCCTTGGTTCAGAAATTGCGGGTCTTGCCGGAATTCAAAAACGGGTGCGTCCAGGCGCGGCCGGCAGGGTCGCGCGTGGATGCGGGCGCTTGCAAGTGCAAGCGGGCGATGCCTGGCTCAAGCAAAGCGAGCACGACCCGCTTTCAGTTTGCCGGGATGATTGCCGGCTGTGGCCGTGGCTGTGGCTGTGGCTGCGGCTTGGGCGCGATGCTGGCGGCATTCTGCGCGTTGCGTTCGCTTAGTGCCCGCACCAGGCCTTCGATCTCGCCATTGCGCTCGAGCACCACCGCGAAATTGCTGCCGTACAGCTTGAAGATGTCGACGCCTTCGCTCCGTACTTCATGCACCTTCCAGCCGGCATCGCCCAAGCGCAGGGTGATGCGCATCGGCTCGCCGGGCTGGTTGCCGCCGGCGCGTTGCCGGGTGACCGCGACGCGCACCATGGCGGTGGTGGCGCCAGGCGCCCAGGTCAGCGGCTGGGCTTCCAGCAGGTCATCGCGATTGGTCACCAGCAGGCGCGCCAGCACATGCACCAGCAACTGGCGGAACTCGCGCTCCAGGGCAACCCGTTGCTGACCGGTTGCGGAAGCCCACCGATTGCCGACCGCTTCGCGCGTAATCGTGGCGAAATCAAGGTGCGGCGCGACATCACGCCGAATGATTTCGTTGGCCGTGGCAAGGCCGCGCTCGCTGGCCAATGCCCCCTGCTCACTCTTGAGTGCAGCGGCCAGGGTGGTGACGATGCCGGTAACCAGTTCTCCAGGGCCGGTTTGCGCATTGGCTGCCGTGCCGACGGTGAAAAGCCAGAAGCCCAGGGTCAGTGCAAGGCGTCGCATGGCGAGCCCTCAGCCGACCGTGGCTTCGTGCGTCGGCACACTGATGGCTGCAGGACCGATATGCAGGGCGATCATTTTGTCTCTTCCTGGTCAGACGCGGATGCTGCGTTTGTTTTTAAAGGATACTTCAAAAATCCGCAGTGGGGTCGCGCCGCTCCCTATCATATGTGATCGCCGATAATTCCACGATTCCCACGAACATGAGGAGGTCGCAATGGCCGCAACAGGAGAAATGGCAGGCATTGCCGCCGAACTGGAGCGTGTACTCAAACTGCGCGCGATCCCGTTCGGCATGAAGCTGTTTGAAACGGTTGAGGCGATGGCGGCGGTGCCCGGTATCCGCCGGCCGCGCGAGTCGGTACATACGCTCGACCAGATCGTGGCCCAGGCGGCGCGGCTGGGCTGGACTGCTGGTATCACCGCGGAAGACTTGGTTGGTGACCAGTGCCGCTCGGTGGTTGGCCTGGGCGGACAGAGCGAGGAGTGGCGTTCCGGCAAGCACATGACAGGCGTCTGGTATGCCACGCTCGAGGATGCGCGGGCGCACCAGGCGGCCATGCACCTGGTGCCGGCGGGCCGCTTCAAGGCGTTGGCGGTATCGCCCCTGGCCAGCGGGCGCCTGGATCCGCCCGACATCGCCTTGTTCTACGCGACACCCGGTGCGATGATGTATTTCATCAACGGCCTGCAGTGGGCCGGCTACAAGCGCTTCGACTGGAGCGTGGTCGGCGAGTCGGCGTGTGCCGATTCCTGGGGCCGGGCGCTGGCTACGCGCGAGCCGAGTCTTTCGATCCCGTGTTTCGCCGAGCGCCGCTACGGCGGCGTGCTCGACGACGAAATGCTGATGGCGCTGCCCCCCGACCTGCTCTCCAAGGCCCTGGCCGGAATGGCGGCGCTTGGCAAGAATGGCCTGCGTTATCCGTTTCCCCAATACGGGATCCAGCAGGACGTGCGCGCCGGAATGGCGGCCAGCTATCCGGATCGCAAGTAAGGCTTCCGGCCTCAGGCAATTACCACCACGTGTAGCGGAGCGGCGATGCCGGTCACGTTACAGGGTTCTTGCCCCGCAACGCAACGCGCGCTGTCGAAGCCCTGGGCCAGCGCGCGCTGCAACGTGTAGGCGCTGGCCAGGGCTTTGACCTGTAGGGCCTTGGTGTGGTTTTGCAGCTTGGCCGCACGATTGACCGGATCGCCGATCACTGCGTACTCAAGGCGCCTGTCGTCGCCAATCGCACCACAGGTGACCGTGCCCACTTCGATCCCGATACCCACGCCCGGTGCCGGCTGGTCGGCTGTGCGCCGGGCGGCGGCCCAGGCTTCCAGTGCGTCCAGCAGTTCGGCGGTGGCACGCAGGGCGTCGGCCGCATAGCTTGCGCTGGGGCGGGTGGCGCCGAAGGTGACCATGATGCCGTCGCCAAGATAGGTGATCACGCTGCCGCCGTGCTTCTGGATCACCGGCACCGCGACTCTCTGGTACTCGCCCAGTAGCCCCACCAATTGCGTCGGCGTCAGGGTCGCGGCCAGACGGGTGAAGCCGCGCATGTCGATGAACATGACGGCAGCTTCGGTCTGGCGGCCGCTGCCGGGCTTGAGGATCTCGTCAGCGTTGACAATCGTGGCGGCGATATCCGGCGAGAAGAAGCGTGCCAGTTGCATGGCCGCGGCTTGGCCTGCCACCGAGCGGTGCAGCAGGGCACCCGCGCGCGCGGTGGCGATCGCCAGGATCACCGAGACCAGCAGGATCGAAATCACCTTGTCGACCTCGCCGCCGATCAACACGCTGATCGACGTCAGGTAGACCACGTAGTCGCGGGTTATCAAGTCCATGCCGCCAGGCGCGTTGATTGCGATACCCACCATGCCAAGCCAGCCGAGTGCCGCGACTGCACCTGCCAGCAGCACCATGCCGGGCATCAGGGTCAGGGTGCGCAGGGCGATGAAGATGAAGACATAAAACAGGGTTGGCGCCTTCAGGGAAAAGGCGGCCGGTTGCCCGTATTGCAGGTGAAAACTCCAGATGGTGACCATCAGCAGGCAGTTGTCGGCTATCACCGAGAGGATTTGCCGGTTGATGGTGAGCCGGCCCCGATAGGCCAGATGCAGGCGATAGGCCGCGAACACGGCATACACGCCAAGCGCCCATGGCACGGGCCGCAACATCACATCGACGGCGAAGGTCTTGCGTGAAAATGCATATAGCAGGGCAAAGGTGAGCACCAGCGCAGCCTGCACCCAGCCGATCAGGATTTCATTCTGCCGACGCTGCGCATCGAGTTCGCGCTGCACCCGTACCGGCAGCGCGCCGCCGGTGTTGCCTGACAGCCAGTCGCGAGGGCGGCGCCAGGCCAGGGTAGCTGTCAGACCGGGAGCGGTGGCCTCGGTGATTTCAGTTGCGGTGGCGGGCGCAGGCATGCTGTTGTTACGGCCGCACCGCGCCGGTGGATGCGTCCAGCGCCAAGCTTTCCACCTCGGCCACGATGCGAATCGCGATCGGCGCATCGCGATTGCGCACCCTGATTTCCTCGCGCGGGTAGATCGAGGCATCGAAGCCGGCGCGCAGGGCGACTTGTTCGGAGATGATCAACTGGCAGGCGAAATGCTTGGTCTGGTCTTGCAGCCGGCTGGCGGTGTTGACCGCGTCACCGACGGCGGTGAGATAGGTGGCCAGACCGCGCCCCATGTGCCCGACCACTGTCGGACCGCAGTGGATGCCGATGCCCATCTTGAGCGGCGCCGGCAATTCGTCGCGCAACTCCTCGCTCAAGCGGGCAACAGCACGGGTCATGTCGCGCGCGGCCTGCAGTGCCTGGCGCGCACCGACTTGGGCGCTGGCATGTACGCCGAACAATGCCATGACGCCGTCGCCGGTGAATTGATTGGTGATGCCGCCGGCAGCGTCGATGGCACTGCCGGTGGCTTCGAAGTAGCGATTCAGCAAATGCACCACGTCATACGGGAGGCGGGTTTCGGACAAGCGGGTGAAGCCGCGCAGGTCGGCGAACAGCACGCAGATCTCGCGCTCCTCGCCACTCATGCGCTCCGGCTGGTGCAAGGCTTGTGCGGGCTCGATGTTGGCTGGAATCAGGGGAATCACCGACAGGCTGGCGGTGGGGCGCAACTGGCACGCCAGGCGCACCGCAGGCCCGGCCTTCACACGCAGCAGCAGGCGCACCTCGGCAGGCGCGGCTTGCGGTTGCAACTGCAGACCGGAGCTCACGCGCACCCGGCAGGTCGAGCAACGGCCGCGGCCGCCGCATACCGAGGTATGGGCGATGCCGGCATGGCGGCTGCATTCAAGCACCGAAAAGCCGCGCGGCATGCTGACCGTCATGCCGCCTGGGTAGGTGACACGTATCGATTGACGTTGCTCGAAAGCGAGGCGCAGCCAGCGCAGCAGCAGCGTGGCGGCGAGCAGGGCGCCGAAGCCCGACAAGAACAGGCGCGTGGTGTCGGCCATGCCGGCCTGCAGTACCGCCGAGGGAATCCTCGCGGCCGCCAACATGGCTTGCCTGAACTGCGGGTCCTGCACCAGAACCGCGACCTCGCGCCCACCCTGAACGAAACCGAACAGCGCGCCCGTCGGCACCAGCAAGGCCACCGTATACGGCAGCGGGGCATAGCGCGCATACCGCGGCTGCATGCGCAACCAGAAATGCACGCCGATGCAACCATGCAGCCAGGTCACCAGCAACAGGGCCACCTGGGTCAAACCCAGATCCGGCCGCTGCAGCCAGAAGACAAACATCAGGAAGGTGTAGGTATCCTGGAATCCGTACTGCTGATTGGCCACATGGGTGCCCTGGACGTGCCCGACCAAGAGCAGCGGGATGGTCAGCCCCAGCAGCAACTGCATGGCTTCGCCGAACGGCATGCGCAGGCTGCGCCGCTGATAAATCGACCAGAACGCCAGTGCCAGGTGCGTCAGCAGCGCGCCCGCCAGTAGCACGCTGGCAGGCGGGTTGCGCCACAGCGCCAGAAACACCTCGCGCCCGGCGTCCATCGCGGCCAGCGAAATCATGCCCAGCGCATGGTTCAGCAAATGGGTCAGCACAAAGGAAAACAGGATCAGGCCTGTGATCAGGCGTATGCGACGCACCAGCGCGGATTGGCCGCCAGGCGCTGGAATTGTTGACGCTGCGTCTGGCATGTGCAGAAGCTCGGCTCAAGTCGCAAGGATGTCAGTATGGCAGGCGCGCGGCCAGGTGCCGGGTGCCGCTTCAGTACCAGCCTGCGGCCGTATCGGTACGCTGCGCCGGCATGGTCAAGTGAAAACAGGCACCGCCACCGTCGCGCGCGTCGCAGCGTGCGTCGCCGCCATGTTTGCGCATGATGGTGCGTACCAGCGACAGCCCGAGGCCGGTGCCACCGACGGCTTCAGCCGCGCCGGGCAAACGGTAGAACGCCTCGAAGATGCGCTCACGCTGGTCCGCCGGCACGCCTGGGCCGCGATCGCAGACGGCCAGATCGATGAGCGCAGCCCCATGCGTGATCGACACATCGATCGTCGCCGGATTTCCGCCATGGCGGCGCGCATTCTCGATCAGGTTGCCAAGAGCGCGGCGCAGCAGTCGCGCGCTGCCCGGTACCACCACCACGGCCGTGCTTGCGAATTCAAGGCCGGCACGTGCGCACTCCTCGGCGGCCAGGGCGGTCAGATCGATGTCGCCAAACGGCTCGTCCGGCGTGGCGCTGGACTCAAGCCGGCTCAGCAGCAGTATTTCCTCGACAAGGGCGTCGAGTTCCACGATATTGCGTGCGATCTCCGCGCGCGCCATCAGGCCATCGCCGTGGTCGAGCATCTCGACGGCCATGCGAATGCGCGTCAGTGGCGAACGCAATTCGTGCGATGCATTCGCCAGCATGTTCTTGTGGGCACCGACCAGCGCCTCGATACGTTCGGCGGCGTGATTGAAGCGGGCGGCCAGAAACGCGATCTCGTCATGGCCGCGCACCGGGACGCGCGCCGCCAGATCGCCTTCGCCCAGCGCGTCGACCCCTTGCTGCAGGCTTTCGAGTCGACGCGTCAGGCGCCGCACCACCGGATAGGCGCCGAGTCCGACAGCGGCGGCGATCAGCAGCAACCAGCCGGCGAAGCCTGGCCCGGCGCGTTGGCCGGCATAGTCGCGCCAGCGCGCAAACAGCACGCGGCCGTCGTTCATTTCGATGCGCACCGCGCCCGGGTTTGCGCGAAAGTCGAGGCGGGCGCGACCGGCATCGGCTCCGGCAGCGTCAGTCAGGCTGATTTCACGCGGCGTCTCCATGCCGCCATACAGGCGCCAGGCGCCAGCGGCCAGAAGCGCGGTGAGCAGCAACCCGGCCAGCAAGGCCAGCCAGATGCGCAGGTACAGGCGCTTGCCGAAATGCCGTCCCGCACGACCTTGCCTAGGCATCCTGGGCCCGTGAAAATACGTATCCGGCGCCGCGCACGGTGAGAATGCGCTGTGGTCGCTTCGGGTCGCTTTCGATGACGGCGCGGATGCGTGCGATATGCACATCGATCGAGCGGTCGAATGCGTCCAGCGGCGCACCGCTGACAAGGTCCATGAGCTGTTCGCGCGACAGAACACGCCCGGCTCGCTCGGCCATCGCGCTCACCAGAGCGAACTGGTGGTCCGTGAGATCACAGGTGCGGCCGTCAATGCGCACGCGACGCGCATCGAGATCGATCTCCATCCGCCCGAAGCGCAGCACCGCGCCCGCCCGTTCGCCAGCGTTGCCGCGCTGGCGTCGCAGTATTGCGCGAATGCGTGCCAGCAACTCGCGCGGCTCAAACGGCTTGGGCAGATAGTCGTCGGCGCCCAGCTCGAGGCCGACGATTCGATCAGTCGGATCGCCGCGCGCGGTCAGCATCAGGACCGGCAGGTCGGATCCGGCGCGGATGGTCCGGCACAGGTCCAAGCCGTTGCCGTCGGGCAGCATGAGGTCGAGAATCACCAGATCGGCGCGCTGCGCCGCCAGCCAAGCCAGGCCGTCGGCGGCAGACGCGGCATGGGCGACATCGAAACCGGCGCGCGCCAGGTATTCGACCACCATGCCGGCCAGCCGTGCATCGTCTTCAATCATGAGCAAGATCTGCCGCATCGCCGCACTTTAGCGTGAACAGGGGAACCGGAATGGGTCTCCCGCATGCAGGATCGGTGCCTCGGGTTGCGGCTGTGTTAGTGCGGTGTAAAGATTTGTAAAGCGCAATCGGCCCTCAGGCAAACACCAGCGTCGCGATGCCGGTCAGCACGAAGAGGGCGGCGGCGACAAAGCGCATCGCGCCGAGCGGAAAGCGCTGTGCCAGGCGCTGCCCGACCAGCACCGCGGGCACGTTTGCCAGCATCATGCCCAGCGTGGTTCCCAAAGTCACCACGACGGGCATGCCGAAGCGCGCCCCCAGGCCGACGGTGGCAAGTTGTGTCTTGTCGCCCATCTCGGCTATGAAAAACGCGATCAGGGTAGTGGTGAAGACCCCGCCGCGGCTCTTTGGCCCGCTCTCGAGTCTGTCCGGAAACAGTGCCCAGACGCCAAAGGCCATGAAGCTCAAGCCCACCAGCCAGACGGTGGTACCGGGGCTGAGGTGCGCGGCGATCAGCACGCCGAGGGTGCCGGCCAAGGCGTGGTTGGCGAGGGTCGCGACCAGGATGCCCCAGATGATCGGCGCATGGTCGCGGTAGCGTGCGGCCAACGCGAACGACAGCAATTGGGTCTTGTCACCGATCTCCGCCACGGCGACCAGCGCGGTCGAGGTGGCGAATGCCGCCAGGGCGCCATCCATCACGGGCCGGCTCTATGCTCCGCGCGCGCTGCCGACGCCAACGCCGGAGGTGTCGCGATGCGGGCATTCGGTTTTGACACAGTCGGCATATAGTGAAAGCGAGTGTTCCTGCAGCGAGAACCCGCGTTCGGCGGCGATGCTGCTCTGGCGGCGCTCGATCTCGGCATCGTAGAACTCCTCGACCCGTCCGCACTGCAGGCATACCAGATGATCGTGGTGAGCACCCTCGTTGAGTTCGAAGACCGACTTGCCGGACTCGAAGTGGTGGCGCTCAAGCAAACCGGCTTGTTCGAACTGGGTCAGTACGCGATATACCGTGGCCAGACCAACCTCGAGCTTTTCGGCCAGCAAGTGGCGGTAGACATCTTCGGCAGTCATGTGGCGCACACCGCTGGTCTGGAACAGCTCGAGAATGCGCAGGCGCGGACCGGTGGCCTTGAGTCCAATGTTGCGCAGGCCGTCAGGATTCTGCTGGTTGGCTTCGCTGGCGGCTGCGGGCTTGGGTGTCTGGCGTGAGGGCGGCATGGGGTCTGCGATTGGCGAAGGGCGTAAGCGGCGGTGTGGCGCGAAGCTTCCCGTTTTGGCGTGGACCGCATGCCGCCGGTACCCGCATGCTGCGGGAGAAGCGGAAGATGATTGAAGTATCATACTGGGTTTGCCGGATGCGCATTTGGGCACGCTTTGAAAATCAGACAGTTCGTCATCGCCACACAGCGCGCCAAAGGCTTGGTCGCGGGTTTGCTTGCTGTGCTGCTTGCCGCTTGCGCATCCGAATCGTCGCTGCGCAGCTACGTGCCGCAGATCGTGACGCCCTACCGGATCGACATCCAGCAGGGCAATTTCATCACGCCGGACATGTTGCAGAAACTCGCGGTCGGCCAGACACGCGAGCAGGTACGATTCATCCTGG
Organism: Burkholderiales bacterium; assembly: GCA_040382235.1. GTDB lineage: Bacteria > Pseudomonadota > Gammaproteobacteria > Burkholderiales > JAEUOS01 > JAEUOS01. The sequence continues at coordinate 12,299 of JBEIFV010000115.1, forward strand.
GCACGCCGCTCCTGGTCGATATTTTCCGGGCTAATCGCTGGGATTACGTGTTCCGTTCGTCGAAGGGCTGGAACGAACCCGAAAAGCGCAAGTTGATTGTTTTTTTCGATGCCAGCGGCCGCGTCGAGCGCTGGGAGGCCGACCTGCCGCCGCCGGCCCCGGCCGTTCCCGCCCAGCCGGCCGCCCAGCCGCAACCGAAGGCGCAGGCGCCGGCCGCGGTCCCCGCGCCGGTGCAAGCGGTCTCGGGGCGGGCGAACCTCACGGTTGAAACCGCGACGCCCGCTGTGAGCGTGGCGCAGACCCCCGGGACGAACCCAGCCGAGGCAGGTGTGCCGCCGTTCGTGCCTGGCACCGTGTCCAGAGCGGCGCCGGACCCCGCAGCCGCGGAGCCCGGCAAGGCGACAGCACCCGAGGCACCGGTTGCGACTACAGTTCCGTTGCCGGCGGCGGCCGCCCCGGTTGTGATGGCATCGGCAGCCCCCCAGGGCCTTGCGCCTGCTGCACCGGCCATGGCCGGTGCGCTGGCCCCGCCTGCGACGGCTGTGGCCGCCACTGCGGCGCCCACTCCGGCAGCAACCTCGTCAGCGATTCTGTCGGCGCTTGAGGAATGGCGTGCCGCCTGGGCACGCCGCGACGTCGACAGATACCTGTCGATGTACGCCGCGGATTTCACGCCACCTGCCGGTTTGACGCGCGCCCAGTGGGAAGAGCAGCGGCGCCTGCGCCTGCAGCGCGCCAGCTTTATCGTAGTCAAGCTAATCGAGCCGCAGATCAGGGTCGCCGGCGACAGCCAGGCCACTGCGGTGTTCACCCAGGTGTATGAGTCTGATGCGCTCAAGGAGAGCGGGCGCAAGACCCTGGCGCTGGTACAGGCCGACGGGCGCTGGCGTATCCGCGATGAATCCTTCCGGAAATGAATCGATGAGCAAGCAGAGAGTGGTCGTCGCCGGTGCGGCGGGCCGCATGGGCCGCATGCTGGTCGAGGCCGTGCTCGCCAGCGAGGATTGCGAATTGAAAGCCGCGCTCGACCTTGCCGGATCGCCATCGATCGGGCGGGATGCGGCGGAATTCCTTGGTCGCGCCAGCGGTGTCGTGATCAACTCCGACATCGACGCCGCGCTCCGGGATGCGCACATCCTGCTCGACTTCACCCGCCCTGAGGGTACTTTGCTGCACCTGACGGCATGCCGCGCGCTTGGCGTCAACGCCGTTATCGGCACCACCGGTTTCGATGCCGCCGGCAGGCAGGCGATCGAGGCTGCCGCGCTCGATGTGGCGCTGGTGTTCGCCCCCAACATGAGTGTGGGTGTCAACCTGACCTTCAAGCTGATCGAGGTGGCCGCGCGCGCGCTGGGAGCGGGCTACGACATCGAGATCGTCGAGGCACACCACCGCCACAAGGTGGATGCGCCGTCCGGCACGGCACTGCACATGGGTGCGGTCGCGGCGCGTGCGCTGGGGCGGGATCACGATGCGGTGGCTGTGTTCGATCGCCACGGTGAAACCGGCGCCCGACGCGACGACTCCATCGGTTACGCCGTGGTGCGTGGCGGCGACCTGGTGGGCGACCATACGGTTATGTTCCTGGGCCAGGGCGAACGGGTGGAAATCGCCCACAGGGCGTCAAGTCGCACCACCTACGCCCAGGGGGCGATGCGCGCCTGTCGCTTTTTGCGTGATCGACGCCGCGGCTTGTTCGACATGCAGGATGTGCTTGGGATCAAGCAGGCGTAGCCTTGACGGTTTGCGCTTCGGCGCCAGAGAAACCGCTTGTACCGGTGCCATCGGCGCCAAATCAATGGACGCACGCGCCCGGCGCTTGAAGAGCCGCGCGGGTAATGCGGCTGCTGCGCCGCAAAAGCCCACGCGCTGCGATTTCGGGCACAGGGTTTGCTTTTTGATAAAGTGAGCGCAATGCCACGCCAGATGAAAAACATTTTCGACGAGATGTACTTGCCGGCCGGCGGCCTGCGCAGCCACTATGCGGTCTACAAGGACTGGCTGGCCGGTGTTCCGCCGGCTGCGATCGCGCAAAAACGCGCCGAGGCTGATTCCGCGTTTCATCGCTATGGCATCACGTTTGCCGTCTACGGCGAAGAGGCTGGCACCGAGCGCCTGATTCCCTTTGATATCGTGCCGCGCATCATTCCGGCGGCCGAGTGGCGCATGCTGGAAAGCGGCCTCAAGCAACGGGTGGCCGCCTTGAATGCCTTTATTCATGACATTTACTCGGCGCAGCGGATTGTCAAGGCGGGCCTGGTACCGGCCGAGCAGGTGTTCTGCAACGCCCAGTATCGGCCGGAAATGCAGGATGTTGCGGTGCGCAACAATCTTTATGCACTGATTGCGGGCATCGATATAGTGCGTGCGGCCTTGCCGAATACCAGCGCGGATTCGGCTGAGTACTTTGTGCTGGAGGACAACCTGCGCGTGCCGTCCGGCGTTTCGTACATGCTGGAGGACAGGCGCATGATGATGCGCCTGTTTCCGGAGCTTTTTGGTCGCTACGGGGTGGCCCCGGTTGAGCACTATCCGGACCTGTTGCTGGACACCTTGCGCCAGGCGGCGCCCTCGGGTAGCGATGATCCCACGGTGGTGGTATTGACGCCCGGGGCATACAACAGCGCCTATTTCGAGCATGCGTTCCTGGCGCAGCAAATGGGGGTTGAACTGGTGGAAGGGCAGGACATGTTTGTGCATGACGAAACGCTGTTCATGCGCACCACGCAAGGCCCGAAGCGGGTGGACGTGATTTACCGCCGTATCGATGACGATTTTCTCGACCCTTTGGCGTTCCGGCGTGATTCCGCGCTCGGAGTCGCCGGCCTGCTGTCGGTCTATCGTGCCGGGCGGGTTTCACTGGCCAACGCGATCGGTACCGGCGTGGCCGATGACAAGTCGATTTACCCCTATGTGCCCGACATGATCCGCTTTTACCTGTCGCAGGAGCCGATCATTGCCAACGTCCCGACCTACCAGTGCCGCAAGGCCGACGAACTTTCCTACGTGCTGGCCAACATGGCGCAACTGGTGGTCAAGGAGACGCATGGCGCCGGTGGTTACGGCATGTTGGTAGGGCCGGCTTCGACTGTTGCGGAAATCGAGAACTTCAAGCTGCGCGTCAAGGCTGCGCCCGACAAGTACATCGCGCAACCCACTCTGGCACTGTCGGCCTGTCCCACCTTTGTCGAAGCCGGGATCGCGCCGCGCCACATCGACTTGCGACCCTTCGTGCTGTCGGGCAAGGAGGTACGCATGGCGCCGGGCGGCCTGACCCGGGTGGCCCTCAAGGAAGGTTCGCTGGTGGTCAATTCCTCGCAGGGCGGCGGCACCAAGGACACCTGGGTTCTGGAGAATTGAGCATGCTGTCCCGAACCGCGGATCACCTGTACTGGATGGCGCGCTACACCGAGCGCGCCGAAAACATCGCGCGCTTGCTCGACGTGACTTACCGCATGTCGCTGCAGATGCACGGGTCCTCGGGTGGCTACTGGGGTGCGGCGCTGGGCATCACCGGGCTGGAAGTCGGCTACAAAGCCAAGTATGGCGACGAGATCTCCGCCGCCAACGTGGTGCGTTTCATGGGGGTGGATTTCGACAACCCCTCTTCGCTGCTGGCGAGCCTGCGTTCAGCCCGCGAGAATTGCCATGCCGTGCGCGGCACGGTCACCTCCGAGGTGTGGGAGACCATCAACACGACCTGGCTGGAAGCACGCGATTCCGCCTCGCAGTTGACCCATGCATCGGTGCAGGGCAGCGAGCTGACCAAGTACTTCGAGTGGGTCAAGTTCCGCTCGCACCTGTCGCGCGGCGTGACCGTCGGTACCATGCTGCAGGACGTCGCCTTTCATTTCATTCGCCTGGGCACGTTTCTGGAGCGTGCGGACAACACGGCCCGCATACTCGACGTGAAGTACGACGAACTGGCGCCGGCAGAGTCGAACGCCAACGAGTATTACGAGTGGGGTGCCCTGCTGCGCTCGGTCTCGGCGTTCGAGATCTACCGCAAGGTGTATCGTGACGTGATCACGCCCAACCGCGTGGCCGAGCTTCTGATTCTGCGCGAAGACATGCCGCGTTCGCTGCACGCCTGTTTGCGCGAGGTGCACCAGATCCTGGGCCTGGTGGCCAATTCGCGCTCGAGTGAAACCCAGCGTCTGGCAGGGCTGGCGTACTCGCGGCTGCGCTATGCGCGCATCGACGATATCCTTGAAGTCGGCCTGCACGGTTACCTGACGGAGTTTCTCGACAGCATTGCGGCGCTGGGCAACGGCATCGCGCAGGACTTTCTTGTTCCGATGGCCTGACCAGGCGCCCCCCACCATGCTGCTCGATATCCGGCACGAAACCGACTACCGCTATTCGACCACGGCCAACTACAGCATTCAGTATGCGCGCCTGATGCCGCGCGGCGACGCCGGCCAGCGCGTGCTGTCGTGGCGCGTCGATTCGCCGGGACGACGCTGGCGTCAAACCGACTGCTATGGCAATGTGGTTGACGTGATTTCGGTGGTCGAACCTCACACCGGGATACGCATCGTCGCGCATGGCCAGATCGAAACCGCCGACGAGCGCGGGCACCTGATCCCGGCCGATTCAGCGGTGCCGGCGCTGGCGTTTGCATTGCCGACCGCGGTCACCGAAGCCGACGCGGCGATCAGGGCACTGGCCTTCGAAGCTTTTGGCGACCGTGCGTCAAACACCATCGGGCGGATGGAATGCGAGCATTTGATGGCTCTGGTCACCGCACGCATCGCCTATCAGGCCGGCAAGACAGGCGTGCATGCCACCGCTGCCGAAGCACTGGCCGGCGGGGCCGGAGTAGCACGCGACATGACGCATGTGTTTCTCGCCGCCTGCCGCGCAAGCGGTGTGCCGGCCCGCTATGTGAGCGGCTACGTCCTGGATAGTCGCAGCACCGACGCCTCGCACGCCTGGGTCGAGGCCTGGATCGCCGATGCCCACCGTGGCGCCGGCGCATGGCTGGGTTTTGATGTGGCGCACAAGCGCCTTAGCGGCCCGGAGTTATGCCGCCTGGCGATCGGGCGCGATTACCTGGATGCCGGTCCGCTGCGCGGCTCGCGCATGGGTGGCGCCGAAGAGGGCTTGACGGTCAGCGTATCGGTGTCCGCTCCGACCTGAAGTCTCAAGCGCGCGGGCGCGGAAGCGCGGCGCCCCGGTTTTTCGCACGTTACGGCGTCCGGCGGGGCGTCTGGTGCCAGCCTTTCCGCAGCTACAATACCCGACCCTTCGTAGCCCGCCAACCAAAGCCCGCCAATGACTTACTGCGTCGCCATTCGCCTGGATGCCGGACTGGTTTTTCTTTCCGACTCGCGCACCAACGCCGGCGTCGACCAGATCAGCACGTTTCGCAAGATGCACATTTTCGATGTGCCTGGCGAGCGCGTCATGGTTTTGCTGACGGCCGGCAATCTGGCGGTCAGCCAGGCGGTCGCCAGCGGGCTCAAGGCGCAGATGGGAATTCCCGGCGAAAAGACCCTGGCGTCCTGCCCGAACATGTTTTCCGCCGCCAAACTGGTCGGTGATGCGGTGCGCAAGGTATATGCCCGTGATGCCGCCCCACTCAAGGAATTCGGCATCGAATTCAACGTGAGTGTCATTTTCGGTGGCCAGGTCGGGCGCGAGGAGCCGCGACTTTTCAACGTCTATTCCGCCGGAAACTTTATCGAAGCCACTACCGAAACACCCTACTTCCAGATTGGCGAGTCGAAGTACGGCAAGCCGATCCTGGATCGCGTCATCGGCGGCGGCCTGAGCCTGGAGGAGGTGGCGAAGTGCGCGCTGATTTCAATGGACTCGACCATCAAGTCGAACCTCTCGGTCGGACTGCCGCTCGATCTCATGTGTTACGAGCGTGATTCGCTCAAGGTGACCAAGCACAAGTTGATCGACAGCCGTGACGAATACTTTTCTTCGATTCGCGGCCGCTGGGCGGATCAGTTGAAGAAGGTTTTCAACGAACTTCCCGAGCCCGGTTACTGGAGCGCGTGAGCGCTTCGGACCGGCCGCCCGAAGGAAGTGCCCACCCTCCCTTGGTGCGGATGTCACGTTGGTGAGGATGTCACGCGGGGACAGTACGGTAGTGCGATGAGGCGTGCTATTGACGCAGGGCTTCGATCAGGTCGGTCTCGATGGCGAGCACCGATTTCGGATTCGACAAATCGCCGCCGTCGATCAGGAACACGTCTTCCGCGCGCTCGCCCAGGGTGGTGATCTTCGCCGTCTGCAGGTTGACGCCGTGGCGAGACAAGGTCAACGCGATGCGGTACAGGAGGCCGGGCCGATCACCCGCGGTGATCGCGAGTATGTGACGCAAGCCTTTTTCGTCGGGGCGAATGCTGACCGCCGGCTCGATGGCGAAATGTCGCGCCTGGCGTGAAATCCGG
>JBEIFV010000116.1:0-18504 GCA_040382235.1 Burkholderiales bacterium
CCACAGCGTCGTGGCCGCCGCCAGCCTGCCCTGCAACAAACGTTCGACCCCGTCGACCTCGCTGATGTCGAGCACCGCGATGTCGACACTCCTGCTCCTTGTAAGGCGCGCGCCGTCGAGTGCATGCAGACCGTGCCCGGATGCCAGCGGTACCAGAAGATTTCCCAGCCGCACGCCGCCATCGAATAGATGGGAAGCGGTCAGCAGCACCGGGCGCCGCCCCGCCATCAGCAAAGTGGCAGTACCCAGCACCGCGGCACGCTGGTAGTCGTGCACTATCAGTGGCAAGGTACAGGCATGGATGACTTCACAGGCATGCCCGAGTGCCGCGTCGCTCGCGGCATCGAATGCAACCCTTGTCTCCCCCAATCGATCCCAGCGCAGCATGGCCGCACGCCGCCTCTAGAAACCGATGCGGGACTTGGTGCGCACGCGCGCGTCCTCGATGTCCTCGGCCAGCAACTCGTCGCGCCCGGCTAGGCTGGCGCTGCCGAATGCCTTGTTGATCAGGCGCCGCATTTCGCGCGGCGACAGGCTTGCCATGCGATCCAGCACCTGCGCGCCAGGCTCGGCCGGAAAACGCTTGCCCCAGTCGTGTTCGGTACGGATCTCGCGATAGATCACAGTCGCGATGCGCCGCGCCGCCGCCTCGTCCGGAGCATCGATCTGGTAGACGTTCATGCGGTTGAGAATCGGCTCCGGAATCACCCGGGCGTCATTGGCCGTGGCGATCCACACCACGTCGGATGCATCGATCGGGATCTCGACGAACTCGTCGATGAATTCGGCCGCGGTGTCGTGCTCCAGCAGGCTGTAGAGCGCCCCCAGCGGATCGTAGGTGCCGTCGGCCGCCGACTTGTCGATCTCGTCGACCACCATCACCGGGTTGGCGTATTCACCGCGCAGGAAAGTCTCGAACACCTTGCCCGGCTTGGCATTCTTCCACTGCGACGAAGCGCCGCCGATGATCCAGCCGGCGGTGAGTGAACTCATGGAGATGAAGCCAAATCCGGTACCCAGCAGTTTCGAGATGCGCTTGGCGAAATGGGTCTTGCCGATGCCGGGATCACCCAGCAGCAGCATCGGCGCAAGCTCAAGATTGTCACTGCTGGTGACGCACAGCGACAGTTGGCGCTTGATGTCGTCGAGCACATCGGCAAAATTCGGCAAGTCGTCGTACAACTCGTCCATCACCGGCAGGGCGGAGGGCTTGACCGAGAATCGGCTGCCGCCTGCCTTGAGCATCTTCTCGTAAGTGTCGCGCAGGGCGTCGTTCTGGCCGGACTTGATTTCGGCCATGGCGTCCTCGACGTCGGCACAATCATAGACACGCTTGTAGCCGGCGATGGGAATCGAAAATCCGGAACCGGACGTGCTGGGCACAGGCAGGGCAACGGCGTTCATGTTCTCTCCTGGTTGGAAAAACAATCACACTGACACGATAAGCAACGTTCGTGCTCAATGCGTGTTGACCCGAGATTATGGGAAATGTTGTCACACCGGAAGTCAGCACTCGTAGCTGTTGGCTGCCAGCGACAGGCCGGGCAAGCGGCCTCTCCGTGATGCACAACCGAGTAGTGGCGGCCGCGGTGACGCTTATGACCCGGCGTTCCGCCATATAGAATTGAGCCTGCATATCGTGGCGAGGGCCGCTGGGCGGGGTTGCCGGTACCGATCGCGGGCATAGAAGGCTTTTCCGAGGAGAACAGACGCATGCAGCGCAGGAACTTCCTGATTGCGGCGGCGGCCACCAGCGCACTTAGCCATACGCCCGTGGCATGCGCGCAGACCCTGGCCGGCAAGTCGATCCGTCTGCTGGTACCTTTCCCCGCCGGCGGGCCGACCGATATCGTGGCGCGCCCACTGGCCCAGTTGCTGGGCGAGGCGCTCGGTGCAAACGTCATCATCGACAACCGCGGCGGCGCGGGCGGCTCGGTTGGTGCGGAGGCAGTGGCCAAGGCGGCGCCTGATGGGATGACGCTGCTGATGGCCACCGTCGGCACGCATGCCATCAATCCTTCGCTTTACAAGAAACTCGGCTATGACCCGGTACGCGACTTCACGCCGGTCGCCCTGGTGGCCGCGGCGCCGCTGGCCGTTGTGGTGCACCCTTCTCTTGCCGCTGATTCGATTGCCTCGCTGGTCGCGCTTGCCCGGCGCACGCCGGGCAAGCTGGCCTACGGCACGGCCGGTAACGGCACTCCCGGACATCTGACCGGTGTCATGTTTCGCAGTGCCACCGGCATCGACATTCAACATGTGCCGTACAAGGGCAGTGCGCCGGCCGTGACCGACCTCTTGGGCGGCCAAATCCAGATGATGTTCGACCCGCTGCAATCGGTGCTGCCGCACGTTGCTTCGGGCAAACTGCGCGCGCTCGGCGTATCCGGCGCGGCGCGTTCCGGCGTGCTGCCGCAAGTGCCGACAGTCGCCGAATCCGGCTTCCCCGGCTTCGAATCCACCGCATGGTGGGGCGTTTATGCGCCAGCCAACCTGCCGCCTCCACTCCTGACGCTTTTGGCCGGCGAGATCGAGAAGATCGCCACCGCTAGCGCCATGCGCGAGAAACTCGCGCCGCTCGGCGTAGCGCCGCGCGCACTCTCGGGCCCGGCCTTCATCGAATTCCAACGTGCCGAAGCTGCCAAATGGGGCAAGGCGGTGCGCGATTCCGGCGCCAGCCTGGACTGAACGCATGAAACTCAACGACGAAGAGCAGGACATCGCGGCCGGAAAAGCCGGCCCCGTGCCGCAGCAGGCGCTCAAGCACCAGATCGCGGTCGGCGATTTTTTCGGCGCAGCCGATTTCGTGACGGTGAGCCAGGCGCACATCATGGCCGATACCGAAAGCCTGGGCGAGGCCGGCGTGCGCTGGCTCGAATCGCTGGCCAGCGTGAAGGAGGGCCGGCGCCGGGTGCGCATTCCCACCATCACCGACCCGCGCGGCACCGATTTCGCCAAAGCCGCATTTCTCGGCCACACCAGGACCATGCTCACGCTGGAAGAGCGCGCCATCGCCGCCTTCGTCAAGCTGGGCGTGATGATGACCGACACCTGCATCAACTACCAGACCGTGCAGCCGGCGCTGCGCAACGAGCACGTGGCCTTTGGCGACACCGGTGTGGTGATCTATTCGAATTCGGTGTGCGGCGCGCGCTCGAATTTCGAAGGCGGTCCTTCGGCGCTGGCCGCCGGCATCACCGCGCGCACGCCGCGCTACGGCTTTCATTTGCCGGCGCAACGCCGGGCCACACTGCATGTGCGCGTGGAGCAGACCCCGGTTTCGCTCAATGAATGGGGCGCCTTGGGTGGCGTCATCGGCCGGCTGGCCGGCAACTATTGGGCAGTACCGGTGATCGAAGGGCTGGAAGGCGCGCCGGGCTCGGACCAGTTGAAGCACTTCGGCGCCGCGATGGCAAGCTTCGGTTCGACCGCACTGTTTCATCTGGTGGGCCTCACACCCGAGGCCAGCCGTTTGTCGGACGTGGCCGGCACCAAGCTGCCACAACATCGTGTCGGTCGCGCAGATTTCGAGGCGCTGCAGAAATCCTACCGCAGGGACGGCGCGATCGACGTGGTGGTGTTTTCCGCGCCACAGTTGAGCCTCCTGGAGCTGCGTGACCTGGCCGGGCTGTGCGACGGTCGCCAGATGCGCGTGCCGATGCTGGCAGTCACCAGCCCCCAGGTCAAGCCGGATTGCGACCGCATGGGATACACCCGAATGATCGAAGCGGCCGGCGGCACGGTGATGTCCGGCATGTGCTTCTACCAGTCGTATGCGCGCGAGATCGCCGAGGCGCGCGGCTGGAAGCGCCTGGTGACCAACAGCGCCAAGATGGTCAACATCCTCGGTGGCTACGGCTACCAGCCGATGCTGGCCTCGATGGAGGAATGCGTTGACGCAGCCGAATCCGGGAGCCTCGCATGAGTGCCGTGCCTACCGCGTTCACCGCGCGCCACGCCATGGGGCGCACCGTCCGCGGCACGGCCATGGTCGCCAGCGACGGTTTTTCGGCCCGCTATGACCTCGACCGCATTGCCGGGGTGTTTTCGCGCCCGGCGCACAAGCTGGTCGGCCGCAGCTATGTCGGCCGCGTCCTGGTGCTCGACACCGCCAAGGGCGGCGTCGCCAGCGCCTGGATGCTGCACGAAATGCAGTCGCGCGGCGTGATCCCGGCGGCCATCGTGTTCAATACGGTCAACCCGATCCTGGCGCAGGGTGCGGCGCTGGGCGACGTGCCGATGCTGGCCGGGTTCGACTGTGACATCACCACGATGATTCCTGACGGCGCGCAGGTGGAAGTCGACCCGGGGAACAAGACGCTCAGAATCATCGGCTAAGCTGCGCGGCATGCCTCTGCTGAGGCCTTTTCCGCATTCGAATCGTCCACGACTTGCCAACCTTCGATCTGGAAGCAGCCCCCCGTACCGAGCGTCCTCACAGACAAGGGAACGATGAAATCTTGATTCACCAAGCACGGACATTGCCCGAGGTACAAGCGCTCGATCGCATCGCTGCATACTCAAACACGCCATGCGGCCCGCGGGAAACCACGGCGTGGCGCCGCTTTGGTATTGGCCCGCCGGTGGTTCTGCTGCACGGTGGCAGCGGCAGCTGGAACCACTGGATCCGCAATATCGATGCGCTTGCGCGCAGCCGCACGTTGTGGATTCCCGATCTGCCGGGATGCGGTGATTCCGGCCTGCCGCCCGGCGCTTGCGATGCGGATGACATTTTCGAACACGTGGCGACGGGCATCGCCCAATGCGCGCCGGGCGAACCGGTGGATCTGGTCGGTTTTTCGTTCGGCTCGCTGGTCTCCGGGCTGATCGCCGCGCACCATCCCGAGCTGGTCAAGCGCCTGATACTGATCGCCCCGCCCGCCCTGGGTCTGCATCGACCGCCGCTCGGACTCAAATCCCTTGCAGCGAAGATGAGCCCGGAGGAAAACGAACAAGCACTCCGCTACAACCTGCAGCGCCTGATGCTGCACCGTGCATCCTCTATCGACAGCATGGCAATCGCTCTTCATGCAGCCAACTTCGCCCGTGATCGGCTGCGCCTGCGACGCCTCGCGCGCGGCAAAATCATGCTGGAGTTGAAGAGCCGCTGGCAGTGTCCGGTGTCGGCGATCTGGGGTCGCGAAGATGCACTGGCGCGGCAGGAGATCCATCGCCTGCCTGAAGTGCTGGATGGCTGCGATCTGCGCGAGATTCGCGTGATCGATGATGCGGGGCATTGGGCGCAGTATGAAGAGCCGGAGCGGTTCAACGATGTACTGGCGCAGTGCCTTCAGTAAACGGCGTTGCCGCCGCGCCTGCCGTCAGTTGTCGGCGCGGATCCCGAGCTCCTGGGTCAGCGTCTTCCAGCGCACCAAATCCTCGCGGATGAAACGCGCAAAGGCCTCCGGCCCCAAGCCGGTGGGCTCCAGCCCCTGACCGCGCAGGTTGTCGGCGATCTCCGGCAGGGCCAGCACCTGTGCGATCTCGGCGGCGATCTTGTCGACAATGGCGCGCGGCGTGCCGGCCGGCGCGAATATGCCGAACCAGCCGCTGGTATCGAGCTTCGCCACGCCCGCCTCGGCGAAGGTCGGCACCTCGGGCAGCACTTTCGAGCGCACCGCGCCCACCAGCGCAAGCGCGCGCACGCGACCGCTTTTCAGGTGTGGCATGGCGGTGCCGATGGAATTGAACGAGCTCGTGACCTGCCCACCGATCAGGTCGGTGATCGAAGCCGCCTCCCCCTTGTAGGGAATGTGCGTCAGGTCGATGCCGGCACCGCGCTTGAGCGCCTCGCCATAGATGTGGAACGACGAGGCATTGCCGAAGGACGCGTAGTTGAGCGGCGCTCCCGCCGACTTGGCTGCTTTGGCCGCGACAATGAAATCCGACAGGGTCTTCCACGGCGATTCGCTCCGCACCAGCAGCACCACCTCGGAGCGGATGAACTGCACCACCGGTACAAAGTCGCGCTCCGGGTCCCACGGCACCTTGGCCATCAGTGCCGGCGCCTGCACAAAGGAGGTGAAGGTCGAGAGCAAGGTATAGCCGTCGGCCGGCGCGCGCGCGGCGACCTCGGTGCCGATCACGGTGGTGGCGCCCGGGCGGTAATCCATCACCACGGGTTGGCCCCAACGGACCGAAAGCTTGTCCGCGATAAGTCGCGTGACGCGGTCCGGGCTGCCTGCCGGCAGGCTGGGCAGGATGATCTTGACTGGCTTGGCAGGCCAAGCCTGGGCTGCGGAAAGCGAGGCCTGTGACACCAGCGCGGCACAGAACGACGCGCGCGCAAGCAATTGCAAAATCCGGTTCATCGGTAACTCCTAAGCGGATTCAATCGCTGCCACGCGGTCGCGAATCCACGGCATCACCTCGGCGGCGAACAACTCCACCGAACGCAGTGAATGCTCGAACGCAAGGTCGCCGAAGGCGAAGCGCGTAAGAACAAAATTCACGCCCGCTCGTTCGACCTGCGCAGCTAACTGCTCGCGCACCATCTGCGGCGTGCCGGAGAGCGCCCGCCCTGCACCCACCAGTTCATCCCAGGTCGAGGGAAAGTAGGCGCCGGGCTTGGTGCCGTGTTTGACCCACAGGGCCATGAAGCTTTGGTACCAGCGCGCATAGGCCTGCCGCGCCAGGTCCGCCGCTTCCTGTTGGGTCGACGCGATCACCATGTGGCGGGTGGTGCCCATCAGCGGCAAGGTGGCATCCGGATTGCCGGCCGCGCGCCATTGCGCGCGGTAGCGGTCGGTGACCACCCGCACATGGTCCAGCGGCCCGTTGCTCACAACGTTGCAGCGATTGGCCACGCACCAGGGCACGCTGTCCGGATTGCCGATGCCGTACCAGAGGGGCGGATGCGGCTTCTGCAGCGGCGCCATGGTCAGCGGCACACAGCGAAAGTCGTAAAAGCGCCCTGCAAAGCTCAATTCACGTGCCCCGGTCGGGGCGGCGGTCAATGCCTGCATCACCACCTCATACGCCTCAAGGTAGCGCGCCTGTGCCTCGTCGGGATCGACACTGAAATAGCCCAGCTCGTAAGGCGAAATGCCGCGCCCGACGCCAAGCTGGAAACGACCGCGGCTCAAGTGATCGAGCATGCATATTTCTTCGGCCAGGCGCAGCGGGTGATACAGCGCCAGCGTGTACACCAGCGGCCCGAACAAAATGCGCCGGGTGCGCTGCGCCACGGCCGAATGAAACACCGAGGGCGATGGTGACATGCCCAGCGGCGTCGCGTGGTGCTCGGCGGTCAAGTAGACATGCATGCCGACCCGTTCGTAGGCCTCCACCAGCTTGAGACGATTCTCGTAGAAGTCAGCCAGCGGCAGGCCGCTGTCGTCGAGATGGTCGAATACGCCGAATTGCATGGTCATGAAGGCACTAAATCAAGCATGGGTGTGGTTCAAATGTGCGAATCCTGTGCAGTTTATGCGAGAGCCCAGCTGCGCGTACTGGCGCGCCCTTTTTCATTTCGCCTTTTCGCTGGACACTCGTAATTTATTGTGGGTACAATAAATATCATGCCGTTGAGCTACGACCCTGAAAAAAGCAGGCGCAATGAAACGGAGCGTGGATTGGCGTTCAGCACTGCAGCGGATTTGGACTGGAGTACCGCACTGGTTGTTGAAGATGCGCGCACGGACTACAAGGAACGTCGCTACCAGGCCCTTGGCCTGATTCACAACCTTGCACATGCCGGTGTTCACGCCACGACAGGAAGTGTTGCATGTCATCAGCCTGCGCAGGGCCAACCATCGCGAAAGGACGCGCTATGCCGCGCAAACCAAATCCTGAATTGATTGACGACGATGCACCGGAAGCCACCGACGCGTGGTTCGCCGCGGCACGACCTGCGAGCGATGTGCTGCCAACATTGTTCAGGCCGGATGCAGCAAAAGAAATGCTCAAGCCGAAACGCGGACGTCCGTTTTCCACCAATCCCAAAGAGCATTTGAACATCCGACTGGACGCCGACATCCTGCAAACATTCAAGCGTACCGGTAGCGGTTGGCAAACGCGGCTTAACGATGCACTGCGCGATTGGTTGAAAGTACGCGGCGGCACATGACGCCGCCGCCCTGGACCTGGATTCTTCTGGTGGTAATCGCGGCCGCCGCGCAGACCCTGCGCAACGCCGCGCAAAAGCGCGTCTCCGGCACACAGGGGCCATTGCCGGCGACCCTGGTGCGCTTTGTGTTCGGTCTACCCTTCGCCTGCATCTGGCTGTGGGTGGTGATCGCATATCTGGGCGCCATCCCGGTGCCGACCTGGCAGTTCTTCGCCTGGAACTTGTTGGGTGCGGTGGGGCAATTGATCGCCACCGCCTTGCTGTTGATGGCGATGGCACAGCGCAATTTCGTCGTCAGCGTGGTCTACAGCAAGACCGAAGTGGTACAGCTGGTGCCGCTGGCCTGGCTGTTGCTCGGCGACCAGGTATCGTCAACCGCGATCCTGGCGGTGCTCATCGCCACCATCGGCGTCATCATTCTGTCGGCCGATACATCCAAACTCAAACGCCTGAGCCTCGCCGACTCTCTCTTGAGCCCGGCGGCGGGCTACGGTTTCGCGTCGGGCACCGCGTTCGCCTTGTCTATCCTCGGCTATCGCGGCGCGGCATTGGCAATGCCTGACACCCCAGCCTTTGTCACCGGGGCATTCGGACTGGTATGTGCACAAACGCTGCAGACGGCGTTGCTGGGCTCCTGGCTGTATTTCCGCCAACCCGGCGCGCTGGGCGCACTGGCGGGGGAATGGCGCCTTTCGGTCGCGGCAGGCGCGCTCGGCAGCATCGCCTCGGTCGGCTGGCTGACCGCGGTGGCGCTGCATGCGGTGGCCGAGGTGCGCACCCTCGGGTTGATCGAAATTCTCTTCAGCTACGCCGTCTCGC
Source organism: Burkholderiales bacterium (assembly GCA_040382235.1). Lineage (GTDB taxonomy): Bacteria > Pseudomonadota > Gammaproteobacteria > Burkholderiales > JAEUOS01 > JAEUOS01. The sequence continues at coordinate 8,888 of JBEIFV010000116.1, forward strand.
GCCAACTGCTGAAAGAAAAAGTAGCGACCACCGAGATTGTCGGTGGCTTGCTGATCATGGCGGGCGTGGTGCTGATCTGCCTGCGGGCCATGTAGGTTGGCCAAGCCGCGCCGGCCGGCGCAATGCGCAACCGCTGGAAATTCCTGGCGTCGCCAGGCTTTTGTCGGGGCAGCAGGGCGCGGTGTAGCGCCCTGCGCGCTCAAGCGTAATCGTGAAAGGGCTCAGCGCAGGCGCAGTCGCGCGCGAAATCCTTCTGGAAACATCGACAGCGCATTGCGTTCGCGCACCGGTTCGCTGCCCACCCGCTCGATGTGGAAGTTCTTCATCAGCATCGAGGTCACCATCTGGATTTCCAGCAGCGCAAGGTAGCGCCCCGGACAGAATCGCGGACCACCACCGAAGGGCATGAGCACGCGCTTGGCCGCGCTTTCACGCTCGCTCGATGCACCCTCGCCCAGCCAGCGCTCGGGCCTGAAGGCCAGCGGATGCGGAAACAACACCGGGTCGAGCCCGGCCGTGCGCATCAGGGTGGCCACCGGCGTGCGCGCCCGCAACTCGATACCGCACACCGTGACCGGCTCATTGGATTCATGCGACAACAGCGGCGCCACCGGTTTCAGGCGCATCGCCTCGCGCGTCGCCGCTGCGGTGTAGACGAGTTCATCGATGCGCGTGAAATCATCCATCACGCTCTGCGCGCCCAGCACTGAATCAGCCTCGGCCTGCGCGGCTTGTTGCGCATGCGGCTCCCCAGCCAGGAAATAGGTGAGCCAGGCCAGTGTATTCGCGGTAGTGTCTTCCCCGGCCAGCAAAGCGGTGAACACGTTGCCGCTCACGTCGGCATCCGAAAATCCGGACTCGGGCTTATCGCGCGCGGCCAGGAGCGCCTCGATCAAATTACCGGGGTGCGCCTGCAGTTCCGGTTTCTCCGTCATGCGCAGGCGAGCCGCGGCGATGAATCCGTCGATCGCCTTGCGCACCACGGCCAGGTCGCGCTCGAGTGCGCGGTCGGCGGGCAACTTGACGTAACGCCACCAGGGGAACAAGGCGCTCATGCGCCGGTTGACCGACGGAAACACCTGGTCCAGGTGACGCTGAATGGCGTTGTCACCACCTTCGATGGTGTTGATGTCGATACCGAAAGCCAGCCCGGCGGTCACATCCACCGTATAGCGCATGAACTCCTGCTGCAGGTCGAGGTCGGCGCCGGTTTTGGCTGCCTGTGTGAAGCGTGCCAGGAGGCGCGTGGTCACCTTGCAGAGGCTGGGAAAATAGCTTTTCAGATGCGCCGGGTCGAAGGCGCGCATCACCAGGCGCCGCTGACGTTCCCAGTCCGCGCCTTCGGACGAAAACAGGCCGGCGATGCCCAGCTCCCGAAAGATCGACTCCACTGGCCGCACGCGGCGGAATGCGCCGGGTCGCGCGCGCAGGATGCGGCTGATTTCCGCGGCATCGTCGATCACCAGCATTTGCCGCTTGCCCAGATTTACGCGAAATGGCGTGCCATAACGCCGCGCCCATTCCTCAATCACCAGATGCACGCGCGGCGGATCAAAATAGGGCAGGCTCCCGACCAGCGGCCAGGCTGGCGGTTGCGGCAGGGAACCGAAGCGACGCGGTGCAGCCAGAACTGTGGTCATGCGTCAGATGATAAAGCAGGCCAAGACGTGCGCCGCGAGCCGAACTATTCAGGGGCACCCACCACCACTGTAGCGAACTCGCCAGGTTTGATGCGCCGCGCGAAGGCCGACTTGACATCCGCCTGGCTGACCTTCTCGACATTGGCGACCCAGCGATCGAGGTAGTCGAGCGGCAAACCGTAAAAGCCGATCACGGCCAAGTTGTCGAGAATCTTGCGACTGTTGTCGATGCGCAACGCGAATCCGCCCGTGAGATTGTCCTTGGCGGCCTTCAGCTCAGCCGTGGTCGGTCCCTGCGCCACATAATCCGCCACCACCCGCCGCACCAGTTTCAGAGCTTCATCAGCCTGCTCTTTCTTGGTCTGCAGTCCGATCTGGAACGGGCCGGCCTCTTTGAGCGGCGCGAAATAGCTGTAGACGCTGTAGGCCAGGCCACGCTTTTCGCGCACCTCGTTCATCAGCCTTGATACAAAGCCGCCGCCGCCCAGGATGTAATTGCCGACGGTCAGCGCAAAGAAATCGGCGTCACCGCGTGCCATGGCTGGCATGCCCAGGAGAATGTGCGACTGTGTTGCCGGATGCGCAATGCGTACCGGGCCGGCATCCGGCGTGCCGATCGGCGGCAAGGCACTTGGGGCCTCTCCCGCGGGCAAGTTGCCGGTAAGTTGTTCGGCGATCGTTTCAGCCTGGCTGCGCGAAATGTCGCCAATCATCGACACCACCGCGCGTGCAGCTGCGAAATTGGCCTGGTAGAAAGCCGCGATATCGGCACGGGTGATCGATGCGACGCTCTCGGCCGAAGCGCTCGCGCCATACGGATGTGCGCGATACAGCGCGCGCGAAAACGCCTTGTCCGCGATCGCCGCGGGCCTGGTTTCCGCCTCCTTCAAGCCGGAAATCGCGCGCGCCTTCTCGCGGTTGAGTGCTTCTTCCGGAAAGCTCGGGTTCTGCAGCAGCGTCGCCAAGAGTGCCAGCGCGGCCTCGCGCTCGGCATTCGACGACAGGGTGCGCAAGGTAATGCCGGAGCGATCCTGATCGGCGCGCGCGCCACGCTGGGCCCCTGTGTCGGCGAACTTGTCGGCGATCTGGCTCTCGGTCAGGCCGGCGCTGCCCAGCGCCAACATGCCGTTGGTGAGACCGGCCAGCCCGGCCTTGCCTGCCGGTGCACGGCGCCCGCCGGCATCGAAGTCAACGGCGACATCGAGCATCGGTATTGAGCGGCTCTCGACGAACAGCACGCGGGCGCCGGATTTCGCGGTCCATGACTGGATGGCGAGGCCGGCTTGCGCCGGCAGGACCACCGCGGCGAGAACCAGCGGCGGCAGCAAGCGCATCAGGCGGCTCGACCGGGCGCGGCGAAAGTGTTTTGGCGCTTGCATGTTTCTGGTCTTCCATCAGGTTCAATGACGCAGGCCGGCAGGCGCCGGCCGCGGCTTTTGCGCCAGCGGCAAGGGGGTCAAGGTAGCGACTGTCAGCGTGTCGTCGCCAAAATACCTGGCCGCGACCGCCCTTACCTGGTCGGCTGTGACGGCGCGGATTTTTTCAAGCGCACGGTCGATCTGCTTGTGCGACAGCCCACTCATTTCAAACTGCGCGATCTCCATGGCCTGCCCGAAAATGGAATCGCGCTTGTACACCTGTGATGCCACCACCTGGGCCTTGACGCGTGTGAGCTCCTCGGCGGTCACGCCATCGGCGGCGATTCTGCGCACCTCTCCAAGCAGCGCATCTTCCAGTTGCAGCAGGGTCTTGCCCTCGGCCGGAACGCCTTCGAGCGTGAACAGCACCGGCCCGCGCGCGGTGCTGTCGTAGCCGGCGCCGGCCTGGCTGGCAACCCGGGTTTCGCGTACCAAATTGCGCGAAATCCTGGCGCCCTCGTGGCCGTCGAGCACACCGGCCAATACCTCCAGCGCGTGCGCGTCGTCATCACGGTCAACATCCTGCAAGCGCGGCGCGCGCCAGGCCATCACCAGATACGGTAGTTCGGCCGGCGCCTTCAGGTTGATGCGGCGCACGCCTGCCTGCTGCGGCTCGTCCTGCGCCTTGCGCTCGGGCAGCGCCTTGGGCTTGTGCACCCCATAGTATTTCTTCGCCAGCCGCACCACTTCGTGCGGCCGCACGTCGCCGGTGACGATCAGTATCGCGTTGTTCGGCGCATACCAGGTGCGGTACCACTCACGCGCGTCGGCGCCTTTCATGGTTTCGAGATCACGCATCCAGCCGATCACAGGCGTGCGGTACGGGTGCGCCTTGAAGGCCGTGGCCATCAGGGTTTCGTTGAGCAGGGCGCGCGGCTGATCGTCAGTGCGCAGCCTGCGCTCTTCCATCACCACCTTGATCTCCTTGGCAAACTCGGCATCGTCTAGCCGCAGGTTGGCCATGCGATCGGCTTCCAGGCGCATCACCAGTTCCAGCTTCGACTTGTGCACCTGCTGGAAGTAGGCGGTGTAATCGCGGCTGGTGAAGGCGTTGTCACGGCCGCCGGCGGCGGCCACGCGGCGCGAAAACTCGCCGGACTTGACCGCTGCCGTGCCCTTGAACATCATGTGTTCGAGCACATGCGCCACGCCGGTTGTGCCATTGACCTCGTCCATGCTGCCGGCCCGATACCAGACCATGTGCGCAATGGTCGGCGACCTGGGGTCATCGCGCACGATGATCTTCAGACCATTCGGCAGCGTGGTTTCGAAGGCCGGCGCAGCCAGCACCTGCGAAATGCCGGACAGGGCCGAAATCAACAGAAAAACGCGTTGCCACAGCTTCATGAAGTCGCTCTTGTTAGAATCAGCTTATGTGTCGGTGGTAGTGCCGCGCCTTGGCAACGCGATTTGGCTGGGCGTACGGTGGTCGTGCTTGGTGAGCAACAAACTCGCGCGCCACGGCAAACGCGCCGGTGGCGGACTGGTGAGGCAATCAAAACAGGCCTGTGCGCCGCCGCAATCAATCCGACGTTCTCAAATTCTACGCGTTCACTTCGAGCGCGGATGCCGCCGCAAGTTCCGATGTTCTCCTTCTTCAAGCCCAAAAACACGTCCGACACGCCTCCAGCTGCACCCGAAGCACCCGCCCCGGCGGTGGCGCCTGCGGCGGACGCTGCGACGGCCAAGGCCTCATGGACCGAGCGCCTGAAGGCCGGGTTGTCGAAGACCCGCGCCCAATTGACGACCTTGTTCACCGGCATTCGGGTCGACGAGGCATTGTTCGAGGAACTGGAGTTCGCCCTGATTTCGGCCGATTGCGGCGTCCCTGCGGCGCAGTTGCTGATACAGCAACTGCGCGAACGCGCCAAACGAGACCGCATCGAGGACGGCGCGACCCTCAAGCAGGCGCTCGCCGACTTGATCGCCGAACTGCTGCGACCACTTGAACGAAGCCTCGATCTCGATCGCGCCAAACCACTGGTCATGATGATCAGCGGTGTCAACGGCGTCGGCAAGACCACTTCCATCGGCAAGCTGGCAAGATATTTCCAGGGCGCAGGGAAGAGCATTTTGCTGGCTGCCGGCGACACCTTCCGCGCCGCGGCGCGCGAACAACTCATGACCTGGGGCGAGCGCAACAACGTGGTGGTGATCGCGCAGCGTGACGAACAAGGCGGAGGCGATCCGGCCTCGGTGATTTTCGACGCGGTGCACGCGGCGCGGGCGCGCGGCATTGACATCCTGATGGCCGACACAGCCGGACGCCTGCCGACGCAGAACAACCTGATGGACGAGATCCGCAAGGTCAAGCGCGTGATCACCAAGGCCGACAGCGCAGCTCCGCATGAAGTGCTGCTGGTGATCGACGCCAATACCGGGCAAAACGCGGTGGCGCAGGTCAAGGCCTTCGATGACGCTCTGGGCCTCACGGGTCTGGTGGTGACCAAGCTCGATGGCACGGCCAAGGGGGGCGTGCTGTGCGCCATCGCGCGCGCCCGCCCGGTGCCGGTGCTGTTTATCGGCATTGGCGAAGGCATCGAGGACCTGCGGCCATTTTCGGCGCGCGAATTCGCCGATGCGATGCTTGGCCTCGGCTAAATGAAGGCCACGTTGTCGGCCCGCAATGCTCACCATCTTTTCGGTGCGGACGAGCAATGATCGAGTTCTCCGCGGTGACCAAACGCTATCCCGGGGGGCATGAGGCGCTCAAAGCGGTGTCGCTGATGGTGGACGATGGTGAATTGCTGTTCATCACCGGGCACTCGGGTGCCGGCAAAAGTACACTCCTGAAACTGCTGCCGGTGATAGAGCGCGTCACCAGCGGCAGCGTGGTGGTCAATGGCCAGAATGTGTCTTCGATGCGCGCGGCGGCGATCCCCTACCTGCGGCGCAATATTGGCCAGATTTTCCAGGATCAGAAGCTGCTCTATGACCGCAGCGTGTTCGACAATGTGATGCTGCCCCTGGCCGTGACCGGCGTGCATCCGAAAGATGCGGCCAAGCGGGCGCGCGCGGCGCTCGACAAGGTGGGGCTCCTGGCACGCGAGAAGGCCAACCCGATCACGCTGTCCGGCGGCGAACAACAACGCCTGGCAATCGCCCGCGCGATCGTGAACCGCCCCGCGATCATCATCGCTGACGAACCCACCTCCAATCTGGACACCGATTACGCCGGCGAGATCATCGACCTCTTCGTCGCCTTCCATCAGGTCGGAGTCACCGTGATGATCGCCACCCATGACGCGGACGCGGTCAGCCGCGCCGCCGCCACGACCACCACACGCAATGTCCAGCTGAAGGCCGGGGAGTTGATCCTGTGACCGCCTGGCTGCGCCTTCACTGGATGGCCTTTGGCAGCACCCTGGCGAAGCTCGCATCGACGCCGTTTGCCACCATTCTCAATGTGCTGGTGATCGGCGTGGCGCTGGCCTTGCCGGCGGGCGCCTATTCGCTGCTGTTCAATCTGCAGACCGCCGCCCGCAATGTTTCCAGTGATCCGGAGTTTTCGGTATTCCTGTCGCTCGCGGTGCAAAAGAGCGAGATCGCCGAACTCGATCGCCGCCTGCGGGGTCTGGCGGAGATTGCGACAGTCGAGTTTCGTTCGCGTGAGTCGGCGCTTGCCGAGTTCCGTAAACATCCGTCCATGGGCGACGTGCTTGCCGCCCTTGACAAGAACCCGCTGCCCGACGCATTCGTGGTGCGCCTGGCTGATAGCAATGGTGATGCGCTTGACCGCATGGCCGAGAAAGTACGCGGCTGGGCCCATGTCGAGCATGTACAGGTCGACTCCGCCTGGGTACGGCGAGTCGCCGCGGCAGTCGGCGTGGGGCGGGTCGCCGTGCTGTTGCTGGCAGGCCTGTTGTCATTCGCATTGCTTGCGGTCACCTTCAACACCATCCGCCTGCAAATCCTTACCCAGCGCGAAGAAATCGAGGTCTCGAAGCTGCTGGGCGCCACCAACGGCACCATCAAGCGACCTTTCTATTACTACGGTGCGCTGCTGGGCCTTCTGGGCGGCGGCGCGGCGCTCGGCATCGTGTTCGGCGCCTTCTGGGTGCTCAATCGCAGCGTGGCGGAGTTCGCGCAGTTGTATGCGTCCGACTTCCGGCTCGACCGCCTGCCACCGGCGGACCTGGCGTCCATCCTGGCATTTGCAGTCGCTCTGGGCTTGGCTGGCGCATGGCTTTCGGTCTCGCGGCATCTGCAGTCGTTCGAACCGCGCTGAGAGAGCGCTGAACAGCACTTTCGAGTAGCGGGTCACGCATCAAGAGCATCTGCTGGCGAAGTATTTCAAGAACGCCACTGAACTATCCGCAGGCTTGCCCAGTGCTTCCTCAGGCGACGCGATCCGTGCGCACGACCTTCCGAGTTTCTTTGCGTGAAGCACCGAACTTTCGCGGCGTACTTGAGACTGCGTTTGTATCGCAGCACGACCGGGCACGCGCCCGCTAATGCTGCGCGTCGGCATTGCCTGCTCTCCGCATCTATCGCATGTGCTCAACCACTGTTGAAAGCGCAACGGAGCGTTGTACGCCGGTTTCGTCCCTCAAATCCACTTCAGGAGTTAGTAAATGTCCCGTTTCATCAAAGCAGCCATCATTGGCTTGACATTCGGCTTGACCGCGGCCACCGCACACGCCGCAGACATCGTTGACACGGCGGTCAAGGCCGGCAATTTCAAGACCCTCGCCGCAGCCTTGACCGCGGCAGACTTGGTCAAGACCCTCAAGGGCAAGGGTCCGTTCACTGTTTTCGCACCCACCGATGAAGCATTCGCGAAAATTCCGAAGGCCGATCTCGACGCGCTTCTCAAGGACAAGGCCAAACTGACCGCCATCCTCACTTATCACGTAGTCCCAGCCAAAGTAATGGCCAAGGATGTGAAAGCAGGCGATGCGCCTACCGTCAACGGCAAGCCGCTCAAGATCACCACCGAAGGTGGCGTGATGGTTAACAACGTGAAGGTTGTAAAAACCGACATCACGGCGTCCAACGGCGTGATCCACGTGATCGACACGGTCCTGCTACCGTAGCAAAAAACAAGCGCATGCTTGTGCGGCACCCGGAAACATGGGTGGCGCGCAAGCATGTGTTGTATTACTTCAGAGCTACCAATGACGCCGCCTCGCTTCGATTTATTCGCGATCCTCGCCGTCGGCAGCTACATACCCGGCGACCTATTTTTCTCACGCCATGGACAAGGAATTTGCCATCGGTTCGGAAGCCCGATGTTGACACTGGGGCGAAAGCGCTACGGGAGCGTTTACAGCCTGAAAAAACCCGTGCCGGATTACCTCCCAATTGCCTGTATGGCGTTTTTTCAGCGGCCCGCCAGCAGCAAACGGATGTCGCCGATCAAGCGGTCTGCCGTGGTGGAAGCCGGCTCACCCGCAGGCGGCGGCCGCACGAACAGCCGTAGCTTGCCCTGCGGGTCGAATACATACGTGCCCGCTGAATGGTCCACGGTATAGCTGCCGGCGGTCTTGCCGGGCACCTTCTGGTAGAAAATTTTGAAGTCCTTGGCCACTCTCGCGGTGGTTCCGGCATCGCCGTACAGGCCCACGAAGCTTGGATTGAATGCCGGCACATACTGCGCGAGTAGTGCCTGCGTGTCGCGCTCCGGATCGACAGTGATGAACAATACCTGCAGCTTGGAGCCGTCCGGTCCCAGCTTTTCGACCACCGCACGCATTTCTGCCAGCGCGGTGGGACACACATCAGGGCACTGCGTAAAGCCGAAAAACACGGTGACCACACGGCCACGGTAGTCGGCCAGCGTGACTTGTCTGCCGTTATGGTCGGTCAATGCGAAGTCGCGCGCGTAATCGGCACCAGTGACGTCGGTATGCTTGAACTGCGGTCGCCCGGAATCACAGCCGACGACCAGAAGCAGCAATCCGCAGCAAAAGGCAATGAGCGAGCGCCTCATTATCAGTGCGCCAGTATCGGCATCACGTAGTGATCCACCAGAAGCGCCGCGAACAATGCAGCCAGGTAGAACAGCGAATAATTGAAGGTGGCGCGCGCCTGGCGGTCGCTGTAGTCGCGATACAGCTTCCAGGCGTGATGGGTGAAACCCAGCGCCAGCACAATAGCCGCGCCAAGATAGACCCAGCCGCTCATGCGAATGACAAACGGCAGCACACTGACCGCGCCCAGCAGCACCGTGTAGAGAAGGATCTGCAACTGCGTGAAGCGCTGGCCGTGGGTCACCGGCAGCATCGGCAGGCCAGACTTGCGGTAATCCTCGACGCGATACAGCGCCAGCGCCCAGAAATGCGGCGGGGTCCAGACGAAAATGATCAAAACCAGCAGGATCGCCTCGGGTCCGACCTCGCCGGCCACCGCCGCCCAGCCCAGCGCCGGCGGCATCGCCCCCGAGAGGCCGCCGATGACGATGTTCTGCGGGGTGGTCGGCTTGAGAATCACGGTATAGATGAAGGCATAGCCAAAGAACGTGGCAATGGTCATCCACATGGTCAACGCGTTGACCCAGAAAAACAGCAGGGCGCTGCCCACCAACGCGAGGAATAGGGCGAACACCAATGCCTGTGTC
>JBEIFV010000117.1:0-18249 GCA_040382235.1 Burkholderiales bacterium
ACGCGTAGTCGGCCACCCCGCCGGGCGCATTCAGGTCGATGGTTTCGAACGGCCCCATGAAGCTCCAGCGCAGCGCCAGCCCTTCCTTCAACACCTTGTCGATATCCTCCGCCGAGGCAAGGCCTTGCGTGTACAAGTTGAAGCACTCGTTCAACACCGCGCCCTGCACCCGGTTGAGCAGGAAGCCGTGAATCTCGCGCGTCAGGCTGACCGGTTGCTGGCCGGCGCCGGCATACAGTTCGCGCGCACGCGCCATGCTGGCAGGCGTGGTCCATGGCGCCGGGCATAACTCGACCAGCGGAATCAGATAGGGCGGGTTGGTCGGATGTGCTACCAGGCAGCGCGCGCGGCAGGCCAAGGTTTCGGTGTACTGCGAAGACGGAATCCAGGAGGTTGAGCTGGCGATCACGCAATCGGCGGGTGCCAGCGCATCGAGTTCGGCGAAGATTTCCTGCTTGGCTTCGAGCGTCTCGCGCACATTCTCCTGCACAAGCGCCGCGTCCTTGAGGGTGTCGGGGAGCGATGCCGAACAGGTGATGCGCCCAAGCACCTGCGCCTGCGTTTCCTCGATCAGGCCGAACTCCAGCAAATCCGCCAGGCGTTCGCCGATCAGCACGTGGGACCGTGCCAGCGCTGCGGGATCGACGTCAGTCATGGCGACCGGGTGGCCGGCGCGGGCGAACACGATGGCCCAGGCACGCCCGATCAGGCCGGCACCGACGATGGCAATTTTTGGTTTCATGCGTCACCTCCTAGGCTCGAGAGGAACCGGTCGCAGCGCTTCGGATCACAGTGGATCGGCCGTGCGTGCGCGGTGCGGCACCAATGCTGATTCGGGCTTGTTTGTCGCCATTTTGTTATCATGCTATCACTTGGCATCATCGGACGTCTCGATACATTTGAACCATGGCTGACCTGATCATTCGCAGTCTCGACGACGGACTTGCCGCGCGCCTCAAGGTCGAGGCGAAGAAGCGCGGGCTGAGCCTCAACAAGTATATGCAGCAGTTGCTCGCCCAGGCGATGTCCGGCTCCCCCGATGGAACCAAGCTCGAAACCGGGCGACGCAACGACTTGCGCAAACTGGCAGGGCGCTGGACGGCCAGACAGGCACGCGACTTCCGGGTTGCGGTGGAACCCTTCGCGGCGATTGAACCGGATATCTGGAAATGAAAGGGCTGTGCCTGGACACCAACGCCTACAGCGAGTTCATGCGTGGCATTGAAGCCGCGGTGTCGCTGATCGAGGCAGCCGACCAGGTCTGGATGCCCTTCGTAGTGCTGGGGGAACTGCGTGCCGGCTTCTCGAAGGGTTCACGCGCGGCCGTCAACGAGGCCGAACTCACTGAATTCCTGGCCTCGCCCTACGTCGCGATCGCCGGTGCGGATGAAGCAACCAGCCGCATCTATGCAAGGGTATTCGACAGCCTGCGCCGCCGCGGCGCGCCCATACCGACCAACGATTTGTGGGTCGCGGCATGCGCACTTGAACAACATGCGGCGCTATTCACCTACGACGCGCATTTCGCGGTTGTCGAGGGCTTGAAGGTGGTGACAAAACTTGAAAGATGGCAGTAGGAAAGCAGGCAGGCGGTGCAACCTGGGAGCGGCGACCGCGTTGCCGGTCGCGGCCAGGCACGCCGGACGCCGCCCGGAGAAACTTCATGTCTTGTTTATCCGAGTACCAGATCAAAGCTCGCACGCTGCGCGGAACCGGCGCCATTCAGTCGGGCGGTAACCAGTGAGCGCTGCGCGGCGGACATCGAGGAGTACAGAAAGTCATTCGGGTTTTGCGCCACACCCTCGACAAACATTTGCGTCACCAGGCGAGTGAACTTCGGCGCCCTGACCGCAAAGTGGATATGCGGCGTGCGCCCCGGATAGGGCGCCGGACGAATGGTCTCGAACGCATAGCTGCCGGCAGCATCCGTGCGGGTCCAGCCGAAGCCGCTGAAATTCGGGTCACGCGTGGCAGCACGACCGTCGCGTGAATGGGTGTAATGGCCAAGGGCATCGCACTGCCAGATTTCCACCCGCGCGCCCTCGACCGGCTTGCCGAAGCGATCGAGCACGCGACCGCCAAGTGAAAGCGCGCGTGCGTCGCCCAGGAGCGGGCCACGTATCAGTTTGGCCTGCGGCTCCGGGGTGAAGGTTTCGGGATAAAACGGGCCTTCGGTCATGCCGGGGGTAGGCGTACGCGGCGCCTGGGCGCGCAGTGCGCTCGACGGCACGCCGAGCATGGCGGCGGAAGCTACGAAACGACGGCGCGTCAAAGTCATGGGGCCCTCCTTGGGCTAACGGGGCGATCGGCCCGGAATGAGTGGATGTCGACTGACAAGGAAGCGAATTGGAACACGGCGCGAGCGGCCGGTTGCACAACCAGGCCGCGTGTTGCGCATGGCCGGCCCGGTCAGGCCCGACGTCTCGCCAGCCTGGGTCACGTTTTACAGAACCGCAATGGCATCGAATACGCGCGGCAGGTCGAGATCAATGTCTTTCATGATTAGCCACAGGTTCAGCCCGCATGCCAAGGCACGAACCGACCTCACTCGCCCCCCTTCAAGGGAGGAGTTCGAGGGGGGATGGGGATCGCACAGATACCACCAACACGCCGAAATTCCCCATCCCCACCCCGCCCCGCCCCTTGAAGGGGAGGGAGATGTCGCTTGGCTGAACAATGTGGCTGATCAATGTGTCATTCACGTTCACAACGGAAATGTACAACATACACTCCATCAATTTGACAAATGATGGGCCCTTACATAACCTGCGGTGCGAATCTCACATCGCCGTTCACTTCGTGTCCGGTAGCAGCACCCGACCCACCTGGAGAAGCCTCTGCATGGAACGTTCTTTCGCCACCGAGATCGAGCTGCTGAAGCTGGATGAGGGGCAGGTTTTTCGCGGCGAGGGCATTCTCGCGGTGACCAAGGCCCTGCTGCAATCGGGCGTTTCCTACGTCGGCGGCTATCAGGGAGCGCCGGTATCGCACCTGCTCGATGTGATGGTGCAGGCGCGCGACTACCTCGATACGCTGGGCGTGCATGTGGAGTCCTGCACCAACGAGGCAGCCGCCTGCGCCATGCTGGCAGCCTCGATCAACTACCCGGCGCGCGGCGCGGTGACCTGGAAATCGATCGTGGGCACCAACGTGGCGGCCGATGCGCTCTCCAACCTGGCCTCCGCCGGCGTGATGGGCGGTGCGCTGATCGTGGTGGGCGAGGATTATGGCGAGGGCGCCTCGGTGATCCAGGAGCGCACCCACGCCTACGCGATGAAATCTTCGGTGTGGCTCACCGACCCGCGCCCCAACCTGAAAAGCATCGTGCGCGCGGTCGAGCAGGCCTTCGCGCTTTCGGAAGCCTCGAACACGCCGGTGGTGATGGAACTGCGGATCCGTGCCTGCCATGTGCAGGGTGAGTTTGTGACCAAGGCCAATCGAGCGCCCCTCGTTTCGACCCGCACTCCGGCCGCGGAACCGGCGGCCTTCCTGTACGACCGGCTGTCGCACCCGCCGGTAACCTTCAAGCACGAGAAGCTCAAAGGCGAAGTACGCATGCCGGCGGCACGGCGCTTCATCCTCGAAAATGAGATCAACGAACTGTTCGAAGGCAAGCGTGACGATATGGGCATCATCGTCCAGGGCGGTCTCTACAACAATTTGATGCGCGCGTTGCAACTGGCCGGATTGGCCGATGCGTTTGGCGCATGCCAGGTACCGATACTGTGCCTGAACGTGGTGTATCCGCTGGTACCCGAACAGATCGCCGGCTTTTGCGCCGGCAAGAGCCGCGTGCTGGTGGTCGAGGAAGGCCAGCCCGAATACATCGAGCAGGAAATAGCCACCCTGCTGCGCCGCGCCGACCTGCACACGAAACTGCACGGCAAGGACCTCCTGCAGGCGGCCGGTGAATACAGCACCGAGGCGATCCTCTCCGGCGTGACGAAATTCGTCGATGGTGCCGATCGCGGCGCGTTGGTCGCAGCACAGGCCGCACGCGACACCGGCGTCGCACTGCTGGGCGGCGCGGTGCCGCCGCGCCCGCCGACATTTTGCGTCGGCTGTCCCGAGCGCCCGGTGTTCTCGGCGATGAAATTGGTTCAGCAAGACATCGGCAAATTGCACGTCGGCGCCGACATCGGCTGTCATGCCTTCGGCACCTTCGAGCCGTTTTCCCAAGGCAACTCGATCTTGGGCTACGGCATGAGCCTGGCTTCGATCGCCGGGGTCACGCCGTTCCAGCAACGCCGTTCGGTGGCGATCATGGGTGACGGTGGTTTCTGGCACAACGGCCTGTTGTCCGGGGTGTCGTCGAATTTGTTCAACCACGGCGATGGCCTGTTGATCATCATGAAGAACGGCTACACCTCGGCCACCGGCACCCAGGAACTGATCTCCTCGCCGGAGGAAGAGTTGAAACGCATGGCCGGCGCCGGCAGTGCCACCGGCAACCAGCTGACCATCGAAGCCACCCTGGCCGGCGCCGGTGTCAAGTGGATGCGCACGGTGCACAACTACGATGTTGCCGACATGATGAAGCGCCTGAAGGAGGCGCTGAGTACCGAGCAGAAAGGCCTGAAGGTGATCATCGCCGAGGGCGAATGCCAGCTCGAACGCCAGCGCCGCATCCGGCCGATCAACGCCGCCCGCGTCAAGCGCGGTGAACGGGTGGTGCGGGTACGTTACGGCATCGACGAGAACGTGTGCACCGGCGACCATTCGTGCATCCGCCTGTCAGGCTGCCCGTCACTCACCATCAAGGACCCGTCCGACCCGCTCAAGGTCGATCCGGTGGCGCACATCAACAACAATTGCGTCGGCTGCGGGCTGTGCGGCGAGGTCGCGCATGCGGCCACGCTGTGCCCGAGCTTTTACCGCACCGAGATCGTGATCAACCCGAATACCTGGGATCGGCTGGTACGTGGCGTGCGCCGTTTTGTCATCGGGCTGCTGGCGCCCCGGGCCAGAACCGCCGCGGTCGGCGGCACCGGGAGCACGGCATGAACGGCGAACGCAACCTCACGCTCGTCATCGGCGCCCTCGGCGGCGAAGGCGGCGGGGTGCTGGCCGACTGGATTGTCGAGACCGCCCATGCCGCGGGCTATCCGGTGCAGGCCACCTCGATCCCCGGCGTGGCGCAGCGCACCGGTGCCACCACCTATTACATCGAGCTTTTTCCGGTCAAGCGCGCGGAACTGGGCGGGCGCGAACCGGTGATGTGCCTGGCGCCCGCCGCCGGCCAGGTCGATGTGCTCCTGTACTCCGAACTGGTGGAAACGGCACGCGCGGTCCAGACCGGCCTGGTATCGAAGCGCACCACCCTGATCGCCTCCACCCACCGGGTCTACCTGACGGCCGAGAAGATGCAGATGGGTGACGGCCGTTTCGATTCGGACAAGGCGATCGCTGCCGCCCGCGGCGCCGCCAAAAGCGCGATCCTGTTCGACATGGAAGCCGCCACAGCCGCCGCCGGTACCGTGATCTCGGCGGTGATGTTCGGCGCCCTGGTCGGCGCAGCCGTGTTGCCGCTGCCGCGTGCGGCGGCCGAGGCCGCGATCCGTGCCGGTGGACGCGGTACCGACGCCAGCCTTAAAGGCTTTGCAGCGGGTTATGCGCGCGCCAGCGGGGCGGCGGTCGCGGACGACGTCACGTCCCCAGCCACAATCGTGCCCCGCAAGCTGGGCCATGCCACACTGGCCGCGCGCATCGCGGGCGAGTTTCCGCCAAGCGCAGCCGACTTGATCACGCTGGGTGTGGAACGTTGCATCGACTATCTGGATGCGGCCTACGCCGACGCCTATCTCGATCGCCTTGGGCCGGTGCATGCGGCGGACCGCGCACTGGGAGGCGGCCCGCAATTCATGCTCACGCGCGAAACCGCACGCTTTCTCGCGCTGTGGATGTGCTACGAGGATGTGGCACGGGTGGCCGACCTGAAATCGCGGCTGGAGCGCTTTGATGGCATTCGCGCGGAAGCCGCGATCGGAAAGGCCGAACCGATCAAGGTGGTTGAATTCTTCAAGCCCGGCTACGATGAAATCGCCGATCAGATGCCGCCCGGCCTGGCCCGCCGCATACGCGCCTACGCCAAGCGGCGCGGACGCAACGCGATCTTCGACAATGGCATCCATGTGCAGAGCACCTCCATCACCGGCTACCTGCAACTGCGCGCGCTGGCGGCGCTCAGGCACTGGCGCCGCGGGTCATCCCGTTTCGCTGCGGAGAACGCCCTGATGGTGCGCTGGCTGGCCGCCATCGCGCAAGCCGGCAGCCTCGGTTTGGCCACTGAAATTGCCCTCACCGGGCGCCTGATCAAGGGCTATTCGGAGACCCATGCGCGCGCAAAGGAGAATTTCACGCGCATTCTCGAGACGATCATCGAAGCTCCACGGATCGCCGACCCGACCGAGCGCACCATCGCGATCCGGCGGGCGCGCGAATCCGCGCTGGCGCGGGCCGAGGCGGGCCCGCTCGATGCCACTCTCGCAAGCTACGGCGTGGCCCCGCGCGAAGTCAAGGCCGTGCCGCTCAAGTTTCATCCGCGCACGGTTCGGTAATCCAGAAAGAACACCGGAGACATTCCATGCAAGCCAGGTTCTTCCAAAAGGGCGCGGTCGCTACCGTACTCGCAATAGCCTTGGCCAGTGCGACCGGCCCCGGCTTCGCGCAGGCCTGGCCAACTACCAAACCGGTACGCGTGCTGGTCAACTTCCCGCCCGGCGGCGCCGCCGACGTGATCGCCCGCGCCATCGCCACCCCACTGGGTGAGGCGCTCGCGCAGCAAGTGGTGATCGAGAACCGGCCCGGCGCCAACGGCAACATCGGCGCCGACGCGGTGGCGAAATCGGCCGCCGATGGCCATACCCTGCTGATGTCCTCCGGCGGTGCGGTATCGATCAACCCGCATCTCTATCCGAACATGCCGTTCGACCCCAACAAGGACATCGTGCCGGTGGCCGCCGCTGCGCGCGTGCTGGTATTCCTGGTGGTGCGCCCGGAAATACCGGCCAAGTCCGTGGCCGAGTTCATCGCCTATGCGCGCGCCAATCCGGGCAAGCTCTCGTTCGGTTCACCCGGCAATGGCAGTTCGCCGCACATCGCCGCCGAAATGTTCAAGGGTGCCTCGCGCACCTTCATGGTCCACATTCCCTATCGTGGTGGCGCACCGGCGCTGACCGACCTGCTGGGCGGGCAACTCGACTTCATGTTCGATCCCGGCATCGGCTTGCAGCACGTGCGCTCGGGCAAGCTGCGCCTGTTGGCGGTGGGCAGCCCGAAACGCTCGCCCTTGTTTCCCGAGGCGCCGACCCTGGCCGAGGCCGGCATCGCCGGATTCGATGCCGACAGCTGGTTTGGTTTCTACGCACCGGCCGGCGTTGCGCCCGACACCATTGCGCGCCTGAACCGCGAGATCAACCGCATTCTCGGCACGCCGGCGGTACGCGACCGCATCACCGCGCTGGGGGGTGAGCCCGCGCCGATGTCGCCGGCCGAATTCGGCGATCGCCAAAGGGCCGACCGCGAGCGTTTTGGCGCGGTAATCAAGGCGCAAGGCATCAAGGCCGATTGAGGCCGTGCAAATCGATGTGACGCTGGCTTCACGCCTGGCGCAAATGGCGCTGGCCGGAGTTGCGCGCGAGTATCCGCACAAGCCCGAGCATGTGCTCAATGCCGCCGCCGATGTGCGCACTCCGCGAGCCCTGCATCCGGCCTTCTACGGTTGTTACGACTGGCATTCCGCGGTGCACAGCCACTGGATGCTGGCGCGCCTGTTGCGCGCAGTGCCCGCCCTGCCCGAGGCAGCGGCGATCCACGCGGTGTTCGATGCCCATTTCAGCGCGGCCGCGCTGGCCGCCGAGCTTGCCTACCTGCATGAGGCCGGTCGCACAGCGTTCGAGCGCCCTTACGGCTGGGCCTGGTTTTTCAGGCTGACCACTGAAGTGGCAGGGCTGAGCGGGGTGGGCGGCGCGCCAGCCTGGCATGCGCGCCTGCAAGCGATCGCCGACGTTTTTGCCGCGCGGCTGATCGAACACCTGCCGCGCCAGACTTATCCGATCCGTGCCGGCACGCACGGCAATACCGCCTTCGCCCTGGGTTTTGCCTGGGACTACGCGCGCGCCAGCAGCCGCGATGATCTGGTTGATGCCGTACGCGCCGCGGCCTTGCGCTTGTACGACGCCGACCGTGACGGGCCGGCGCTCTACGAACCCGGCGGCAATGACTTCCTCTCGCCCTGCCTGATCGAGGCCGATCTGCTGACGCGCTTGCATGATCCGAGCGGATTCGCGCGCTGGCTTACGCGCTTTTTGCCGGGATTCATCGGTGGGGCCGCCGCACGGCTGCTCCTGCCAGCGCACGTGAGCGACCGTGCCGACGCCCAGGGCGTGCATCTGGACGGGCTCAATCTGTCGCGCGCCTGGTGTCTCCAGGCCATCGCCGATCACTTACCGCCGGGGGAGCCGCGGTGCGCCGCCTTGCACGCGGCGGCGCGCACCCATCTGCAAGCCGGCCTGGCGCATGTGGGCAGCGGCGACTTCCTGGCAGAGCACTGGCTTGGCAGCTTCGCGGTCTATGCACTGACGCAAGAGGATTTCCGCGCCGGCAATCCGCCGCAGGCGGCGGCGTAGCGGGGCGGCACGCGGGTCAAGCGGCGTACTCCACCGGCAGCACAGTGGTGTACTTGATGCGCTCCATCGCGAAGCTCGAACTGACGTCGGACAGTTCGGCCGCCTGGATCAGCTTCTTGTAAACCGCGTCATAGCCCGCGATATCGGGCACCACCACCTTGAGCAGATAGTCGACGTCTCCGCTCATGCGGTAGAACTCCATGATTTCCGGGATGTCGCGCACACCGCGTGCGAACTTGTCGAACCAGGCGGCATTGTGCTGCGCCGTCTTGAGCGCCACGAATACAGTCACACCGACTCCCAGCTTTTCGGCGCTGCAGAGCGCAACCCGGCGCTCGATCACACCCGCCTGTTCCAGTTTCTGGATACGGCGCCAGCAAGGTGTGGGTGTCAGATTGACCTGGCGGGCAATCGTCTCCAGCGGCGATGCAGCATTCGCTTGCAAGAGCTGCAGTATTTTTCTGTCTATTTTGTCTATTTTCATTAAAACTTGGAATATTCTTGTGCAAGCAGCAATTATGCGCCCTGAGAACGCAATCCATTTGCGCGCCCCCTGGGGTACATTGGGGCTATGAAAACCATCTCCCGCGCCTTTACCGAACACCCCGCCACGGTCGGCGAGACTTGGGGTGAACATGCCGTGAGCGCATGGGGCTTTGCCTGGCGCCTGCAAGTCGCAGCGCTGGCGGCTCTGGTGCACGCCGTGCTGCCCTTCCTGTGCGTCAAGACCGCGAGCGGCTTGATCACTTCACTGCACTCGAAAATGGTCACGCATCGCGCGCGCCCCGAGGCTGCGCCTGCGCGCGCGGCCTGACAAGCAGGGCGGGGCTTTCAGGCCGGCGCTGCCAGCTTGATCCGACTACCTGGGAAGCGAGCCGCGAATCCGCCGGCCGCACCAGCCGCATCACCTGTCATCGATGTGCACCCACTTGGTCCGCCCGGAGGCGCCGCCCCTGATTGTCACGCGCGCTTCGGGCACCGCGAAATGCCGTGCCACCAGTGCCACGAGTTCGGCGTTGGCGCGGCCTTCGATCGGCAGTGACTTGAGTCGCGCATGCCAACTGCCGTCGCCCTGTTGCTCAAGCGCCACACGCTGTGCATTGGGCTTGACCCGGATCTGCAGAATCGTCATGCGCGTTGACGCGCGCCAGCGCGCAGGTCAGCTCTGCGCGGAAACCGGACTCCCGGGCGCGGGCTTCGGCCCATCGATGCCGCGTCGCGCAGCCATGGCAAGGCCCATACGCGCCAACTCGGCCGCGCCCAAGAGGCGCGCCGCCAGCGGCATGAGTTCCTCATCCTCGCGCGTCATGTGCTGTTCGTAGTGGCCCACCAGTGCCGCCACGCCCGCCGCCGGCAGTTGCGCCGAAGCACCCGCGGCCACCGCCGTCAGTTCATCACGCACCCGTGCCCAGGCGCTTTCAAGGCTGCGATGCTCGGCGGTCAGCCCCTCGATCAAGGCGCGCAGGCATTGCGCAT
Source organism: Burkholderiales bacterium (assembly GCA_040382235.1). Lineage (GTDB taxonomy): Bacteria > Pseudomonadota > Gammaproteobacteria > Burkholderiales > JAEUOS01 > JAEUOS01. Next base: position 10,104 of record JBEIFV010000117.1, read on the forward strand.
CCGCCGCCGCCGTTGCATCAAGCAGGGCCGGAAACAGATCGAGTTCCTCGTCCGCGTAGTGATCCTTGGCTGCCTTGTCGAAATAGCGCAGCACACCTGTTGCAAGGGCACGCGCCTCTTCGTCAGCACCCTTGGCGGCAAGATGCTGCGCCAGTCCACTCAGCGCCGCGCATTGGCGCGCACCGCGCTCGTGGCAGTTTGCAAGCGTGGCCAGCGGCGCTTCCATGCCGGGGGCCTTGGCGGATACATCGGGGGCAGGGCTGGCGGCAGTCATCGCTTGGCATCCATTAAGTGAAGCGGAAGCGCAGAGGATACCGATTGCAGCCCCTGCCTGCTTGCGATGCGTGCCGGACATCCGTGGCTGGCACGACGCCGACGCAGCGGCGATCAGGTTTGCACCGACCATTTCGCCATCGAGTGCATGGGCACGGGTCGCGCGCCGGCGAAGCATCGGCTGAAGCAACGGGGCTGGACCAGCCGGTCGCCTTCACCGCAACCTGGAAAATTGGTGGCTGTGCAAGGTGTTCCCGACGATTCATGGCAAATAGCCGACCATGTCGAGCCAATCTGCAAACCCCGGGTCAGCCGGGCCGCGCTGCCGCTCGCTTGCACCGGCCGCCGCCCGGCGTTAACCTGTCGACCACTCCTGTTGGTGCCGCCCTGCACGCAAAGACCCGCAATGAACGCTCCTGAATCCAGTTTCGCAAGCCCCGCGCCGGTAAGCTGGCACACGCCGCGCGATTCGCGCGTGCCTTACCGCGTCTATACCGACGAGGCCCTGTACCGGGAGGAATTGGAGCGCCTGTTCTACAAGGACCATTGGTGCTACGTCGGCCTGGCCGCCGAAACGCCTCGACACGGCGATTTCAAGCGCACCTTCATCGGCGAACGCCAGGTCATCATGGTGCGCGATGCCGATGGCGCCATCAACGTGATCGAGAACCATTGCGCGCACCGCGGCGTGGTCTTTTGCGAGCAGAACTTCGGCAATCGCCGCGACTTCATCTGCCCCTACCACCAGTGGAACTACGACTTGAAGGGCAACCTGATCGGCCTGCCTTTTCGCCGCGGCGTGCGCCAGGACGGCAAGATCAATGGCGGCATGCCGGCCGATTTCAAGCTTGAAGACCACGGCCTGACCAAGCTCAAGGTGGCGGTCAAGAACGGCGTGGTGTTCGCCTCGTTCGACCATTCGGTCGAAGACTTCGACAGCTACCTCGGCGAAGTCAAACCCTGGTTCGAGCGCGCCTTCGACGGCCGCGAACTGACCATCCTGGGCTATTCGCGCCAGCGCGTGCCGGGCAACTGGAAGCTGATGCAGGAAAACATCAAGGACCCCTATCACCCGGGCCTGTTGCATACCTGGTTTGTCACTTTCGGGCTGTGGCGCGCCGACCAGCAGTCCTACATGCGCACCGACAGCCACGGCCGCCATGCCGCGATGATCGGCTTCAAGAATAGTGGCGGCAAGAGCGCGGTCACCCAGGGCGTGGCCAGCTTCAAGGAGAACATGAAACTCGAGGACGACCGCATCCTCGACGTGGTGCCCGAGGCCTGGTGGAAAGGCGGCAACCTCGACATCGAAGCGGTGCCCACCGCCTGCATGCAGACCATCTTTCCTTCGCTCATCATCCAGCACAACGTCAACTCTATCTCGACCCGGCAAATCGTACCGCATGGGGTGGGCGCCTTCGACTTCGTCTGGACCCATTTCGGCTTCGCCGACGACACGCCCGAGATGACGCGGCGGCGCCTGCGCCAGGCCAACCTGTTCGGCCCGGCCGGCCTGGTGTCAGCCGACGACGGTGAAGTGGTCGAGCTCTCGCAGGTGGGCTTCAAGCAGCATCCCGACTATCAGACCATCACCGAGCTTGGTGGCACCGGGACCGGCGACACCGACCACATGGTCACCGAAACCCTGATTCGCGGCATGTACGGCTATTACCGCAAGGTGATGGGCCTATGATCAGCCTGGAACAGCGCGCAGCGCTCGACGAACTGTACGCGCGCTACAGCGCGTGCTTGGACGAGGCGCGCTTCGACGACTGGCCGGATTTCTTCACCGAAGATTGCTGGTATCGGGTGGTGCCGCGCGAAAATTTTGACCGCGGCCTGCCGCTTTCGACCATGGCCGCCGAGAGCCGCGGCATGTTGAAAGACCGCGTGTATGGCATTCAAAACACGCTCTATCACCAGCCCTACTACCAGCGCCATATCGTCAGCGGCCTGTTCGTGCGCGAAGTCACCAGCAAAGGTATTCACACCCAGGCCAACTACGCGGTGTTTCGCACCAAGCAGAACGAAATCTCCGAAGTGTTCAACGTCGGCCGCACCCTCGACATCGTGGTCGAGGATGGCGGCCGGCTGAAGTTCCGCGAGAAGGTGTGCGTGTTCGACAGCGAACTGATTCCGAACTCGATGATCTACCCGATATAGGCCTATGACTCTGCGCGCCGATCCAATGTCCATCGATACCGATTTCGGGGGCACTTGAAAACCGTTCGGCTCGCCGCCGGTGAAATCGTCTCCTCACTTGGCCAGGGTACCTGGAACATGGGCGAGAGCAGCGCCCATCGCGCCGAGGAACTGGCGACCCTGCGGCTGGGCCTTGACTTGGGCCTGACCCTGATAGACACCGCCGAGATGTATGGCGACGGCCGCGCCGAGCAATTGGTGGGCGAGGCCATCGCCGGGCGCCGTGATGAAGCCTTCATCGTCTCCAAGGTTTATCCGCACAACGCGACCAGGAAAGGCACACTCGCCGCCTGCGAGCGCAGCCTGAAGCGCCTCAAGACCGACCGCATTGATCTCTACCTGCTGCACTGGCGCGGCGAGGTGGCGCTGGAAGAAACCGTCGAAGCGTTCAACGCGCTCAAGCGCGACGGCAAGATCCGCCATTTCGGCGTCAGCAATTTCGACACTGCCGACTTGCAGGACTGGTGGGCGATTGAAGCCGGCCGTGCGGTGGCGACCAACCAGGTGCTCTACAACCTGGGCCGTCGCGGCGTTGAGTGGGATCTCCTGCCATGGCTGCGCAGCCACCACCTGCCCGTGATGGCCTACTCACCCATCGAGCAGGCGCGCCTCTTGCGCAACCCGCGGCTGGAAGGCTTCGCGCGCGAACGCGCGGTCACGCCAACGCAGGCGGCGCTTTCCTGGCTTCTCAAGCACGACGACGTGATCGCCATTCCCAAGACCAGCCATCGTGACCGCCTGCGGGAAAACGCTGCAGCGCTCGACCATCCGTTGACCGCGGCGCAATTGCAGGAACTCGACTTGCTGTTCGCGCCGCCGGCCGGCCCGACTCCGCTGGCCATGCTGTAATCGCCATCCTGGCGGCCCGACCCCAACCCCGTTTGTTTTCATCCACGTCACACCCACTCCAGCAGACACTGGCGAACCCGGCGCGGCCGATCTCGTCGCTCTCGACCTGAAAATTCCGCCGTGCCCCGAATTGCTTTCCAGGTTTGCATCCGAGGCACGCAAGGACGACCCCGACATGCGCGTGCTGGCTACGCTGGTGCGCGGTGTCAGCCGCGACCAGCTTCACGCCAATACGCCCGCGCCCGAACTGGCACTCACCGAAGAGGCGCGCTATCGCTTCGACCAAACGCGCGTCGGCTACGCACTGGCGCGCGGCTGGCAGCTACCCGAAACCCTGTGCCGCACCATTCTTCCGCACCACGAAATCGGGCAGGTGACCTCACGCACGCGCGCCGCCGCGGCGGCCAACCCGGCCTTGCTGGCTGTAGGCTTGTTGGCCGAGCAGGTGGTGCGCCTGCGCGCCGGCCAGCCAGTCACAGGCGATTGGTCCGCGCACGAAGGATTTGCATAGGAGACGCTTGGCATCGCGCCCGAGGCGATCATCGAGCTGATACAGGCGCCAGCGCTGGATCAGTAGCCCCTGCGAAGTCTAGAAAAACGCCAGCGTACGAATCTCGATGCTTTGCCGCGGCGGCGCGTCGGCCGCCGTGGTCGGGTCGTCAAATGAGGTATGCGGCGTGAAGCGGGCGCGGCCATCCTTTTCCGAATCGTAGACCTTGAAAACAATGGCCTCGTCGCGCTGCTGGCGCGGAAAATACATCCAGCAGTGCGCCGGGTTGAAGCGCAGGCGGTAGGTCTGGCCGATGCGGTTCGGATAGCGCCGCTCGGCGATCAGCAGATCGGCGGCGGCGACGCTGCGTGCGTCCGCCATGGCCAGCGGATTGGCGAGAATCGGACGATCGATCGGCCGCCATACCTGGATGATGGCGAAGCGACGCTTGAGCAGAGCATCCGCCTCCTGCGGCAGCCAGTCGCGCACGCGCTGCGGCCCGGACCATTCGGTGTAGTCGTTGTGGGCGCCGCGAATCACTTCGCGCAGGCGCTTCTCCTGACGCTCGGATTCGTCACCCGAACGCAGCGTATGGTCGAACACCACCACCCGCTGCGCACCGGACTGCTGTTTCACCAGGTCGATCACTTCGGGATAGTAGATACCGGTGACCTGCACCGGATCGAAAAAATCGCGCACGGCGGTGGAATGTGCGGCCAGCACGAAGCCGGAAGTCTCCAGCGAAAGGTCCGCGGCGGCGCGCGCGTCGCCGATGCGCATCGGCCGCTGCTCGTAGGTGCCGGTATTGAGTCGATCGATATTGCCGGGGCCGAAAGTTTCGTTGATCAGCCTGGTGCCGGTATCCACCGTATAGGTGATGTCCGCACTGATGGCGGCTGTGTCAATGCTGGCTTGCATGCTGGTTTCCTGGCGCGGCGCCGCAAACAGTGCTGGCGCGAATTGGTCGGGGCGGGGCGCACGGCGCCACGGTTGCCATGGTAACGCCTGCGGCGTGCGGCACTCAGCGGCACTCAGCGGCAGCCGGCCGCCAGCGCTCGCGCAGGATCACATACAGCCCCGAGCCGATCAGGAGCGCAATGCCGCACCAGGCCAGCCAATTGGGAATGTCACCCCACAATACATAGCCGAGCAGCAGCGCCACCAGCAGGGCGGTATAGCGAAACGGCGAAATCACGGCGATTTCACCCTGACGGAAGCTGACGATGATCAGGTAGTAGCCGGCAGCGACGAACAGCGCCGCGCCTGACAGCAACATGGCCTCGGTGACGCCGAACGCACGCCAGCCTTCGGTCAGCGCGTACACGCCGGACAACACACAACCGGCGACGGCGCTGGCCAGGGTGATCAGGATCGAGGGAATGCCGGCCGGGATGCGCTTGGTCATCAGGTCGCGTACCGCGTGCATGAGTGTCGCTGCGAGTGCCACCAGGGCCCAGGCGTTGAAGCCCTCCGCGCGCGGCTGGATCACCAGCAGCACGCCGCAAAAGCCGACGATCACCGCGATCCAGCCGGACCATCCGACCCGTTCACGCAGAAACAGCATTGCCAGGAGCGCCATGAAGATCGGCGTGGCGAGGGTGATGGCGGTGGCGTTCGCAATCGGCAGGTGCACCAGGGCTGCCAGATAGAGAAGCGTGGCGCCGGCATCGATCAGGGCACGCAGCGGCACCTGTCCGCGCAGCACATCGCCCAGACGCGCGGTGGCACCGCTGGCGCGCGCCACTGCAAACACGATCAAGGCCACCAACAGGCTGCGCATGAAGATCATCTGCCCCGAAGGCAGGGTGGCGCTGGCAATCTTGATGAAGGCATCGTTGATGACAAAGCACGCCATCGCGGCGGACATGCACAGAATGCCGCGGCGATTCGCCCGCGCCAGCGCACCGCCATCCGCGCTCAAACCGTGGCCTTGGCAGGGACTCGCGGCAGGCGCAACAGGCGCGTCAATTCCGGCCCCTGCATCAAGCCCACGGCGTGATCGACGGCGAAGCGCCGTGCGTTTTCCGTCATGTTGCCGGCGGCGACATAGATGGCCTCGTGCGCGTCCTGCGTCTTGCGTGCCGCTTCCAGTTCGCGCAGCGGCTCCAGCCCGTGACTGGCCGCCTTCCAGCGCTTGCAGCTCAAAAGCGAGGTGCGTCCGGCCTTGACCAGCGCGAAATCGGCAGCGCCGCTGATCGGCGTGACCGTATAGCCGTCGCGCTCAAACGCGGCGATCAGCAATTGCGAAAACTCGCGCCAGGACATCGCGCTCACAGCATTAAGCGTTGCCGCGACCCGCGCGCTGCTGGGCGCACGCAACTGCCGCCAGCCCGCCATCGCGGCGATGATGAGGAATGGAAGCGCGGTGAACGGCGCATAGGCCGCATAACTGGCCGGCAGCACCAGGCGCGCGAGCAGCGCGAGCGCCAGGGCGATGGCGAAGCTCATCCACCACGGCGAACGCAGCAGAATCGCAAACAGCGAGTTCTCGGACATCTTCAGGCGCACGGCATCACTCTCGAATAGGTGGCGGGTAAGGAACGAACCGCAAGCATGGCCAGGCAAGGATCGGATGCGAAATTGCATCCGGAAACGGGTGCCCTCGATGCGAGTTCCTCCTCGCCGACAACTTGCGGGGTGGGAATCATGGAATCAATCACGCTGGGCAAAACCCCAGGCGGCGCCCAGCAGCAACCCGAAGGTATGCGCCCAATTGGCAATCGGCCCCAAAAGACCGGTCCAGCAGAGAACAAACCAGCCCAGCATGAAAATCACGGTCTGGCGACTCAGGCCGTAACCGAAATTCGGATTGTGACGGCCCTGCATCCAGACGTAACCGAGCAGACCATAGACCACGCCGGACATGCCGCCAAAGGTCGGCGAACCGCTGATCACATACTGCGCCAGATTCGACGCCACGCCAACCATCAGGATGAACAGGCCCAGGAACACATAGCCGCGGCGTTGCTCGGCCAGGCCGCCCAGATCCCACAACCACAGCATGTTGAACAACAAATGCATCACACCGAAGTGAATGAAGATCGGTGTCAGCAGGCGCCAGATCTCGCCTCCGGCGATTGCCGCGAAGCCGCCGATGGCAGGATCCGCGATGAAGAGCGGACGCAGCGCCTGGGTCGAAGCGCCGAGATTCGACAGCAAGGCCACCAGGGCGCACACCACGATCAAGCCGGTGGTCAGCGGCGGGAAGCGTTTCGGCATCGAAATCATCGCGGCGTGCACAACGAATGACAGAAACGCCCCGCGGGCCGGGCCGCCATGCTGTTCACCGCGCCGAACGGGCGCTTGGCCCACACTGCGGAAGCGTTCACCAGCTATTGCGCAGCTCGCGCAGCTTGAGAAAAACAGTGCGCGCATCGGGATTCTCCGGCAGGTCGGGAAAAGCCTCGCGCAACCTGGCAATCACTGTCGGACTTTCCAGCCTGAAGAAGGTGTTGATCTCCCGCTCCACCTGCATGGTGGTGACGTGTGCCTGGTTCAGGTCCTGCCCCGCCAAGCGGCCCAGCATGGTTTTTGCAGCGGCATTGTCCGGCTCGCGGTCGAGGGTGAAACGCAGGTTGTTCTCGATGTAGTCGTGCCCCGGATAGATCATGGTGTCGGCCGGCAGCTTTTCGAGTTGTTCGGCGAAAGTCGTGAACATCGTGCCCGGTGCACCGCCATTGTGGCAATTGCCCGCACCGGCGTTGAACAGGGTATCGCCTGAAAACAGCGCCGGGCGGTCGGTGTGCGAGCGCAGGCAGATATGGCACATGGTGTGGCCGGGGGTATCGAGCGCCTCGAGTTCGACGGTCTTGCCCACCTTGATGATATCGCCCGCGCCCAGGCCGCGCGACACGTCGGCGATCTTGTCGCCGGCGTTCTTGTGGGCCAGTATCCTGGCGCCGGTGGCCGCCACCACCGCCGCGTTGCCGCCGGTATGGTCGTGGTGCTCGTGGGTATTGAGAATCTGGGTGATTTCCCAACCCGCGTCCCTGGCCGCCTTGAGGCACTTCTCGCTATCCAGCGGGTCGATGGCCAGCGCTTCGCCGGTTTCGCCACAGGCGATCAGGTAATTGAAGTTGCGATAGGCGTTGCCGGTCCAGATTTGCTTGACGATCACGATGGCCTCGATTCGGGAAAAAATGGGTAGGCGATGATACCAACGTGGCGCGCCGACGCGCCGCTAAGCCGCTTGCGAGGGAATGCCGAGCTCCGCGCAAACGCGCGCCAAAAGCGCCTTGAGGGCGACGACTTCGCCTTCCAGCCGCGCGACATTCGCCTTGAGCGCCGCCACTTCACTCAGCGAAATCTCGCCGCCCGCCGCGGCTTGTGGCT
>JBEIFV010000118.1:0-18172 GCA_040382235.1 Burkholderiales bacterium
ATCCGCGGCAGCGGCGGTGCCTGCCAACCAGAAGCTTTACGCCGATCTGCCTAGCCCGGCCAATCCGCCGCCGGGCTGCCACTTCGAGCCGCGTTGTCCGCTTGCGACTGCGTCCTGCAAAGAGGGCTATCCCCCTGCCCTGAATTTTTCCCCGACGCATCGCGTGCACTGCCTGCATCCTGCCTGACGCCGGGGTAGGGGTTTCTGCGAGTGTTCGATGCGGCCCAAATTGGCGATAATGGCTGCACAACCGGAGACAACGCCATGCTGCAACGTAGAGCCTTCCTCAGGACGGGTGCCGCCGCGGCGGCCATCGCCGGCGCCCCCGCCATCGTGCGTGCCCAGACCTTTCCGGCGCGCACCATCCGCTACATCTGTCCGTGGCCTGCCGGCGGTTCTACCGATGTGGTGATGCGCGCCTTCGCCGAAAGTGCCAGCAAGATCCTGGGGCAGACCGTACTGATCGAGAACAAGCCCGGTGCGGGTGGCACGCTGGGCGCGATCGAATTGGTCAATGCGCGGCCTGACGGCTACACGCTGGCTCAGTTGCCGGTCAGCGTATTCCGCATTCCGCACATGCAGAAGGTGCAGTTCGACACCTTGAAGGATTTCACCTGGATTGCCTGCCTGACCGGCTATACCTTCGGCTTCGTGGTGCGCGCCGACTCCCCGATCAAGTCGATCAAGGAGCTGGTGGACTTTGCCCGCGCCAATCCGGGCAAGTTCACCTACGGCAATACCGGCACCGGCACCAGCCCGCACCTGGCAGTCGAGGAATTCGCGCAAAAAGCCGGCATCACCATGCAGCCGGTGCCGTTCAAGGGCAACGCCGAAAACATGCAGGCGATTCTCGGTGGCCACATCATGGGCGCGTCGGATGCCACCGGCTGGGGCCCGCATGTGGATGCCGGCAAGCTGCGCCTGCTGGCCACCTATGGCAGCAAGCGCACCAAACGCTGGCCCACTGTGCCGACCCTGGACGAACTGGGCTACAAGACCATTGCGGATTCACCTTTCGGCGTGTGCGGGCCGCGCGGCATGGACCCGGCGGTGACAAAGACATTGCAGGACGCCTTCCGCAGAATGCTGGACGATCCGGCGGTGATGGCGGTCCTGGACAAGTATGACCAGCAGGTGATGTATCTCGATACCGCGGCCTACACAAAGTATGCACGCGAGACCTTCGAAAACGAGAAGGCCCTGATCGAGCGCCTGGGACTGGCCAACAAGAGCTGACGTCGTTGAAGACATGAAAGGCGATTTCAGCTTCTTTCACCCCGTGCGTGTCCGCTGGTCGGAGGTGGACATGCAGAAAGTGGTTTTCAACGGCAACTACTTCAACTACTTCGACTTTGCGGTCTATGAATCCTGGAAGGCAATGCTGGCGGCCGGGGCGGCTGCCAGCGGTCCTGGTCTCAAAGGCCGCTTCGACGCCTGGATACACAACATTTATGTGGTCAAGGCCTCCGCCGAATACCACGCACCGGCGCATTTCGATGACGAGTTGGAGGTGGGCGTACGGGTGGCCAAGTTGGGGCGCTCGTCGATGCGCACCGTGCTTGAGATTCATCGCGCAGACGATCACCTGATCACCGGTGAGTTGATCTACGTTTACAAGGATCCTGTGGCCAATGCTTCGGCGCCGATCCCGGACGAATTTCGGCAGCTGATCGTCGGGTTCGAGAAGGTCCGTCCCGAAGGGGCCTGACGCCTCTTCTTCAAGGAAATGCGCGTTGCAAGGTGTTGGCAGTCTTGGACACCAGCCGCGGGCCGGTCTGGCTGCCGTGAATAGCCGGCCCCGAAGAGCGCCACGCGCAAGCCTCTCGCCATGACCTACCTAGTTCAACAGCTCGATCACGGCGCGCGTAATGGCCGCCGTAGCGTCATTGCCACCGATGTCGGCGGGGCGTACCTTGCCATGGCCGAACGCCGCATCGACCGCAGCCTCGATCGAACGCGCCGCTTCCGCCAGATTCGGTCGTGCGTGACGTTCGGCCAGCCAGTCCAGCATCATTGCGGCCGACAGGAAGGTGGCGGTCGGGTTGGCGATGCCGCGCCCGGCGATATCGGGCGCGCTGCCGTGCGAGGGCTGGAACAGGCCGTGGTTGTCACCGATGTCGGCCGAGGGCGCGTAGCCCATGCCGCAGATCAACCCGGCACCCAGATCGGAAGTGATGTCGCCGAACTGGTTTTCCATCGGGCAGACGTCGTATTCCCAGGGCTTGCGGATCAGGTTCAGGCAATAGGCGTCGATGTAGCAGTGGTCGGCGGCGATGTCGGGGTTGAGTTTCGCGCGCTCATGAAATACCTGGTTCATGAACGCCATGCCAAGAAACACATTGGACTTGTCGATGCATGTCACGCGCCCCTTGGCCGCATTGCGTGCCTTGCGCGCGCGCCCCAAGCGAAACGAGAAGTCGAACAGGCGCTCACAACCTTTGCGGGTGATTTCCGACATGTCGTGCACGGCCTCGTCGCCTGTGGCACTCAAACCCCTGGTGCTGGTGCCGCGCGCATGAAACCAGCCTTCGGTCGATTCGCGCACGATCACGAAATCGATGTCCTTCGCGCGCGGCGACGCCAGCGGCAGCGGCAGGCCGGGAATGGCGCGGATCGGGCGTACGCCGGCGTACAGGTCGAGTTCGACGCGCAATTCGAGTTGCGGCGCGATCTCGGTGCCGTCGGCATAACGGATGTCCGGCCAGCCCATGGCGCCGAACAGGATGGCATCGGCCTTGCGGCTGGCTTCCATCGAAGATGCGGGGAAGGCTACGCCCGTGTCCTTGTAGCAATGGGCGCCGCCCGGCCTTCTGTCATAGCGCAGCTTGAAGCCGTGGCGTGCCTGCAGCGGTTCCAGCAGCGCAAGTGTCGCGTCGATTACTTCGACGCCGATGCCGTCACCCGGCAATACGACGATGTTGAATTCGCTGGTCATTGAGTGTCCTTGGAGGTTCACAGGGCGCTGATGCGCGCGCGTTCGAGAATTGCCAGAAGTTCGGAACTGCCGCGTTCGCGATGGGCGCGGTACAGGCGTGCAGCGTTGCCTGCATCGCCGACGCGGATGGCCTCGACGATGGCGTTGTGCTCCGCGGTCGAGTGCATCGGTTTCGGGCGCAGGCGCAGCGTCACCATGCGCGCCCGGTGCGCGCGATCCCACAGGCCCTGCACCGTATCGGCCAGCAGGCGGTTGCCGGCCAGGGCGATCAACAGGCGGTGATAGCGTTCGTCGGCTTCGGCCCAGGCGTCGAGATCGTCGGCCTTGAGCGCCGATGTCATGTCGCGTGAGGCCTTGATCAGCGGTTGCAAATCGGCTGCCGGCAGCTTCTTGTTGGCAAGCAACTCGGCGGCCATCGGCTCCAGTGCGGTCAGCATCTGGTAGATCTCGCGCATGTCTTCAGTCGAGACCGGCAGCACGCGCGTGCCGTGGCGCGGAATCACCTCGACCAGACCTTCCCCTGCCAGCTTGAGCAGGGCCTCGCGCACCGGCGTGCGCGACAGACCCAACTCATCGGCGTATTCCTGTTCGAGCGCGCGATGACCGGCCGGATAGACGTTGTCGAGAATGCGCTGGCGGATCGCCTTGTAGGCCATCTCGACCGAGGAGTCGCGTGACACGGCGATCACGGCTCGCGGGCGGCGTTCGGTCCGAGTGGCCATCTCAATAGCTCCAGTGCACCGGCGCATGGCCGCACAGGTTCGACGCCTGTGCCAGCCGAAACGCGGCGATTGAATCACCGGCCAGGCAACCCAGGTAGATGGTCTTCAGGTCCGCACCGCCGAAGGCGATGCTGGAAATATTCTTGAGAACGGTCTGGTGCGGGCGGTCCATGTGCCGGCGCCCGAGTTCGGCGCGTTCCCAGGCCTCCTCAACCGAGTCGACGTAGTCGGCATCGCCATCGGCGAGCACCAAGTCCTGTCCGCCGTCAGGCAGGACGCGGATCAGCTGGTTGCCGATCACGCAGGTCACCCAGGGGCAGCCTTCGGAGTCGAAGGCGAAGCCGTCCGGGAACGCGCCGCGGCCGAACTCGGTGACGACCTGTTTGGCACCGAGCGAGCCATCGGCCTTGAGCGGGTAACGCGACATCTTGCGGTGATAGGTCTCGTTGGCGTAGAGCCAGCGGCCATCCGGTGAAACCAGTGCTTCGTTGGTAAACCCCAGGCCGTCGGCCACGATGCGCGCACCACGCTTATCCATCAGCACGATGAAGCCGTCGGCGACACGATTGTTGTAGGCGAGCGCGCGCGGCTGGTGGCGGGTTGATACGGTGAGCCACATGCGCCCTTGTGCATCCTCGGTGACGAAATTGGAGGGCGGCAGGTCGATGCCATCCACCTGCGTCAACACCTCCGCCACCCGCCCCTGACGGTCAAGCGCATACACCCCGCCCTGATGCTCGCCCAGGTCGGCCATCAGGAAACTGCCGTCCCGGCGCAGTGCGATGCCATTTGGGCGCGTGGGCCGATCGCCTGCCGCCGGCAGGGCGCCGACATACAGCGATTGCGGGCCATCGGCATGCAGGTGCGCCACACCGCCGCGCCAGTCAGAGCTGTAGAGATCGCCGGCGCGGGTGGCCAGCACGCATTCCGGGCGCTTCAGCCCGCTGCCAAGCCAGGTGGGCGCGGGTGATTCAAGCAAGGGATGGGGTTTGAGCGGCATTGGCGAAATGCGTAAAGAGAAGTGTTAATGTATACGTTAACGCATCTAGTGACAACGAAATCCGATGTTGCGGTGCGGCGTGCGGAGCGGGCTTGCCTGCGTTCCCATACACTGATGAATTGATGACCAACGGCCGTTCGCGGCACACCCCGAATGCGCTTCCTCGCCAAGTTGATCGCGATCGTTTTCGTGCTCTCGATTTTCGCCATCCCGTTGCTGGTGGTCGCTGTTGCCATTCTCGCGATCGACAGCCAGCCGTCGCTCAACCGCAGCGCCGAGATCAAGCCGGAAAACATCGCCCGCGCCAAACGCGTCGTCGAACGCAATGATCCGCGCAGACTGCGGCCTGGCGCCTTGCGCACGATGCAGGTCGGTGCCGAGGACCTCGACCTGGCGCTCAACTATCTTGCCAATCGGCATGCGCGCGGCAGCGCGGCGGTGGTGCTGCAGGAAGGCAGTGCGAGCCTGCGTGCGAGCCTGGCCCTGCCGGCCAATCCGCTCGGGAGCTTCGTCAATATCGACGCTGTGATAGTCGAAGGCGCGGGCTTGCCGACGGTCGGTCAATTGCGGCTCGGCCGCTTGCCCATTCCCGCATTCGTCGCCAATCGACTCCTGCAATGGGCGCTGGAAAAGGCACAAGGCCAGATCGCGGTAAGTGCCGCCACCGATGCTGTCAAGCGTGTGGCGATGCGCGGTGGCGTTCTGCTGGTGGAGTACGAGTGGAGCGAGCGGCTGCCCGACGCCATCAGAGCGGCGTTGCTGTCGAGCGAAGATCAGGCCAGGCTTCAGGCTTACCAGGCACGATTGAGCCAGTTGGCCGCTCCCGGCGGCGCCAGCGCCTTGCCGATGGAGGAGGTGCTGCGCGCATTGCTGAACGCGGCTGCGGAGCGTGCCGGGGATGCCGCCGCCGAGAACCGCGCGGCACTTGTCAGCCTGGCGTTTTTTGTCAACGGCAAGGGTCTGGCGGCGGTGATCCCGGCGGCAAAGGATTGGCCAAAACCGCAGGCGCGCAATGTCACCTTGGGCGGGCGCCACGATTTGGCGCAGCACTACTCGATCTCGGCTGCCATCGCGGCGGCCGCCGGCAGCCCGTTGTCCGACGCGATCGGTCTGTACAAGGAGGTCGATGATTCCCGTGACGGCAGCGGCTTCTCGTTCAACGACATCGCGGCCGATCGCGCCGGTGTCCGCCTGGGTGAACTGGCTACCGGTAGCGCGGCGGGCGCGCGCAAGGTGCAACGTTCGGCGGCCATTCGCCTGCTCGCCGCCGACCTCTTGCCCGCAGTCAAGGACCTGCCCGAATTCATGCCGGAGGCCGAATTCAAGCGCCGTTACGGCGGCATCGGCGGGCCTGAGTACAAGAAGATGATGGCGGAGATCGAGCGGCGGGTAGCGGCGCTGGCGATCCTGCGCTGAAGTGTTTCGCGCCAGCCGCAAGGACGCTGCGCTAAAATGATTTTTCCCCGGATTAACCCTCGTTGCGAATTGAAAAGCACATGAAAAAATACGACGAGCTGTATATCAGCGGCGCCTGGCTCGCGCCCATGGGCCGCATCCGCGAGGCCTGCTTGTTTGGCATCGAGGAATTCCTCGAGGTCAAATCGCTGCAGTTGCGCATGCCGGGGGGCGCATCATGACCGCAGCGCGAGTGGTGATCATCACCGGTGCGGCAAGCGGCATCGGCGCTGCGACCGCGCGGCAACTGGCTGCGAGGGGTTGGCGCGTGGTGGTCAACTATCGTTCCAGCCGGGATGCGGCCGAAGCGGTGGTGGCAGACTGCATCCGCCTGGGCGGCGATGCGATCGCCGTGCAGGCCGATGTAGGTGACGACGCGGCCTGCAAGGCGCTGGTGCAGGCGGCGCTGGACAAATACGGGCGCATCGACGCCCTGATGAACAACGCGGGCGACACCAAGGTGGCGCCTGCCACCGATCTGGATGCCTTGTCGGGCGAGGATTTTCTGCGCCTGTACCGTAACAACGTCGTTTCGGTGTATCAGATGACGCGCGCGGCGGCGCCTGCCCTCAAGGCAAGCGGGGCCGGCAGCGTGGTCAACCTGGGCTCGCGTGCCGGGGTCACCGGCGGCGGCACCTCGACTGCCTATGCGGCCACCAAGGCCGCTGTGCACACCCTGACCAAGTCGCTGGCGCGTGTGCTGGGGCCGGAGGTCCGGGTCAATTGCGTCGCTCCCGGGTATGTCGATACCGACTGGCATGTCCGTGGCCGCGGCCGCGAGCATGCGGACAAGGCGCGCGCCGCGATGATCGCCAAGGCCGCGTTGCGCAAGGTGGCGACCGCGGCCGAAATCGCCGAAATGTGCGTGCTGCTGTTGACCGGCGCCACGGCGATGACCGGCGAAGTGGTGTTCATCGACGGCGGCGTGCATCTGGCTTGAGGTGCCGGCGCCACTGGTTGGCAAGAAGCCGGCCGACGATCGAAACAAACAAAGGGCGCCCAGGAGGCGCCCTTTGTGTTGCAGCCGCGCAGGTTTCAACGTTTGCCGGGATCGTAAGCCTTCATCGATTGCGTCAGGTCCAGATCGATGCCGTCCTTGTCGATCGCCGCTTCGCGGAACAGCACCAGGAGCAGTACCAGCAGCACGGGCCCGATGATGAGACCTACGATACCCATGGTGCCGACACCGCCGAAAATGCCGAACAGGATCGCCAGGAAGGGCAAGGCGGTGCCACCCTGGATCAGGATCGGCCGCACCACATAGTCGGCGACCATCACGATGATGGTTCCGACGGTGAACACCACGATGCCGGCGGCGGGCGAGCCGCTGGCGAACAGAAGGAAACCGATAACACCAAGCAGCAGCGGCGCGGCCATTGGAATGAAAGCGATCACCGCCGTGATCACCCCCAGGGTCACCGCCGACGGCACATCGCACGCCCACAGCAGCAAGGCCAGCACCATTGCCTCGGCAAAACCGACGAAGACAATGCCGTTGACCGCGGCGCGCATTGCGTCCGGCAACTGGAACACATAGGACGGCCAGCGGTACTCCAGCCACTTGTAGCCCAGCTGATTGACCCAGGCGCTGATGGCACGGCCATCCTGATAGAAAAAATACAGCACCCAAAGCGCGAACAGCAGCGTGGCTACCCGCGAGGTGAGATCGAGAAACACGGTCTGCGCGGCGTTGCGAATGAGGTCGAGCTGCGCCTCCAGAATGCCGGACAGGCGCTTGGGCTGGGCCAGGTACTTCTCCCAGAGCTGCGTAAGGTAGTCGCCGCCCACCGGCAGCTTGGCGATCACCTCGGGAGTCGGCTTGCCGTAGGTATCGGCTTCGATCAGGTAGGAGGCAGCGGTGTAGACGTCCTGGCTCAGAAACACCAGCAACAGGGCCATCGGGCCCACCAGGAAGATCAGCACCAGGGTGGTGGAGGCGGCGGCGGCAAGTCCGGAACGATTGTCGAACTTGGCCAACAACTTTTCATGCATGGGCCAACTGGCGACCGCCAGGATCGCCGCCCACAAGATCGCCAGCACGAAAGGCGACAACACTACGAATGCACCGAACAGGATGCCCGAGGTGAACAGAATGCTGACCAGCAGCTTGGCGGGGGACGACTGGCTGCTGTTCATGTTGCGATGACTGGCGCTTTTCGGGGCTTAAAGTGCCGTAATTGTAGACCGAGCCGTCGCCATTCAGGCGCGCATGCGCAGTGCCTGGTTGATGCGCGTCGCCGCCGCCTTCAAGGGCGGCAGGAAATTCCTGGTCATCTGCGCAGCCGAAACACGGGTTGAATTGCAGGAAAGATTCATCGCGGCGATCACCGCGCCGGTTCGATCGTAGATCGGTACGGCGATCGAGCAAAGCCCCTCTTCGAGCTCCTGGTTCACCAGCGCGTAGCCATCGCTGCGCGCGCGCGCGATGACGCGATGAAGTTTGTCGATCGAGGTTTCGCTGTGCCGCGTGAGCGGCGCGATCCCGGATGCTTCCAGCACGGCCTGCAGGCCCGCCTCATCCAGGCCGGCAAGCAGCACGCGACCCATCGAGGTGCACCATGCCGGCAGGCGGCTGCCGATCGCCAGATTGATGGCCATGATCTTGGAGGTCGGCACGCGCAGGATGTAGACGATCTCGGTACCTTCCAGCACCGAGATTGACGAGGATTCGTGCACTTCGCGCACCAGTTCCTCCATCAACGGTTCGGCCAGATTCCATAGCGGCGTGGTCGATAGATAGGCATAACCGAGATCGAGAATGCGTGCGGTCAGGCGAAACTGCCGGCCGTCTTGCGCCACATAGCCGAGCGCTTGCAGGGTGAGCAGGATGCGCCGCGCGCCGGCGCGGTCAAGCCCGGTGCGCTCCGCCACCTGGGTCAGGGTCTGGGTCTTGGCGTCGTTGCCAAACGAGCGAATCACCGCCAAGCCGCGCGCGAAGGACTGAACATAGCTGTCGCTGGGTGCGACGCGCTCGGGGCCTTTTTGTTGCGTTGCAGCAAGGACGCTCGTCATCGATGTCTAGTTCCTTGATTTGTAGCCGGTTCTGATAGTGAACAAAAAACCGTTTGACAAAGCTTTGCAGGTTTCGCATTCTAATGCGCAATACGAACATTTGTTCTATATACAAACGTTTTTGACTTAAAGTCCCGACCTTGATGATGAAGTTCACCTATTCGGCGCAAGCCGCGCGCGTGGTGTTCGGTAGTGGCGCCCTCATGCACCTGGAGCGTGAAATCGATCTGCTGGGTGCGCGGCGCGCCCTGGTGCTGTCTACGCCCGAGCAGCGGGCGCAGGCAGAAATGGTGGCACAGCGCATCGGTGCGCGCTGTGCCGGCATCTTCGCGCAGGCCGTCATGCATGTGCCGATCGAGACTGCGCGCCAGGCGCGCGCCGAGGCGGCGCGACTGGGTGCCGATTGCGCGATTGCCATTGGCGGCGGCTCCACCACCGGTCTAGGCAAGGCGATCGCGCTGGAATCGGCGCTGCCGATTCTTGCCGTCCCCACCACCTACGCCGGTTCCGAGATGACCAGCATCTACGGCATCACCGAGGATGGGGTGAAGAAGACCGGGCGCGACCTGCGCGTGTTGCCGCGCACGGTCATTTACGACCCCGAACTCACGCTGGGGTTGCCGCTCGCCATGTCCGCCACCAGCGGCATGAATGCGATCGCGCACGCGGTCGAAGCGCTCTACGCGGTGGATGCCAACCCGGTGATCTCGCTGATGGCTGAAGAAGGCATTCGCGCGCTCGCCGCCGGTCTGCCGGCGGTGATGGCCGCGCCCGGCGACATCGCGGCGCGCTCCAACGCGCTGTATGGCGCCTGGCTGTGCGGCATGGCGCTCAACGGTTGCGCCATGGCCCTGCATCACAAGCTGTGCCACACCCTGGGCGGCAGTTTCAATCTGCCGCATGCCGAAACCCATACGGTGGTCTTGCCGCATGCGGTGGCCTACAACGCGCTGGCGGCGCCGCAGGCGATGGCGCGCATCGCGCGCGCACTCGGCAGCGATGATGCCGCCGCTGGCCTCTATGCGCTGGAGCAGCGCCTGGGCACGCCACTGTCTCTCAAGGCGCTCGGCATGCCGCAGGACGGATTGGAGCGGGTGGCCGATCTTGCGGTGGCGGCGCCATACCCGAACCCGCGGCCGCTCGACCGTGCGTCGATCCGCGCCTTGCTGGACGATGCGTTTCACGGCCGCATGCCGGCCATACGAAAGGGCTAGCCGATGATCAACAAGATTGTCCATGCGATGGCGGAAGCCCTGGCCGATGTGCGCGATGGCTCGGTGGTCATGCTGGGCGGCTTTGGCGGCGCCGGCATGCCCAATGAACTGATCGACGGCCTGATCGCGCAGGGCGCGAAGGACTTGACGCTGGTGGCCAACAACGCGGGCAACGGCGAAACCGGGATGGCGGCCTTGCTCAAGGCGGGCAGGGTGAGGAAAATCATCTGCTCGTTTCCGCGCCAGACCGACTCCCATGTATTCGATGGTCTTTACCGTGCCGGAAAACTGGAGCTTGAACTGGTGCCGCAAGGCAACCTAGCCGAGCGCATCCGTGCCGCCGGTGCCGGCATCGGCGCGTTTTTCACCCCGACCGGATACGGTACCGAACTGGGCGCAGGCAAGGAAACACGCGAGATCGATGGCCGCATGTATGTGCTGGAACATCCGATCCATGCGGAACTGGCGCTCATCAAGGCCGAGCGCGGTGATCGCTGGGGCAACCTGACCTACCGCAAGGCGGCGCGCAATTTCGGCCCGGTGATGGCCACGGCCGCGCGCTGCACGGTGGCGCAAGTCTATGAGACGGTGGAACTGGGCGGGCTGGATCCCGAAACGATCGTGACACCGGGTATTTTCGTCAAGCGCGTGGTGCCGGTTGAGCGCAATGCACCGGAGGGAGCAGCATGAGCGCTTCCGCCCGGCCGCCCCAAGGGAGCGCCGAATTGAGCAATGCGCCTCCCTCGGGGAGGACGTCACGCAGTGACTGGAGGGCAGGTCAATGAGCTACGTTCGCAGGACACGCGACCAGATGGCCGCGCGCGTCGCCGTCGATATTCCCGAGGGCGCCTATGTCAACCTGGGCATCGGGCTGCCGACCCTGGTGGCCAACCACCTGCCGCGCGATCGCGAAATCTTCCTGCACAGCGAGAACGGCATCCTCGGCATGGGCCCGGCGCCGCTCGAGGGCTTCGAGGACTGGGACCTGATCAACGCCGGCAAGCAGCCCGTCACCTTGCTGGCTGGCGGCGCTTTCTTTCACCACGCCGATTCGTTCGGCATGATGCGCGGCGGCCACCTGGATATCTGTGTGCTGGGCGCGTTCCAGGTGGCGGTCAACGGCGACCTCGCCAACTGGCATACCGGCGGTGCCGACGCGATTCCGGCCGTCGGCGGCGCCATGGACCTGGCGGTCGGCGCCAAGCGCACCTTCGTCATGATGGAGCATCTTACCAAGGGTGGCGCATCCAAGTTGGTGCAGCGCTGCACCTATCCCCTGACCGGCGTCGGCTGCGTCAGCCGCATCTACACCGATCTGGCCACGCTCGAAGTGACGCCCGAAGGCCTCAAGGCGGTCGATTGGATCGAAGGCCTGGAGCTTGACGAACTGGTGCGCCTCTCGGGCGTGCCGATCGCACCACCCTGAAACGCCGACGGCGAGACCTGTCGCCGGCTACCCAACACAGACCAATGAATCACACACCTGCGAAGCAAACCATCAGATGACTACGAATCACAAGATCGGCTGGATCGGCCTGGGGCGCATGGGCGAAGCCATGGCGATCCGCCTGCTCAAGAACCAATGCGACGTTGCGGTGTGGAACCGCACATCCGCGAAGGCCGAACCGCTCAAGCCCTATGGCGCGAAAATCGTCGCCGCCAAGCCGGATCTGGCCGGCTGCGACATCGTCTTCACCATGGTGTCGACCACCGCGGACTTGAAGCAGGTGCTGTTCGAGGCCGGCGGATTGTTGTCGGGTTCGGCCAAGCCGCAGATGGTGGTCGACTGCTCGTCGATTTCTCAGGAAGGTTCGGCGGAAGTACGGGCCGAGCTGGAGCGGCGCGGCATCGCCTACCTGTGCGCGCCGGTGTCAGGCAATGCCAAGGTGGCCAAGGCCGGCAAGCTGTCGGTGGTGGCTTCCGGCCCCAAGGCGTCGTATGAGGCGGTGCGGCCGTATCTGGCGATGCTCGGGCGCTCGGAGATGTGGCTGGGCGAGGGGGAACTGGCGCGCGTGTGGAAGATCGCGCACAACACCATGTTCGGCGTGATCATCCAGACCTTTTGCGAAGTGGCGGTGTTGGCCGAGAAAGCCGGCATTCCGCGCCATGTGTTTCTGGAATCGATCAACAACTCGGTGCTGGGCTCGATGTACACCAAGTACAAGACGCCGACCCTGACCAACCTTAGCTTCGACAAGGTGACGTTCACCCCCAAGCTCCTGCTCAAGGACATGGACCTGGGCATGAGTGCGGCCAAGGCCTACGGCGTGACCATGCCTGCGGCCGCGGCGACGCGCGAGTCGATCGCCAGCCTGGTTGGGCGCGGCCATGACAATGTCGACTTCGCGGTACTGCTGCTGGAACTGGCGCGCAACGCCGGCATGGAATTGAAGCCGGACAATGTAGAGATGAGCGACGGCCTGGAATCCTGAGCTTCCATGACACGTACCTTGATCCGCAATGCATCGATCGTCTCGATGGACGAGGGCGTCGGCGACCTGACAGGTGACCTGCTGATCGAGGGCGAACGCATCGCGGCCATCGCGGCGCATCTGGACGCTGGCGACGCCCAAGTGCTTGACGCCACCGGGTTTATTGTCATCCCGGGCCTGATCAATGCCCACATGCACACCTGGCAGACCGCCTTGCGCGGCGTGGCCGCCAACTGGACCCTGCTCGAATACTTCAAGCACGTGCATGCCGGCCTGGCCACTGTGTTTCGGCCGGAGGACATCGGCATCGCCACCCTGGCCGGCGCCCTGAACCAGATCAATTGCGGCACCACCACGCTGGTTGACTGGTGCCACAACAACCCGACCCCGGCGCATACCGATGCGGCCATCGATGCGCTGATCGCGTCCGGCATCCGCGCCGCGTTTTTTCATGGCAGCCCCAAGCCTGATCCCAAGCCGGGCGAGAGGCCCTTCTGGGAAGTGCCGCATCCGCGCGCGGAAGTGGCGCGTCTGCTCAAGCATCGGCTGCCGGCCAATGATGGCCTGGTGACCCTGGGCCTGGCCATTCTCGGCCCGCATTACTCGACTCTTGAGGTGGCGTTGGCGGATTTCGCCCTGGCGCGCGAGTTCGGCCTCATCGCCAGCATGCACCAGGGCGGCGGCGCGGCCCGTACGCCCGAAGGATGGGAACGCCTCGAAGCCGCCGGTCTCCTGGGCGACAACGTCAACATCGTGCACGGCAACAACCTTTCGGATGCGCAACTGGCGAAGTTCGTCGATCTGGGCATGAGCTTCTCGATCACACCCGAAAACGAAATGGCTCAGGGCCACGGCCACCCGATCACCGGGCGCCTGCGCAAACTGGGCAGTGCGCCGACCCTGGGGGTCGACCTCGAGTCGGTGTTGTCGGGCGACATGTTCGGCGTGGCGCGCATTGCGCTTGCCATGCAGCGTGCGCTCGACAATGCCGACTATCGTGCCGCGCATGCCACCATTCCGGACACCTCCACCGTGCCGGTGCGCGAGGCGCTGTCGTGGATCACCATCCGCGGTGCGCAAATGCTGCGCATGCAGGATCGCATCGGCTCACTCAAGGCGGGCAAACAGGCAGACCTGGTGTTGGTCGATGCACGGCAACTGAACATGCACCCGGTGCATGACGCGGTGGCCAGCGTGGTGATGCAGGCAAGCCTGGCCAATATCGATTCGGTGATGATCGCAGGCAACTGGAAGAAGCGCCATGGCAAGCTGCTTTATGCCGACCTCGCGCATTGCCAGACCGCGCTGGCCGCATCCGGCGACCGCATTCTCACCGCGCTCAAACTCAGGCAGGTGGCATGATGGACAACGCAACACCCGGCAAAACGGTGATCGGATTCATCGGCGTCGGCAAGATGGGCCTGCCGATGATCGAGCACCTGCGCAGCGCCGGCTTCAGGGTGATCGCGCATGACGCGCAGTCGGCGGGAATTGAAGCCGCGCGTCTGGCCGGTTGCGAGATCGCCACCGACGTGGCCGCCTGTGCCGCCGAGGTCGATGTGCTCTTGAGTTCCCTGCCCAGCGATGCAGCGTTTGCCGCGGTGGCGCAGGCGCTTGCCGCCAGCGGTCGCAGGGGCCTGCGCTATGTCGATACCAGCACGGTATCGCCGGGAATCTCCGCCGAGTTGGCCGTGCCATTGGCGGGGGCCGGTATCGACTATCTGCGCGCCACAGTGTCGGGCAATCCGGTGGTGGCGCGCGCCGCCAATCTGACGGTGATGGCCTCCGGCCCACGCGCGCTCTACGATTTCGTGAAGCCCTTGCTCGATTCCTTCGGCCAGACGCATTTCTACCTCGGTGAAGGCGAGCAGGGCCGGGTCATCAAGCTGGTCATCAACCTGATGATCGCCGGCACCACCGGCCTCATGGCCGAAGCCCTGGTATTGGGCGAGAAGGGCGGGCTTGAATGGGCGCAGATGCTCGACATCATGGGCAAGAGCGCAGCCGGCTCGCCGATGGTCAACTACAAGGTGGAACCTCTCAAGGCGCATGATTACGCCTCTACCTTCTCCGGCCTGCAGATGATCAAGGACCTCGACCTCATCATGGGCGAAGCGGCACGTGGGGGTGTGCCGCTCAACCTGACCGCACTGATGCGCCAGATGTATCAGGCGGTCGCGGCGCAAGGCGACGGGGAACTTGATTACATCGCCACGGTCAGGTACATGCAGCGCCTGGCAGGCAGCACTGATGCGACTGCGCGATGAAGCCGCAAGCGCTAATCTGATTGCCATCGGCCATGCCTCAACCCGCCACCTGATCAACCACAACTTCTGGAACACGGAGACAAGCATGAAACGTCGTACCTTTATCGCCAGCGCCAGCGCCGCCGCTGCCCTGCTCGCAACCGGCGCGCGCGCGCAAGCCACCTACCCGACCAAGGCGGTCAAGTTCGTGGTGCCGTTCACCGCCGGCAGTTCGACCGACATCATGGCGCGCACCATCGCCGAGCGCATGTCAGTGTCGCTGGGGCAGCCGATCGTGATCGAGAACCGCCCCGGCGCGGGCGGCACCATCGCAGCCACCGCGGTGGCCAAGTCCGATCCCGACGGCTACACCGTGCTGGTGCATTCCGGGTCGCACGCGGTCAACCCGGCGATCTACACCAACCTTGCGTACGATACCTTGCGCGATTTCACCAACGTGGCAGGTCTGGGCGCGGTGCCCAACATCATCATCGCCCCGCAAGGCCGCTACAAGACGCTCAAGGATCTGGTGGCGGCGGCCAAGGCCAGGCCCAACCAGCTCAACTTCGCCTCCGCCGGCATCGGCAGCGCGACCCATCTGAACGCCGAGAAATTCATGCTGGTCGCCGATATCGACATGCAGCACGTGCCGTTCAAGGGCACGCCGGAAGCGGTGACCGAGATTGTCGGCGGGCGGCTGGAGTACTACTGCGCGCCGATCAACGCGGCGTTGGGCCTGATCAAGGATGGCAAGGTGGCGGCGCTGGCCACCAGCGGCTCAAGGCGCAGCCCCTTGTTGCCCGATGTGCCGACCTCGATCGAGGCCGGTTTTCCCGATTCCGATTTTTCGCTTTGGGTCGGGGCTTTCGTGCCGTCCAAGACGCCGGCGGCGATCGTCCAGCGCCTGCATGCGGAAATCATCAAGGCGGCCAACACGCCCGAGGTCAAGGAACGTTATTTGAAGAGCGGCACCGAAGCCATGTTGATGTCGCAAGGCGAATTCGACGCTTTCCTGAAGAAGGAAATCGAAGTTTCCGCACGCATTGCCAAACGCGCCAAAATGCAGGCTCAGTAAGGGCGGAAGTCCGCTCATCTGACCAGCAAGTTCGACACTACGAAACCCCACGCAAAGGAAGCCAACATGCAAAACCTCGATGAAAACACCATCACCGAAGAAGCGATCCGCCGGCTCGAAGGCTGCAAGGATCCTCGCTTCAAGCAAATCCTCACCAGCCTGACCAAGCACCTGCACGAGTTCGCGCGCGAGGTCAAGCTCACCGAAGAGGAATGGATG
This sequence comes from Burkholderiales bacterium, assembly GCA_040382235.1. Lineage (GTDB taxonomy): Bacteria > Pseudomonadota > Gammaproteobacteria > Burkholderiales > JAEUOS01 > JAEUOS01. The sequence continues at coordinate 16,311 of JBEIFV010000118.1, forward strand.
CAGGGCATCGAATTCTTGACCGCGGTCGGCAAGAAATGCGACGACAAGCGCCAGGAAGTCATCCTGTTGTCCGACACACTGGGTCTGTCGATGCTGGTGGTGGCACTCAACCACAAGAAGCCCGCCGGCTGCACCGAAGCCACCGTGTTCGGCCCCTTCCATACCGATCAGGCGGCTGATTTCAAGAACGGCGACGATCTTTCCATGGGGGCGGCCGGAGAGCCGGCTTTCATTTCCGGAACCGTGCGCGGCCTCGATGGCAAGCCTGTCGCCAACGCCGTGCTCGATGTGTGGCAGGCGGACGGCGACGGCATCTATGATGTGCAGTACACCGACAAGGACAATGCGCTGTTCGCGCGTGGCCGCCTGCGCTCGGACGCCGAAGGCAAGTACTGGTTCAAGAGCATCCTGCCGGAGTTCTATTCGATTCCCACCGATGGCCCGGTGGGCAAGTGGATCGATCGTGCCGGTCGCCATCCGTTTCGCCCGGCGCACCTGCACTTCATGATCCAGGCGCCGGGCTACGAGAAGCTGGTCACCCATGTGTTCCGCGGCGACGACAAGTATCTCGATTCCGATGCGGTGTTCGGGGTACGCTCCTCGCTGATTTCGGACTGGGTCAAGAAGCCTGCGGGCAGCGCACCGGATGGCAGCAAGATGGACAAGCCCTACTACACGCTGGATTTCGATTTCGTCCTCAATCCGGCGGCCCGGTAGGCGCAACCGGCCGCGGTGGCCGGTGCGGCGAACGACTCCATGACATCCGCCATCCAGACCGACGTCATCATCATCGGCGGCGGGCCGACCGGGCTGGTGCTTGCCCTGGAGCTGGGCCGGCGCGGGGTGCGCGCGGTCCTGCTTGACGACAAGCCGGACACCGCGATCCTGCCCGCGGCCAATGCCACGCAGGCGCGCACCATGGAGCATTTCCGGCGCCTGGGGCTGGCTGAAGAAATCCGCAGTCAGGGGTTGCCACCGGACTATCCGACCGACGTCACCTACTGGACGCGCATCGGCAAGCATGAGCTGGCGCGCTTCGCGCTGCCGGCGTCGCGCGATGCACGTGCGCTGGCGCGCGAGGGGGGCGGCGCTGCGAGCGCGGCGGAGTTGCCGCATCGCTGCTCGCAGATGTACATCGAGCGCACCCTCAAGCGGCGTGTTGCCGAATTGGCATCGGTCGATCTGCGCTTCGGTGCGCGCGTCGAAGCCTTTGCCGATCACGGCACGCAGGTCAGTGCGACCGTAAGCGATCTCAAGACCGGTGTCACCAGTCAACTTGAGGCGCAGTACCTGGTAGGTGCCGATGGCCCCCGCAGCATGGTGCGCAAGCAACTGGGCATTGTGTATGGCGGTGAGGGTGGCGCCAAGCGCGACTTCATGGGTGGGCAGATGATGGCCATCCATGTCAAGGCGCCGGGGCTGTACGATTTTTTGGGCGCCAGGCGTGCCTGGATGTACTGGGCCTTCAATCCCGAACGCCGCGCCTTCATGGCGGCCTTGAACGGCGTCGACGAATTCGTGTTCCACACGCAGTTGCGCGAGGGCGATGGTGACGAGGTCACGGATGCGCAGGCCAGGCAGATGTTCTGCCAGGCCATGGGCGCCGAGATCGAGGTCGAGTTCCTGGCGCGGCTGTCGTGGAAGGCCGGGCTCACCCTGGTGGCGGAGCAGTTTGCCTGCGGCCGGGTCTACATGGCGGGCGACGCCGTGCATCTGTTCACGCCTACCGGCGGCCTGGGCTACAACACCGGGGTGGAGGACGCGGTCAACCTGGGCTGGAAGCTGGCCGCCGTGGTCAAGGGTTGGGGCGGTGCTTCGCTCCTGGCCAGCTATGAGGCCGAGCGCCGCCCGGTGGCGCTGCG
>JBEIFV010000119.1:0-18062 GCA_040382235.1 Burkholderiales bacterium
CACCCAGCGGCAGGTCCACCACCTGCACCGGCACGTTGACGGCTTTGCCGGCACCGACAGCGTCGCGTGCGCGGCAGTCGCCGCAGCCCGAGCGATCGGCATCCGGGTCGCACAGGTAGGCACAGCCTGGTACGGTGCGCATCGGCGGCAGCAGGGCGGCCAGGGCGCGCACCGCGGTCGACTTGCCGGTGCAGGTGGTGGACCTGCCGCTGGGTGCGACCGAGGATCGGGTGGTGGGTGCGCTCGACCTGGAGCGCGCGCTCACGCAAGGTGAAAAAGCATTTGAACCCGGTCTTTTGGCGCGCGCCAATCGCGGCTTCCTGTACATCGACGAGGTCAACCTGCTGGAAGACCACCTGGTCGACCTGTTGATCGATGTAGCCGCCTCGGGTGAGAACGTGGTCGAACGCGAAGGCCTGTCGATCCGCCACCCTGCACGCTTTGTGCTGATCGGCAGCGGCAACCCCGAAGAAGGTGAATTGCGCCCGCAATTGCTGGATCGCTTCGGCCTTTCGGTCGAGGTACGCACGCCTGCCACGCTGGAGGAACGCATCAGCGTGGTCAAACGGCGCGACGCCTTCGAGCGCGACCGCGGCGCCTTCGTGGCGCACTGGAAAAAAGAGGAATCGAAGCTGCGCCGCTCGCTCATCGCCGCGCGCCAGCGCATTGCCACGGTGAAAATGTCGGACGCCACGCTTGAGCGCGTCGCGCGCCTGTGCATGCGTCTGGGTACCGACGGCCTGCGTGCCGAACTCACGCTGATGCGCGCGGCGCGCGCGCTGGCGGCCATCGACGGCGACGCCGAAGTCGGCGACGCCCATCTGCGGCGCGTCGCGCCGTCGGCCTTGCGGCATCGACTGCGGCGCGACCCGCTCGACGAGGCCGGATCGACCGTGCGGGTGGAACGCGCGATCGAGGAAGTGTTCGCGGCATGAATCAGGCGGCAGACGGCCCGGCCCCCGCCGCCCGCTGGGCGCTGGCGCAGGATGCCATCGCCCTCATCGCGATCGATCCGCATGGCCTGGGCGGTATCGTGTTGCGCGCCCGCGCCGGGCCGGTACGCGAACGCTGGCTGGCCGCGCTCGCCGCCACGCTCCCCGACCGGCAGCGCAAATTGCCCGCGCACGCGACCGAAGGGCGCCTGATTGGCGGCCTTGATTTGGGCGCGACGCTGGCCAGCGGCCGCCCGGTCGCCGAGCGCGGTCTGCTGGCACAGGCGCATGGGGGGCTGATCACTGCCGCGATGGCCGAGCGCATGTCGGCTACGGTCGCGGCACTGCTGGGTCAGGCGCTCGATACCGGCTACGTGACCTTGGCGCGCGACGGCTTTTCCGATCGCCACGCGGCGCGTTTCGGAGTCGTCGCCTTAGACGAAAGCGCTGGCGACGAAGAACACGTACCCGCGGCGCTCACCGACCGGCTCGCGTTCCACCTTGAACTCGAAGGCATCGCCAGCACCGACACCGGCGTGACGGCCCCCGGTGCCGAGCGCATCGCGCTGGCGCGTCGCCAATTGCGGCAGGTGGAGGTTCCCGACGCGTTGATCGATGCCTTGTGCGCGGCCGCCGATGCGCTCGGCGTGGCGTCGCTGCGCGCCTGGACGCAGGCCGTGCATGCCGCACGCTGCTGTGCGGCGCTCGACGGTCGCACGCTGGCCGATGAAAGCGATGCCGCCCTGGCCGCCCGGCTGGTACTTGCGCCGCGTGCCACCCGCCTGCCGGCCCCTCCTGCCACGCCGCAGGATGCCTCGGAGCCATCCGAGGCGGAGCCATCCGAGGCGGAGCCACCGCAGCCCCCGGCACCGCCGCCGCAACATGACCCGGCCGATCCACCCGCCGCCGACCCGCCCCCAGACACCAGGGATGCCGAGCAGTCGGCCTGCGTCGATCAAGCTTCCCTACAAGACATCGTGCTGGCGGCTGCCGCCGCGGCGATTCCGCCCGGACTCCTCGCCAGAATCAAGAATGCCGGGCGCACGGCGAACCGGGGCAGCGTCAGCGGGCGCACCGGCGCCTACCGCAAAGCCGGCGTGCGCGGTCGCCCGATCGGGGTCAAGCCAGGCGATCGGCGCAGCGGCGCCCGGCTTTCCGTGATCGAAACGCTGCGCGCCGCCGCTCCCTGGCAACGCCTGCGTCGATGCCAGCCGGGCATGGCGTTGTCGCCGCTGCGGGTGGTGGTGCGGGCGCAGGATTTTCGCGTCCTGCGACATCGCGAGCGCAGCGAAACCACCACCATCTTTGTGGTCGATGCCTCCGGCTCGGCCGCCATTCATCGACTGGCCGAGGCCAAGGGAGCAGTCGAACTGCTGCTGGCGGACTGTTACGTACGGCGCGATCAGGTGGCCCTGATCGCGTTTCGTGGCAGCACCGCCGAGACCCTGTTGCCGCCCACCCGCTCGCTGGTGCGTGCCAAACGCAGTCTGGGCGGTTTGCCCGGCGGCGGCGCCACGCCTCTGGCAGCAGGCATCGACGCTGCCGGCGTATTGGCTTTGAACGTGCGCCGCCATGGTGCCACCCCGACCATTGTGTTCCTGACCGATGGCCGGGCCAACATTGCGCGCGACGGCAGTCCCGGCCGCGCGCGCGCCGAAGCCGATGCCGACGCCGCCGCGCGCACCTTCGCCGCCAGCGGTTTCGCGACCCTGCTGCTGGATATCTCGCCACGCGCCCAGCCCCAGGCGCAAGCGCTGGCCAATCACCTGGGCGCGGCTTATCTGGCGCTGCCCTATGCCGACGCGCGCGGTATGTCCAGCGTGGTGCGCGCGTTTCTTCCCGGCGCCGTCGCGTAAGCAACTTGGCCCAAGGACATGGCAAGCCGCGTTGGCGGGTCTGTACGCACCGAAGCAAGTGTAAATTTATGTTGACATAGTGCTTTGCATATGTAAACTGACACTTTTAGTCACCAGTTGCCCGGTCACCGGGCCTAGCGCATGCAAACCACCGCAGTCGTACTGCAACGGCCCGAGCACTTGGTGCTGGCGCAGCTTGACCTGACCGCGCCGACCCCGGGCGACGTGGTCGTCGAGATCGACTGGAGCGGTATCAGTACCGGTACCGAACGCCTGCTCTGGTCCGGTCGCATGCCGCATTTCCCAGGCATGGGCTACCCGCTGGTGCCGGGCTACGAATCGGTGGGACGCATCATCGCAGCCGAGGGCGAACACAGCGGACGCATCGGTGAAATGGTTTTTGTTCCAGGCGCGCGCTGTTTCGGCGATGTGCGCGGCTTGTTCGGCGGCGCGGCCCGACGCCTGGTGGTGCCGGCAGCCCGCGCACTGCACATCAATCACGCGCTCTCCGAAAAAGGCGTGTTGTTCGCGCTTGCCGCCACCGCGCACCATGTGATCTCGCCTGAGGGCGCACAGTTGCCCGACTTGATCATAGGCCACGGTGTTCTCGGGCGCATGCTGGCACGCATCGTCGTAGCCCGCGGCGCAAGCCCTACTGTATGGGAAACCAATCCCGATCGCCGTGCCGGGTCCCATGCCTACGCGGTCATCGATCCGGCCGTCGATGAGCGGCGCAACTACAAGAGCATTTGCGACGTCAGCGGCGCCGGCGAACTGCTGGACGGACTGATCGCGCGGCTCGCCCCGGGTGGTGAAATCGTGCTGGCCGGCTTTTACGACGAACCGCTGGCGTTTGCCTTTCCGCCCGCCTTCATGCGCGAAGCGCGCATCCGCGTGGCCGCCCAATGGGCCGAGGGCGACCTGGCCGCGGTCAAACAAATGGTGGAAGACGGCAGCCTTTCATTGGACGACCTTATCACCCACCGCCAGGCCGCCACCGACGCCGACCAAGCCTACCGCACCGCGTTCGGCGATCCCACCTGCCTGAAAATGATCCTCGACTGGAGACAAGCCGCATGACAACCGCCTGCGAAACCACCGCCCCCGCCGCATCCTCCGTGGTGCAGTTCCACGCCCGCCTGCGCGAGGAAGCCGCTGCCGAACCGGAAGCCCCCGCCGCCGCGGACAGCGGCGCGCCCGTCAAGGAGACCCAGATCATCGCCATCTACGGCAAGGGCGGCATCGGCAAGAGCTTCACGCTCGCCAATCTTTCCTACATGATGGCGCAGCAGGGCAAGAAGGTGCTGTTGATCGGCTGCGACCCGAAGAGCGACACCACGTCGCTGTTGTTCGGCGGCAAGGCCTGTCCGACCATCATCGAGACGAGTTCGAAGAAAAAGCTGGCAGGCGAGGCGGTCGCCATCGGCGACGTCTGCTTCAAGCGCGACGGTGTCTACGCGATGGAGCTGGGCGGCCCCGAGGTCGGACGCGGCTGCGGCGGCGCGGCATCATTCACGGCTTCGAGACGCTCGAGAAACTCGGCTTTCACGACTGGGGCTTCGACTTCGTGCTGCTCGACTTCCTGGGTGACGTGGTGTGCGGCGGATTCGGCCTGCCGATCGCCCGCGACATGTGCCAAAAGGTCATCGTGGTGGCCAGCAACGACCTGCAATCGCTTTATGTGGCCAACAACGTCTGCTCGGCGGTTGAATACTTCCGCAAGTTGGGTGGCAACGTGGGCGTGGCCGGCATGGTGATCAACAAGGACGATGGCACCGGCGAGGCCGCCGCCTTCGCCACCAATGCCGGCATACCGGTGCTGGCCGCGATCCCCGCCCATGAGGACATCCGCCGCAAGAGCGCCAGCTACGAAATCATCGGCCGCCCCGGCACGCAATGGGCGCCTTTGTTCGAGACCCTGGCCACCAACGTCGGCGAAGCGCCGCCGGTGCGCCCGAAGCCGCAAACCCAGGACCAATTGCTGGGCCTGTTTTCGGCGGAAGTCACCGGTCGCGACTTCAAGATGGAGCCGGCGACGGTGTTCGACATGGTTGGCAAGGCTGAGGTGAACAAGCCAAGCCTGGAAGTGGTCTACGACAATGTCTGAGCAAGGCCGCGCCGTGGATACCGCCGTCGTCCCGCCTGCTGCGCAGCTCGTGACGCCCGCTGCCCTTGAACAGGACGGTCTGGGCTGCCATTCCGGCCGCGAACAGTTGCAGGCGGCCGCCCGCGCCGCGGGAAAAAGCGCGACCCTGGACCAGTACGCGAAGGATTACCCGAAGGGCCCGCACGATCAGCCGCAATCGATGTGCCCGGCATTCGGCTCGCTGCGCGTGGGCCTGCGCATGCGGCGCACCGCCACGGTGTTGTCCGGCTCCGCATGCTGCGTCTACGGCCTGACCTTCACTTCGCACTTCTACGGCGCCAAGCGTACCGTCGGATACGTGCCCTTCAATTCGGAGTCGCTGGTCACCGGCAAGCTGTTCGAGGACATTCGCGAAGCCGTGTACAAGCTCGCCGACCCGGCGCTGTATGACACGGTGATCATCACCAACCTGTGCGTGCCGACCGCTTCCGGCGTGCCGCTGCAACTGCTGCCCAAGGAGATCAATGGCGTGCGCATCATCGGCATCGACGTGCCGGGCTTCGGCGTGCCCACCCATGCGGAAGCCAAGGACGTGCTCGCAGGCGCCATGCTCAAGTACGCACGCAGCGAAGCCGAACAGGGTCCGGTGGCGGCGCCGCGTGGCGCTCGTGCCACCAAACCCACCGTCACCCTGGTAGGCGAGATGTTTCTGGCGGATCCGGTGGGCATCGGCATGATGCTGGAGCCCATGGGCCTGGCAGCCGGCCCTGTCGTGCCCACGCGCGAGTGGCGTGAACTGTATGCCGCGCTCGATTGTGTCGTCGTGGCCGCGATTCATCCCTTCTACACCGCAAGTTTCCGCGAGTTCGAGGCCGCTGGCCGGACCATCGTCGGCTCCGCGCCGGTCGGCCATGACGGTACCGAAGCATGGTTGCAGGCGGTAGGCCAGGCCGCGAATGTCTCGCAGGACAAGATCGATGCCGCCAAGAACCGGTTCCTGCCGGCGATCAAGGGCGCCCTCTCGAAAATGCCGGTCAAGGGTCGCATCACGCTGTCCGGCTATGAAGGTTCCGAATTGCTGGTGGCACGCCTGTTGATCGAGAGTGGCGCCGACCTGCGCTATGTCGGCACCGCCTGCCCGAAAACACCCTGGAGCGAGCCGGACCGCCAGTGGCTGGAAGCGCACGGCGTGCACGTGCAATACCGGGCTTCACTCGAACAGGATCTGGCGGCTTTTCATGAGTTCAAGCCTGACCTCGCCATCGGCACCACGCCTGTGGTGCAGGCGGCCAAGGAAGCCCGCACCCCGTCCCTTTACTTCACCAACCTGATTTCCGCACGACCCTTGATGGGGCCGGCGGGCGCCGGCTCTCTGGCGGCGGTGGTCAATGCCGCACTTGGCAACAAGTCCCGCTTCGACACCATGAACGAGTTCTTCGCAGGCGTTGGCAGCGGGCATGCAGCCGGCATCTGGGAAAATGTGCCCAAGGATCGGCCGGAATTCCGCGATCAGGTGCGCCGCCAGGTGATCAAGATGCACAAGAAGCGCCGCGCCGAGGAGATGCTCTGATGCTGGTCCTCGATCATGACCGTGCCGGCGGCTACTGGGGCGCGGTCTATGTTTTCACCGCGATCAAGGGTCTGCAGGTGGTGATCGATGGTCCGGTGGGCTGCGAGAACCTGCCGGTCACCTCGGTGCTTCACTACACCGACGCTCTGCCACCCCACGAACTGCCGATCGTGGTGACCGGACTTGCCGAGGAGCAACTCGGGCGCGAAGGCACCGAGGGCGCGATGAAGCGCGCCCACGCCACCCTTGATCCGGACCTGCCGGCGGTGGTGGTCACCGGGTCGATCGCCGAGATGATCGGCGGGGGCGTCACTCCGGAAGGCACCAACATCGCGCGCTTCCTGCCGCGCACCATCGACGAAGACCAGTGGCAGTGCGCCAATCGCGCCATGTTCTGGCTGTGGACCGAATATGGCGAGCGCCGTGTGCCGGCGGTCAAGCCGCGCAAGGCCGGCGAAAAGGCCAAGGTCAACATCATCGGTCCGTGCTACGGCACCTTCAACATGCCCAGCGACCTGGCCGAAATCCGGCGCCTGATCGAAGGCATCGGCGCCGAAGTCAACATGGTGTTCCCGCTCGGCAGCCACCTGGCGGATGTGGCCAGGCTGTCGGAGGCGGAAGTCAACGTCTGCATGTATCGCGAGTTCGGTCGCATGCTGTGCGAGGCGCTCGACCGCCCCTACCTGCAGGCGCCGATCGGCCTGCACAGCACGACCAAGTTCCTGCGCACCCTGGGTGAGATCACCGGCCTGGATCCGGAGCCTTTCATCGAGCGTGAGAAGCACACCACCATCAAGCCGGTGTGGGACCTGTGGCGCTCGGTGACCCAGGATTTTTTCGGTACCGCCAATTTCGCGGTGGTGGCCAACGAGACCTACACGCGCGGCCTGTCCGCGTTTCTGGGCGAGGAGCTCGGGTTCCCGTGCAACTTCGCGATCGCGCGCAAGCCCGGCGCCAAGACCGATAACGAAGAGGTGCGTCGCCTGATCCGTGAAAAGCCGCCGCTGATCATGTTCGGCAGCTACAACGAGCGCATGTACCTGGCCGAAGGGGGCAGCGGCGGGCCGCCCGGTTTTCGCCCAAGCTATATCCCGGCATCGTTTCCGGGTGCCATCATCCGCCGTCATACGGGCACGCCGTTCATGGGATATGCCGGCGCCACTTATGTTGTGCAGGAAGTCTGCAACGCGCTGTTCGACGCGCTGTTCAACATCCTGCCGCTGGGCACCGACCTCGACCGCGTCGAGCCCACGCCTTCGCGTCTGCACCAGGAATTGCCGTGGATGGACGAGGCCAAGGCGGTTCTCGACGCGATCATCGAATCCCAGCCGGTGCTGGTGCGGATTTCCGCCGCCAAGCGCCTGCGCGACCGCGCCGAGCGCGACGCGCGCGACGCTGGTGAAACCGAAGTAGCAACCCGCCACGTCGAGCGGGCCCGTAACGCACTGACATAATCAATCGCGAGACAAGCATGCACGTTGCCACCTTTGGACTCAATCACCATACCGCACCGATACAGTTGCGCGAGCAGATCGTGTTTCAGGTCGAGCGCATGCAGGCAGCGCTGTCGGAATTCCTCGGGCGCCGCTTCGCCCGCGAAGCGGCTATCCTTTCAACCTGCAATCGGACCGAGATGTATTGCGCCGCTGCGCGCGGCGTCGACGTCTCGGCTGATACGACAAGCTGGCTGGCCGACTATCACAAGATCGATCCCGCAGCCCTCAAACCGCACCTCTACAGCCTCGGACAGGAAGAAACCGTGCGCCACGCATTTCGTGTCGCCGCAGGCCTCGACTCGATGGTGATCGGCGAACCGCAAATACTTGGCCAGATGAAGAGGGCGGCGAAGGAGGCCGAGGAAGCGGGCGCGCTTGGCACCCATCTGCACCAGTTGTTCCAGCGTTCGTTCGCGGTGGCCAAGGAAGTGCGCAGCCAGACCGCGATCGGCGAACAATCGGTATCGATGGCCGCCGCCGCCGTCCGTCTGGCCGAACGCATTTTCCCCACGATCGACGCGACCCACGTGCTGGTGATCGGCGCCGGCGAGATGATCGAACTGGTTGCCACCCATTTTGCGGCCCACAAACCCCTGTCGATCACCATCGCCAACCGCACCGTGGAGCGCGCGGAAGCGCTGGCAAGCCGCGTCAACGGCAAGGCGATCCGCCTGGCCGACCTTTCGACCGAACTGCATCGCTACGACATCGTGGTGTCGTGCACCGCCTCGTCGCTGCCTGTACTGGGCAAAGGGCTGATCGAGCGCGCTCTCAAGGAACGCAAGAGACGGCCGATTTTCATGGTGGATCTGGCGGTACCGCGCGACATCGAACCCGAAGCCGGGGAGCTCGGCGATGTCTATCTCTACACCGTCGACGACCTCGCCGCGACAGTACGCGAGGGCATGGACGCGCGTCGCGGCGCGATCGTCAAGGCTGAAGCGATCATCGATGCACGCGTCAAGGGCTTCATGCAATGGCTCGACAACCGCGCCGCAGTGCCGCTCATCAAGCAAGTGCGCGAAATCGCGGAACTCGCCCGGCGCAGCGAACTCGATCGTGCGATGCTGGCGCTTGAACAGGGGCGCGATCCGCGCGAAGTCTTGGAGCGTCTCAGCCAGGCATTGACCAACAAGCTGATGCACCATCCGACGGCGGCGCTGGCCAACGCCGGCACGCAAAACCGCGACCAGGTGTGCGCGATGGTGGAAACGCTTTACACGCGCAAAGGCTGCCCCGTATAGCCGTTTCGTTGGCAGGCCAGGTTTACCTCCGCCCTCGCCTGCACCGGCGCTGACGGCGGATGCGATGCCTTGAAGGCATGATCTGTCGCCTTGTCCGATGCATGGCGCAAGCCACCCGTTCGTCACGACCTGCACCCCCGCCTGCCTTGCGTGGTTTGCGTGACTCGCGATCACCGGCTTTTGGTATAATCATAGGCCGTCGAAAAAGCAAAAAGCCGATTTCTCACCGTCGGTGCGGCATTGTCGGCAATCCAAATCCAGGCGCGGCCAGATACTGCCGCCTTTTGCGTCAAACCGTGCGGTTCGGTGCGGGTTGTCGATCAGGGCATGCAAGTCAACCATTTCCCAGACCCAGCATAAGCGTTCACATGTCATCTTCCACTGTTTACTGCTATCACTGCCACGCGCAACATCCGCGCGAGGAAATGCGCCTGGTCGTCTCCAAGAGCGGCAAGCGCTGGCGTTGCATCGCCAGCATCAAGGCGGCGCAAAAGAGCAAGGAAGAGCGCGAAGCCTTCGGCCGCAAGGTGTCCGCCATCAACAAGGCGGAAGCACAGGCCAAGCTCAAGGCGCGCTCCAACCTGGCCGGGCTGACTGTCCCCTTGAAATAGCGGTGCGCGGCGCAGGCAGCGCCAGGCGCCGCGGCAAGCCGGATTCCTGGGCATGCCGCAATACAGCGCGGAATCGCTTTCCGGCGCCACCCGCATCATCGCTATTTTGGCGACCCGATCGCGCAGGTGAACTCATCCGCCGGCGTGACCCGCGCCTTGAACCAGGCCGGGCGCAACTGCGTGGTCATTCCGGTGCATGTGGGCAGCGCCGACCTCGATGCTTTCATGCGCGGCGCCGCGGTGGCGCGCAATTTCGACTGCCTGATCGCCACCGTGCCGCACAAGTTCGCCGCGTACGCCCACGGCGCCAGCGCCAGCGAGCGCGCCCATCTGCTGGGCGCGGTCAATGTGATGCGCCGCAATCCCGACCTCTCCTGGCATGGCGACATGCTTGACAGCATCGGATTCGTAGATGGCATCCGTGCTGCAGGCTGCCGGCCGCAAGGCGCGCGCGCCCTCCTGGTGGGTGCCGGCGGGGCCGGCTCGGCGATCGCCCTGGCGCTGCTCGATGCCGGCGTGGCGCATCTGGCGATCCACGATGACGCGCCGCTGCGCTGCGATACCCTGCGCGCACGGCTGGAAGCGCGCTTTCCCGCCCGCACCGGCGTCGGATCGCGTGATCCGACCGGCTTTGACCTGGTGTTCAACGCCACCCCCAGCGGCATGCGGGCGGGCGATCCTTTGGCGGTCGATGTCGCAAGGATCACGCGCGACATGTTCGTGGCGGACGTCATCACCGCGCCGGCGGTGACCCCGCTCTTGGCGGCTGCGCACCACGCCTGCTGCAAGACGCAGACCGGAGCGGCATGTTCGACGCAGTGGCGCGCCTGATGGTCGGGTTCTTGCTTGAGACAGGAGCGTTGGCGCGGTAGGTTTCAGGCTGCCGCCGGCGCGCGGCGACCCCATTGATTGGAGGTGATTCGATGATCGTCAGACCGAAAATCCTGCGCGGCGGGCGCGTGCAGGCCGATGCGCACAAGCCACCCCGATTGCAGGACATCCTGATCGGCAGCGATGGCCGCATCAGCGCCCTGTTGCCGCCCGGCAGCCGGGTGGAGGCGGCGGACCTGCTGGACCTGGGCAACAAGCTGGTGGTACCGGGCCTGCTCGACGCGCACCAGCATCTGGACAAGTCGCGCACCATCAGCCGGGTGGACAATCCGCGCGGTGACCTCGAAAGCGCGGTACTGGCTTTCCGCGCCTATGCGGCCGGCATGACCCGCGATGACATCACGCAGCGTGCCGAACAAACCATCGCGGCCTGTTCGGCGCGCGGAACGGTGGCGATTCGCTCGCACACCAATCTCGACCCGGAAAGCGGCACGCGCGGCATCGAAGCCCTGCTCGAACTGCGCGAGCGCTGGCGTGACCGTCTGCGACTGCAGGTGGTGGCTTTCGCCAGCGGCGTGCCGCCTGATGGCGCCGACGCCGGCGAAATGCTGGCCGCCGCCCTGGCCCTCGGTGCGGATGTGATCGGCGGCACGCCGGCGCGCGCCGCCGACGCGCGCTCGTTCATCAAGCTGCTGTTCGCCACCGCCGAGAAGAGCGGCCTGCCGCTCGACCTGCATCTGGACGAACACCTGGACCCGCAGCGCCTGCATTTCGACACCGTGATCGAGTGCACCCACGCCCACGGCATGCAGGGCCGGGTGGTGGTAAGCCACAGCAGTGTCCTGTTCGCCCTGCCTTCGGCGCAGGCAATGCCGATCATCGACGGCCTGGCCGCGGCCGGCATCGGCGCCATCACCCTGCCGGCGGCCAACCTGTTCCTGCAGGGGCGTAGCGCCGACCACCTGCCGCCGCGTGGCCTGACGCGCGTCAACGACCTGGCGCGCGCCGGGGTCACGGTGGCCTGCGCTTCCGACAACATCCAGGATCCGTTCGTGCCGACCGGCTCCGGCGACATGCTGGAAATCGCGCGCTGGACCATGCTGGCTGCGCACCTGGGTTCGCACGAACTGGCGCGCGCCTTCGACATGGCGAGCATTCATCCGGCGCGCTTGATGGGCATCGCGGCCGACTATGGCATTCGGGTCGGCGCACGCGCCGATTTATTGATCACCGATGGCGAGGATGCCGCCGGCCTGGTGGCAGGCGGCGCGCTTGCGCGCATGGTGATGGTCGCAGGCAAGGTGGTCGCCGGCGCATAATGCACGCCTCCGATTGCGACATCGCCACACACCACTAACTGAAGCTGCAAATGCGCGAACCCAACCCCGACCAACTGGCGCTGCATCTGTGGCTGAAGGACAAATCAACCGCGCCCAGCTTCGCCGCCAACCCGATGGCGCGCGCGCTGGGCACACGGCTCATATCGCTGGATCCCGAAAGCGGCGCGATCAAGCTGGAGTTCGCGCCGGACGGCATCTTTGTCCAGGGCGTGGGGGTGTTGCAGGGCGGCGCGCTATCGGCCATGCTGGATTTCGCGATGGCGTTTTCGCTGCTGGGCGTGCTGCCGCCCAACCAGGGCTGCACCACCGCCAGCGTCAATGTGTCGTTCCTGCGCGCCGCACCGCGCGGCCGCTACATCGCCTGCGGCGAGATCGAGCGGCGCGGACGTCAGCTGGTATTCAGTCGCGCCAGCCTGGCCAGTGTCGACGAACCGGAGCGCCTGGTTGCCACCGCCACCTCCACCCTGGTGATCATCGGCTGACGCGCCCGCGCGGCCGCCACTGTCGCCATCAACACATTCCCCCATGCATCCGCTCCTCACCAAGGCGATGCCGCACGCATTCTCCGGCATGGACGTGCCCTGGCTCCTGGAGCAGCGCGCACGCACGCGACGCGATCACCCATTCATCATCTGGGAGCCATTCGAGGGCCCGCCCGAGATCATCAGCTACGGACAATTCCATCAACGCGTCGGGCGCATCGCCGGTGGCCTGGCGCGGCGCGGCGTGCGTGCCGGCCAGCGCGTGCTGATCCACCTGGACAACTGCCCCGAGACCCTCCTGGCCTGGTATGCCTGCGCCTGGATCGGCGCGGTGGCGGTCACCACCAATGCGCGCGCCGCCGATGACGAACTGGCGTACTACGCCCAACACAGCGCCGCGGTGGCCGGTATCACCCAGCCGAAATTCGCCGCGCGGGTAGCGGCCCATTGCCGCGGCCTCGACTGGCTGGCTGTGACCGCGACCGACAGCGGCGATATGCCGCAGTTCCAACCGGATGCGGCCAGTCGCTTCGAAGCACTGGACGGCGAGCCGCCCGCACAACGCGCCCCCGATCCACTGGCGCCGTGCAGCGTGCAATACACATCCGGCACCACCGCGCGCCCCAAGGCTGTCCTGTGGACCCATGCCAACGCGCTGTGGGGCGCGCGCATCAACGCTGCCCACGAGGACCTGCGTCCCGAGGACGTGCACCTGGTGTACCTGCCGCTGTTCCACACCAACGCGCAGGCCTATTCGGTGCTGGCAAGCCTGTGGGTCGGCGCCACCTGCGTGATCCAGCCGCGCTTCTCGGCCACCCGCTTCTGGCCGGTATCGGTGGCGCGCCGCTGCACCTGGACTTCCCTGATTCCTTTCTGCGTCAAGGCGCTGATGACGCAGCCGGTGCCGCCTGCGCACCACTATCGCTGGTGGGGCTCGGCGGTATGCGCACCGCCGGCCGACGCGCATTTCGGCGTGCGCACCCTGGGCTGGTGGGGCATGACCGAGACCATCACCCACGGCATCGTCGGCAGCCTGCACCTGCCCAATGTGCCCCTGTCGATCGGCCGCCCGGCGCCGGAATACGAGATCGCCATCGTCGACAGCGACAGCCTTCCAGTGCGCGAGGCGCGCGCGATCGAGCCCGGCGGCAGCGGCCACCTGGTCATTCGCGGCGTGCGCGGGCTCTCGCTGTTCCAGGAATACCTGGGCAATCGGGCCGCCACCGCCGCCGCCTTCGACCCCGACGGCTGGTTTCGCACCGGTGACCGCGTCAAGCTGCTCGTAGACGGCTCGATCCAGTTCGGCGACCGCGATAAAGACATGCTCAAGGTAGGCGGCGAGAACGTCGCCGCTTCCGAAATCGAGCGCGTGATCGCAACCGTGCCGGGGGTGCATGAATGCGCGGTGGTGGCCAAGAAGCACCTGATGCTGGACGAGGTGCCGATCGCCTTCGTGCTGCCGACCGGCGACGCCGCGCCCGACCTGGCCGCACGCATAGCGGCCGCCTGTGCGGCACAACTGGCCGACTTCAAGCATCCGCGCGAGATTCGCTTAGTCGACGCCCTGCCGCGCTCGACCCTGGAGAAAATCGCCAAGGCGGAATTGCGCAGGCGTGTCGCCGACGCGGGCGCGTCCTGAGCTGCGAGCGCATGGGTAGCAACGACCCGGCACAACTGTTGGGGCGGGGCGCCCGGTGGCTTGCAACGCCAGTGCGGGTGTTGCGCGACAATGCGTGTCCGCTACACATCGCAGCCCCTTGACAGCCCCTCCCTTGCCCGCCGCCGGCAGCCCTGCCGCGGCGCCTGCCAATCCGCTGCTGCACGCGCCGATCCTGCCGACCCTGGTGCGCTTCGCGCTGCCCAACATGGTGGCGATGCTGGCCACGGCGCTTGCCACGGTCGCCGAAACCGCCTACGTCGGTACGCTGGGCACGCCGGCCCTGGCCGGCATGGCGCTGGCGTTTCCGATGATCATGCTGCAGCAGATGATGTCGGCCGGCGCCATGGGCGGCGGCGTGTCGTCCGCCATCAGCCGCGCGCTGGGCGCCGGCGACGTCAAGCGTGCCAACGCGCTGGCGGTGCATGCGATGTGGATCGGCATCGGCGCCGGCGTCTTTTTCACCGTGACCTTCCTGTTGCTGGGCGAGAGCCTGTATGCGCTGCTGGGTGGCACCGGCTACGCTCTCAAGCAGGCGAACGCCTATTCGAATATCGCGTTCTGCGGCTCGATAGGCGTGTGGCTCACCAACACCTTCGCTTCGGTGTTGCGCGGCGCCGGCAACATGCGCGTGCCTTCGATCACGGTGTTCACGGTGGCGGTGGTCCAGGTGGCGGTAGGCGGCGCATTGGGCCTGGGCCTGGGACCGTTCCCGAAACTGGGCATGCCGGGCATTGCCGCCGGGCAGTTGTGCGCCTTCTCCGGCGGCGCGCTGTTTCTCTACTTCTATCTGCGCTCGGGTCGCGCGCGCCTGCGCCTGGCGCCATCGGCCACGACGCTGGACGGCGCCCTGTTCCGCGACATTCTCAAGGTCGGTGCGGTCGCCCTGCTCTCGCCAGTGCAGACCGTGCTCACGGTGCTGATCCTGACGCGCCTGGTGGCGCATTTCGGGATTGAAACCCTGGCAGGCTACGGCATCGGCGCGCGCCTGGAATTCCTGCTGGTGCCGATCTCCTTCGCTTTCGGCGTGGCTTCGGTGCCGCTGGTGGGGATGGCGGTGGGTGCCGGCTTGCCGGCACGGGCGCGCCGGGTTGCGTGGACCAGCGCGGCGCTGGCCGGTGCCATGCTGACTGTGATCGGCCTGGTGCTGGCCTTGATGCCCGAACTGTGGGGCCGCAACTTCACCAGCGATGCCACGGTGCTGCGCTCGGCTGCCACCTACTTCATGTGGTCGGGCCCGTGCTACGGCTTTCTGGGCATGGGCCTGTCGCTGTACTTCTCCTCGCTCGGCGCCGGCCACGCCTTGGGTCCGGTGCTGGCCGGCACCTTGCGGCTGGCGGTGGTGGCGGCCGGCGGCTGGGCAATTGCCGCAGCCGGCGCGCCGCCATGGACCGTGTTCGCGCTGGTGGGCCTGGGCATGGTGAGCTACGGTCTGGCGACTGCCGCAGTAGTGCATTTTTCCAACTGGGGGGCGCGCCGATGAGCCAGCCGCGCTTCGATGACGACTTGCGTGCATCCATCACCAGGAATCTCAGGCAACTCAAGGGCGACGATGCCGACCATGCCGGCCTCAAGCCTGCCGCGGTCTGCGTGATCGTCACCGACGATGGCGCCGGCGGCGCTTCGCTGGTGCTGACGCGCCGCGCCAAACATCTGAACGCCCACGCCGGCCAGTTCGCGCTACCCGGCGGGCGGGTGGACCCGGGCGAAAGCGCCCTGCAAGCGGGCTTGCGCGAGGCACGTGAGGAAATCGGCCTGCATCTCGAGGCAAGCGCGGTGCTGGGTTTTCTGGATGACTTCCCGACCCGCTCCGGCTACCTGATCACACCGCTGGTGGCATGGGCGCCGACAGGTGCATCGATGCATGCCAACCCGGACGAGGTCGCGGCGATCTATCGCATCGGCTTTCACGACTTGAATCGCCCTGGCTCCCCCGAATTCGTCTCGATTCCCGAAAGTGACCGGCCGGTGATTCGTTACCCGCTGCTGGGCACGCGCATCCACGCGCCGACCGCGGCGGTGATGTACCAGTTCATGGAGGTCGCGGTGCATGGACGACCGACGCGCGTGGCGCATCTGGAGCAGCCGGTGTGGGCCTGGCGCTAAGCGAGCGCTTGGTACTGCTCTAGCGGCCGGCTACGCCACTCAACACCTTGCGCGACGCCGCCACTGCCTGGCGCAGCCATTCATCCCAGCCCAGCACGGGCGCTCGCGTGTCCGAGGGCGTTTCGATGCAGATTGGCGCTTGCGCCGGCAGGCGATTGAACAAGCCTTTCAAGTCAAGTTCACCCTCGCCTGGCAAGCCGCGCTCGCAACGCGCCGCGTGGATCAGGCCTTCGATGGTGCCGGGGCCGACCAAGGGCCCATCGCAGATCTGCGCGTAGTTGAGCCAGGCGTCCGGTACGTCGTCCAACTCCTGCAGCTGGCAGCCGGCGCGCGCGAAATGCAGCGCATCGACCAGGATGCCGCCATTGGGCTGGGCGGCAGCAGCCACGATGCGTTTGGCGGCGGCCAGGTCGCGTACCGCAGTCCAGGGCATGAATTCAAAGTCTGCGGTCAGCCCGTAAGGCCGCAGCGCTTCGCACACGCGCGCGAACGCCGCCGCGGTACGGGCTTCGTCAGGGTCGTCACCGGCCACCAGAACATGCACCGCGCCGAGCGCGGCGGCGGTCTCGAAGAACTCCTGGTACGGCTCGAGATCGAAGGCCGGACCGATACGCACCATCTCTATATCGAGAATGCGCATGCCCGTGGCGGCCTTGACCGCCAGCGTTTCGCGCAACAGTGCAGGATCATCCATCAGGCGATGCGCGATACCGCCCGGCGCCGCCGGCAGCATGCGCACGCCGATGCCGTCGGCACCGGCGCGCGCGGCTGCTTCCATGAGACGCGGCGGCGACAGCGCGAGGGCAGTGAGGGGTCCGATACAGAATTGTCGTGTCATGCTGCTTTCATTCCGTGACCTTGCGGGAAGAGGCACCAGGCGGCCTGGCACGCGTGTTTGTTCAGGCGCCCAAGCCTACCGCTCGGCCGCTGGTGGCGGCCTGATGCACCGCCAGCGTCGCCTCCAGCGTGCGCAGGCCGTCGAGGCCGGAGCAGAGCGGCGTCGCACCGCCTTCCACCACTGCGCGCAAGTGCCGCAACTGTTCGTCATAAGGATCGCCGGTATGCACCTGGGTGCGCTCGGCCGTGAGCGGCTCGTGCCAGCCGCGCGCGCCGCGATAGCGCCACACCTCCAGGCGCGGCAAGGTGAGTGAGGCCTCGGTGCCGCACAGATAGTGGCTGTTGACATCCTGGCGCGGGTAATGCGCGGCCTCCCCGGCGGCGAGATCCCAGTTCCATGGCGCCACCGCGCTGTCGGTCACCGAAATCGCACCCAGCGCACCATTTGCGAAAGTGAGCATGACCGCCGCCGTATCCTCGACCGCATGGCCGCGCATGGCGTTGGAGGTGACCGCCTGCACGCTGCTGATCTCACCCAGCAGGAAGCGCAGCAGGTCGATGTCGTGAATCAGGTTGATCAGCACCGGCCCGCCGCCCGGCTCGCGGCGCCACGCGGTGTCAAAGTAGGCGTCCGGCTTGAGCCAGGTCGACATTGCGGTGACCGATACCGCGCGGCCGAGAATGCCGGCATCGATCATGCGCTTGGCGGCAGTGATGATCGGGTTGTGGCGGCGCTGGTGGCCGACCATCAGCGGCACGCCGCGCGCGGCAGCCGCCTCGCACAGGCGCCGCGCTGCGGCAACACTGTCGGCGATCGGCTTTTCCACCAGCAGCGCCACACCGCGCTCGATGCAATCGATGCCGATGGCCACATGCTGCGCGTTGGGCGTGGCCACGATCGCGCACGGCGGGCGCACCGCGTCGAGCATGGCACGATGATCCGCGAACCAGGCGACGCCAAGACTTGCTGCGAAGTCGCGGGCGCTGGCGGCGGGATCGGCGATCGCCGCTACC
>JBEIFV010000120.1:0-18052 GCA_040382235.1 Burkholderiales bacterium
GCCGGCAAGACCACGCTGTTCAACCTGATCGGCGGTCAGATACGGGCGAGTGCGGGCGAGGTACGTCTGTTTGGCGAGGACATTACCGGGCTGCCCGCGCGGGCGCGCGCGCGCCGCGGTCTGTCACGCACGTTCCAGATCACCCGGCTTTTCCCGCAACTCACGCTGCGGGAAAACGCGATGCTCGCCGTCCAGGCGTTTCACCCGGCACGCCTGTCCATGCATCGGACCGTGTTCAGCTACCGTGATCTGCAGGCGCAGGTAGACGAATTGCTCGAGACCTGGAAGCTCGCCGACAAGGCGCACGAGACCGTGCGCCACCTGTCGTATGGAGACCAGCGGCAGCTCGAGATTGTCATGGCGTTGGCCAACAAGCCGAAACTGCTGCTGCTCGACGAGCCGACTGCCGGACTGTCCGCTGCCGAGACAGCCTTGGTTAGCGGGCTGGTTTCAGGCTTGCCGCGCGACATTACGGTGCTCTTTATAGAACACGACATGGATGTCGCATTCGAAATCGCCGATCGCATCACGATCCTGAACCAGGGGCGAATCATCGCTGACGGCGCCCCGGCCGAGATCCGCGGCAATCCGGAAATCCGCGAGATCTATTTCGGCAAGGTGCACTGACCCGCATGCTCGAGATTCGCGCCATCGACACTTTCTATGGAGATAGCCACGTCCTGCATGCGATGTCGCTCTCCGTCGCTCGCGGCGAAGTGGTTGCGGTGCTCGGGCGAAACGGCGTCGGCAAGAGCACCTTGATGCGCTCCATCGCCGGCCTCACTCCGCCCCGCGCTGGACGCATCTTCCTCGATGGGCATGACCTTACCGGACTGCGCCCCTATCGCATCGTGCGGCGGGGCGTGGCGCTGGTACCGCAGGGCCGGCGCATGTTCGCATCACTAACGGTGCGGGAAACCCTCGACATCGGCTCCATGGTGGCGCGCTTCGATACACAACGACGCGGCTGGACGGTACAACGCGCGCTCGCGGCGTTTCCCAGGCTGCGCGAGCGCCTCGATACCGGCGCCAGCCGTCTTTCGGGCGGCGAGCAGGAAATGTTGGCTGTCGCGCGAGCACTGGTGGGCTATCCCAAGCTGCTGCTGCTCGACGAGCCCTCGGAAGGCCTGTCGCCACTGGTGGTTGATCAGTTGGAGGAACAATTCCGGGAACTCAGGCAGCAGGGCGTAACCATCCTGCTGGTCGAGCAACAGGTGGCCTTCGCGCTGCGGCTTGCCGACCGTGTGCTGGTGATGAGCAAGGGGCGCTTTGTCTTCGAGGGGACGCCGCAGGCCCTGCTGGCCGACACCGATATGCGCGAGCGCTTTCTCGGACTCTAGAATGCCGGCCGCCGGGGCTCCAGCCTAACGACGACCGATATAGCGGCCGAATCCGAGATCATGCTCCCAGACTCTCCGGTCGGCTTCCAGCAGGTAGGTGCCGAGTCTGCGGGTGTTGGCGACGACGCGCTCGGCTTCGGGCCGAAAGCGTTCCATCGCTTCGTTGACCGCGTCGCGAAGACGCGACTCGTCGATCGTGCGGATTTTCCGCTGTTCCATGACCAGCCGCCCGTTGACGATGACCGTTTCCACCGCGCGGCCACATTCCGCATAGACCAGTTGACGGGCCGCGTTGTTGAGTGGCACGAACGCGGGATCGGCCAAGTCGAACAGGACGAGATCGGCGCGCATGCCGACCCGGATTGCGCCAAGTTCATGCTGCAGCCCTGCCGTGCGCGCACCTCCCACGGTGGCGGCGCGCAGCATGTCGACGGCGCCAGGCGGGCCAGGGCGCGGATCGCTGACCGCCGCGAGCAGACTGCCCATTTTCATCGCCTGAAAAATGTTCTGGGCATCGGTGCAACTGCAGTTGTCGCAGCCGAGCGCGAGATTGACCCCGGCTTCCAGCAGTTCGCGTATCGGCGCGACGCCGTTCTTGTTTTTCAGGTTGCTGACGCTGTTGAGGATCACGCTTGCACCGGCTTCGGCGAGGCGTTCGATCTCGGCCGGGTCGAGCCAGACGCCGTGGGCCAGGGACAGGCGGTCGTTGAGCATGCCAAGGGAGTCGAGATAGCGGATCAGCGAACCCCCGTGTGCTGCGAAATTTCGTCTGGCGTTCACCGCTTCGGCCTTGGAAATGTAGATGTGCGTGTACATCGGCAGCGCATGACGATTGGCGAGCGCAGCAAGCCGCTGCAACAGTGCGGTGCTGCAGCGCTCGGGGCTTGACGGGGCTATGGCCCAATGGATCAGGTCGCTGCGCGACGCCCGCTCGAGAAACGTTTGTTCGATCACGTCAAGTGGATCAGGCACGCTTGCCGAAGCCAATTCGTGGCCGCGCAGCAGCGTGAGCATCTCCGGCGGTATCGATTCACGCCAATAGGGTGAAGTCTCCAGCGGCGGCACATCGGCAACCTGCAGACCAAGCACTATCCGCACACCGATTTCCTCGTATGCGGAAATCACCGCATCGACCCGCTCCCGGTCCAGCGGCCACAGTGTCACCATGTCCTGGATGGTGGTGATGCCGGAGCGCACGCATTCGGCGGCGCCCAGCAGCGTGCGCAGGCGAATCTCCTCGACGGAGCGCGGTGCGTAATTGCGCGGCAGCGCGTTCAACACCCAGAGTTCAAGCGGCCCAGGCTCAAAAAACCCCTTCAGGAACACATCATGGGAGTGATAGTGGGCATTGAAAAATCCCGGTGTGACCAGGCGATCGGTCGCGTCCACGACCAACGCATCAGCAGGTGCGGTTGATACCGCCTCGCCGCCACGGGGCATCACGGCCGCGATCCGGCTACCCGCGATCAGGATGTCGGCGGCCAGCGGTGCGGCATCGGGTGACGACGGGTCGAACAGCATCCCGCCGCGCACCAGCATCGTTGATGAGGGTGCGGCGGGAGCGCTCACGCGTTTTCCGCGAAGAACCCCGACACCAATGCGTTGAACCGGTCCGGCGCCTCGAGTTTGACCAGATGCGCGATGCCCTTGATGATTTCCAGGCGGCTGCCCCGAATCGCCTGGTGGATCGGTGCGGCACAGTCCTGCAATGGCGTTACGCCATCGAATTCCCCGATGAGAATCAGGGTCGGCGCCTTGACGCGGGGCGCGTCGTCGAAAATGTTGGCGCTGCCCAGCACCCGCGCCGCGCGCGAGTAACCTGCGACATTGATTGACGCTACCAGTTCACGTGCGACCTCGATCGCCTCCGCGGACGACCCAGGCGCGACCAGGCGCGCTGCCCGTTCCTCGGCCAGGCGGGCAGGGCCGAGGCGCTCAATGTCGTTGATGCGGCCGCTGACGTGAGCCGCCGCTTCCGCGGGAGTTCTGCAGCCGAATCCGGTGGCCGGAGCCGACAGGACCATGCATCCGACGCGCGCTGGATATTCCGCTGCGATCCTGGCGGCAAACAGCGCGCCGAGGGAGCTGCCAATCAGGTGCGCGCGGTCGATCTGCAGCGCATCCAGGAGCCCGATCGCCGCATGCGCATAGTCCGAAACCGAAGGAGCCGGGTCGGAAAAGCCGCCCGAGCCGCCGTAGCCTGGCGCATCCCAGGCAATCGGGCGATATCCGTCCGCCAGGCCGCGCAACTGGTTGCGATAGCCCGAGGCATTCGAGCCGATGCCATGCATCATCAGGATCGCAGGCCTTGATGCATCGCCTGTCGATCGATATGCGATGGCCATGCCGGCAGCCCTTCCCGCTGTCGGTCCCGGACGAGCGATCTGCAGATCCGGAATCTGATGCGCCTGCTTCGCCATGCGCGCCGCCGGCTACGCGCGCTCAAACACGACCGTCGCGCCGAACATCGCACTGGCAGGAACCACAAGCCTAGTTGCCTCCTTGTGAAAGGGCACGCTGCTTGCCGCCAGCAAGCTTTCGCACTTGCCAAGATCGGAGGTCGAGAATGCGTAGCCGGCAAGGCAAGGATCCGCTGGAAAGGTCGATCCGGGAAACTCCGCCGCCATGTCGTCGCGATGAATCACCGATACTCGCGATACCCCCGGCAGATCGAAAACGCGGCGCTTGCCGGCACGTCGCGGCGGCTGACCGGTGAGGTGGTGGTACTTGCGCTCGTATTCATCAGGGTCGGCCACTGAAAGATAGACGTCCGATAAGGCCTGTACGCCATTTCTGTGATGGATATAGCGATCCTGATGTATGAATTGCGGCGTCAGGTGGTGCGCCGCCTGGATCAGGCCCTCGGGCATGAAGCCCTGGCCGAAATGAACGCACTCGAATTTTGCGGTGCGCGTGCCTTCGGCGGTGCCCAGATCACGTTGCAGGGGGATCACGCCGGAGGTGTGGATGCCGTTGGCGCTGACCCGTGCGTTCACGGTCGCCGCATCCCCGCAGCCAAAACATATGATGTGCGCACCTTCATGCCGCGACAGAAAATGCTTCATGCCGAAGTCATACTTGTCCTTGTCCACCCAGGCGAGAATCTCCAGGTAGTTCTTGCCGAATACGGCGCACCGGTTGCCGGTACCGTAGGGTACCGGTGCTTCCCCGGGCTTCATGGAACCGCTGTGCATTGACAGCGGCGTGAGGGTGAAGCCAATCTGCTCGTACAGGCGGCACACCGCGTCGAGATCGCGCACCGCGATGCCGACGTGATTGACGCTATCGATATCTCCAGGCATGACAACCTCCTTGATCTAGGGTCTTCGCATTCACGCGGCCGCGCGAGTACGTCGGTTTCACCAGGCGCGAGCACAATTACTAGCTGCCAGAGTCGTATTCATTGAACTTGTACCGCGACGCAGCTTGGTTTGTCTTGCCATCGCATGCATATCCACTTGAATAGGAGCGCATCAGGGAAGAAGCCCGCAAGAAGCAAAATCACCCCCCGCAGGCAGCACTGCGGGTGTAGGCGCGGGTACCTTGATTTGAAGGCTTTGGATTTTGCATGATTCATGATGCAAACATGCCTCGGGCAAGGCTGTCGTTCCATTGTCAACGAGTAACGCCGGTCCGCGGGCTTTGCACCGGCAGGTCGCTGCGTGAGCATCCAGTCAACCAAACCATGCCCTAGAAAAACAGCCGCATCCCCGCCAGCGAAATCGCCGGAATATAGGTGATAAGCGCCAGCGCGATCAGATACAGCACCAGGAACGGCAGGATGCCGCGATAGATCACCGGCAGCTTCAACCCCAGCACCGATTGCGCGACAAAGATGTTGATGCCGAAGGGGGGATGAAACAGGCCGATGGCGAGGTTGACTGTCAGAATGATGCCGAAGTGCACCGGATGAATGCCGGCGGCGGTGATCACCGGCACCAGGAGCGGGGTCAGGATCAGGATCGCCGAGAGCGGATCAATGAAGCAGCCGACCACCAGCAGCAAGACGTTGAGCGCCAGCAGGATCATCCACGGTGACAACTGCATGCCCTCGATCCAGCGCACCAGAACGGCGGGCACCTGGTTGACCGTGAGGAGCCAGGCGAACACGCTGGCGCAGGCCACCACGATGAGGATTTGCGCGGTGAAGACCACGGTGCTGCCTGCGGCATCCAGAATCTCGCGCCAGGAGACCTCGCGGTAGACCAGTCGTGTCACCAGCGCGGCATAGACGCAGGCCACGGCAGCGGCTTCGGTGGGCGAGAATACGCCGCCATAGATGCCCCCGAGGATGATCACCGGCGCGCCCAGCGCCCAGATGCCGCGCCGCAAGGCCAGGAAGAAGCGCCCCGCTTCGAATGGCGGGCCGTCGGGAATGCCGGTGCGTCGCGCGTACCACATCACATACAGGGCAAGCATGGCGGCGATCAACAGGCCAGGGAAAATGCCGGCGGCGTACAGGCGTGGCACCGATTCCTGCGCCGCCACACCATAGACGATCATCGGCACGCTGGGTGGAATGATGATGTCGATCGCGCCCACCGAGGTGATCAGGCCGGCGGCGAAATGCTCGGGATAGCGTTGGCGCAGCATCGCCGGCACCATGATGCGGCCGATGGTGGCAACAGTCGCTGCGGAGACGCCCGAGATGGCACCGAAAATCGCTGCGGTGCCGACGGTGGTGACACCGAGACTGCCGGGCACCCGGCCGATGCCGGTTTGCACCACATCGACCAGGCGTTGCGCCACGCTGCCGCGGCCCATCAGCTCGCCGGCGTAGATGAAGAACGGCACCGCCAGCAGGGCGAATGCGTCGATCGAGCCAAACAGCGTCTGGTGCATCACACTGAACGGCACGTTCATGAAGAACATCAGCGCCACGGTGCATGAGGTCAGGAGCACCAGGTAGATCGGGAAGCCGAGTACCAGCAGCAGCACCGGCAAGAGGCCGAGGGCGAAGCTCAAGACGGCGTTTGAGTGATGGTGGCGTCGCGCGGCGCGGCCGGCCGCGACATGCGCCACAGCGCGATCAGGGCGATCAGGCCGAAGCCGACCGCCACCGCGCTATGCGGGATCGCCATCGGAATCGCCGCCGCGTCGCTGGCGCGGCCCATGGCGGCCATCTGCGCGGCATATTTCCACGATTGCACGAACACGATGCCTGCGGTTGCTGCCATCAGCATCAATTCGGCAAAGCGCACGACTGCCTTGAGCCATGCTGGCGCACGCGACACCAGTACGTCCATACGCAGATGGGCATCGCGCCAGGTCACCACCACGGCGCCTAGGAACGCCATCCACACCATGCTGTAGGTCTGGATTTCGTCGGCGCCAAAGATCGCACGGCCGAATGCATAACGACCGATGACATTGACAAAATTGAGGCACACCGCGGCAATCAGCAGCACGCCGAGGGTGATGACGGTCATGCGCATCAGGCAGTCGAACGCGCGTTCGACCTTTATTGCCAGGCTCACTTGGTGCGATCGACGACCTTGAGTAATTCCCCGTATTCGGCGTTGACGGCCGGGTTCTGCGCCAGCAGCTCGCTGCCTAGTTTGCGCAGATCGCCCATCATTTTCGCCTGCTCGGCCGCCGGCAGTTTCAAGTGCCTGCCGCAGTTGTCCACCCAGCCTTTGTTGGCGAGCTCGATGATCGCAGCGGCTACCTGGAACGAGCCCTTGTCGACCGCCGCGCCGGCGTCCTCGACGGCACGCTGCAGGTCGGCCGGCAGGGCGTCGAACCACTTCTTGTTGACCACCACGGTAGACACCACGATGCCGGGATGGATTTCCGTGACGGCCTTGGCGGCATCATAGAATTTCATCGCGGTCAGCACCGGAATGCCGGCCAGGAGGCCGTCGATATTGCCGCTTTGCAGCGCCGGCATGACCTCGTTTAAGGCCATTGGTACCGGCAGCGCACCCATGCTCTTCATCGGTTCAATCTGCAAGGGTGTCGCGAAAACGCGGATCTTCTGGCCCTTGAAATCAGCCACCGACTGGATCGGCTTTTTCGATACAACGATCACCGGGCTGTTGTAGAAGATTCCAATGCCCTTGACGCCTTTGGCATCCCCCAGGCTCAGTGCGCGCTTGCGCAAGGCCGGATCGGCCAGCACACGCCCCAGGTGTTCCGGCGACTGGAACACGCCGATCGCATCGAACACCTGGTAACGCGACTCGGTGCCGACCAGAAACGAGGTGGGCGTGACGAATGATTCGATCGAGCCCAGCAGCACGCCTTCGACCATGCGTGGAATCGCGCCTAACTGGCTGGCGGGATAAATCTCGACCTTGATCTTGTCGCCCACCTTGGCTTTGAGTTCAGTCTCGAAACGTTTCAGCCATTCGTGCTGCACATCGTTGATGGTGGCGCTGGCCATCTTCATGGTCTGCGTTTGCGCCAGCGCGGACGTGCCGGCGGAGAGGGCAATGGCCAAGCCGGCGGCTACGAGTGTGCGGCGGAAGCGGGACGGATGCATGGTGTTAGCTCTCCAGGAAAAAAATTCAAGTTTGTGCCAATCTCAATCGGCCTTGATGTTGGCCGCGCGAATAGTGCGGGTCCATTTCGCGGTCTCATCCTTCACGAACTTCTGGAAGCCAGCGGAATCGCCCGACCAGGGTTCATAAAATTGCGTACGCATCTTTTCGCGTACAGCGGCGGTGGTTAACGCCTGATTGACCGCAGCGCTGACCGCATCGACCACCGCTCGCGGGGTTTGCGACGGCGCGAAGAGTCCAAACCAGATGCCTGCTTCGTAACCGCTG
Source organism: Burkholderiales bacterium (assembly GCA_040382235.1). GTDB lineage: Bacteria > Pseudomonadota > Gammaproteobacteria > Burkholderiales > JAEUOS01 > JAEUOS01. The sequence goes on from JBEIFV010000120.1 coordinate 8,111, forward strand.
ATGCCTTCTTCGGCCACTGTGGGAATGGCTGGGAAGTCGCCCAGTCGCTGTGCGGAGGCGACAGCCAGGATGCGCAGCTTGCCGGCGCGCTCATGGGCCACGGTGTTGGAGATGGTGTTGAAGGCGATCGACACCTGTCCGCCAAGCACATCGATCAAGGCGGGCGCGCAGCCCTTGTACGGCACGTGCAGCAGGTCAACGCTTGCACTGAGCTTGAGCAGTTCGCCGGCCAGATGCATCGGGCTGGCGTTGCCGCAGGTCGAATAGGCAAGCTTGCCGGGCTGCGCACGCGCCAGCGCCAGCAACTCGCGAAAGGTCCTGGCCGGAACCTCCGGGTTGACCGCGATCACCATGGCCGTGCGCGCCACCGGCGCGGTGGCGACCAGATCGCGATCGAGATCGTAGGCCACTTTCTGGCCCAGGCCGGGCGTCATTGCAATCGTGCTGGTGGCCATCAGCAGGGTGTGGCCGTCGGCGACCGCGCGCGCCACCTCGTCGGCGCCCAGGTTGCCGGCTGCACCGGGCCGGTTGTCGACCACCACGGGCTGGGCCCAGCGCTCTGCCAGGACCGGCGCGATCCAGCGCGCCAGCAGGTCATTGCCGCCCCCGGGCGGATAGGGCACAACCAGGCGCACCGTCTTCGCGGGCCAGCTCTGCGCCATGACGCCGCCACCTGCGAGAAGCGCGCACAAGCCGAGCCCCAGCAGCGCAGCAATGTGCGGGCGGCGGTTCGACCAACGGCCAGCCTGGTGCGCGATGGCGTCACCCACTGCGGAGTCGGCTGACGGGTTCACGCCGCGGTGGCGCGCTTGAAGGCTTCGCGCGCGCCGATGGTCGTGTCCCAACGCTTCAGGTTTTCCAGCGCCGGCAGCTCGATGCCGAAGCGCAGGCAGCGCGCGACGATCGGGCTCAGACACATGTCGGCAATGGTGATGCTGTTACCGCCCAACCACGGGCTGTGTGCGAGGCGGCCATCGAGAATCGAAAGCTCGGCGCCCAGGGTCTTGGCTTGGGCGGCGAAGTCGCCGCTGCGCTGCTCAGGCGCCAGCTTGCTTTCGCGGAACATGAACAGGTAGGGGCTGTTGAGGTTGCCCAGCTGCCAGTCCATCCAGCGCTCCACATGAGTGCGCGCCGCGGCGTCGGTGGGATACAGCGGGCTGCCCGCCTTGGCGGCCAGGTAACGCAGGATCGTATTGGATTCCCAGATCGCCAGATCGCCGTCGATCAAGGTCGGCACCTTGGCATTCGGATTGAGCTTCAGGTACTCCGGCGTTTGCGTATTGTTGAACTGCCGGCCGTAGTCTTCGCGCTCGTAAGGCGTGCCGGTTTCTTCGAGGTAGAACAGCACTTTCTGCACGTTGCCAGAGGTTTTTCGTCCGAGGAGCTTCAGCATGGTTTCAACTTTCAGGTATTAGACAGGCTTGTAGGCGATGACTTCGATTTCAATTTTGGTGTCGATCACGGCACGCGCCTCGACAGTGCTGCGAGCGAGCTTGCCATCGGGGAAAAACTCCTTGAATACCCCGTTGTAGCGTCCGAAGTTGCGGGCATCATCAAGAAATACGGTAGCCTTGACCACGTCTTCCAGGTCGGCGCCGGCCTCAAGCAATATGCGCCGCACGCATTCGATGGTCCAGCGCGTTTCCTCTTCAATTGTGCCGCTTTTCATGTTGCCGTCGGCATCCTTGGCAACCTGTCCGGAAACAAAGATGAAATCGCCGGCCCTGACCGCCGGATGAAACGGCAGGTTTGGATTCTTCTTTCCATAGGTTTGGCGCACGCCTTTGTTGGCGCTCATGTCGGATTCCTTCTTAAAGAACGCTGGTACGAACGATCGAGATGCCGCGCTGCCGGTCGAGCAGATACACCAGGCCGCGCTGATCGATGGTGACATCATTTGATGACACGCGCTCGAAGCCTTGCGGCACATCCGGCAAATAGTGTCCTACCTCGCGCGGCCGGAACGGGTCTGAAAAGTCGACCAGCCGCAAGCCCTGCGCGAACCAGGCGAATGGAATCACATTGCCGGTGAAACGCTCGGAGGGCTGGTGGCAGCCGGTCATTGCAGCTTGCGGTGCACCGTCGACGTCAACACCATCGACTTGAAAGCTGCTGATCGGGATCGGGTTTTTCTCGTCCGTGATGTCATACACCCAGGTGAACGCCGGTGCCGAAGGTTCGAGTTTGGCTACGTCCTCGTCGGCCACGATCATCACACTGCGGCCCTTGAGTTTTTGCGGCACCGGCAGGCAAGTGTGGGTGGGATGCGGAAACGCGCGGCTCTTCACCCCTTCGGAGACCAGCCTGGGGCGCGACATGTCCGAAATGTCGAGAATGAACAAGCCATGGTGCCAATAGCTCACGTAGAGCCGGTCGCCCAGACGCAGTGGATGGTGGCAGCGTGGCTCAGTGTAGTCGTGCCAGGGATACTCCTCGCCGCCGCCGGTCCACTGCCCCGGAATCCACCAGCGGCCGACCTCGGTCGGTTTGGCTGGATCGGCCAGGTCGAGGATCATGACGATATTGCCGACAAAGCCCTCGGCGGTCGGCGAAATGTAGGCATAGCGCCCGTCGAACGAGTAACGATGCACGCCTTTGCCGGCGGTGGTCCACTTCGAAATCAGGCGCGGCTTGTCGGGATGCGAGACGTCGTAGATGCCAAGCCCGCCGCCGAATTCCGGCGAACCCTGGCCGAAGCGCTCGTGGTTGACGATCATGATGTCGCCCGCCACCCGCACCTTGTGCGAATGCCAGCCGACCGGCATGTCGATCTGCGCGATCTGGCGTGCGCGCGCCGGGTCGGACACATCGTAGATCGAGGTGCCGAACGGGTTGCGCATGTGGCCCACGAAAAGGGTGGTGCCCTCGACCCACACTTGGCCGCCGCCGGCGCAATCGATGCTGCCGACCAGCTCGGTGTTGATTCCTGATGCCATGGCTGGAGCCTCGCCTGCGCTACACCAACTGCTCGATCTCGCCGTCGGCAGCCCGGCCCCACTTCTTGTGCAGATCCAGCGCGCGCAGTGCCGGTTCATCGCTGGCGACGAACAGGACCACCGGACTGGTTTTCGATTCGTTGATGTGCTCCACCCACTCCCCACCTGGCACCGCGAGGGTGTCGAACTGGTTCCAGTCAAAGCGCTTGCCGCCCACCATGCTGTGTCCCAGGCCGCCGCCCTCAAATGGCGTGACCAACAGGCTCGCGGTCTGCTTCATGGGGCGGGTGCGCTCACCGGGGCGCAGCATCTGCGCGAAAAAGGTCATGGTCTTGAACATCGGTGCGCCGCTGGTCGGATCGACATATTCGACCATCAGCGCCTCGTAGGGGTCGCCGTCCCAGGACATGTGCTTTTCGAGCAGCTCGCGCATGGGGTCCCAGCGATAGCAATACATCGGCGAGGTACCGCCGGTGCCGCGCTTGTGCGATACGAATCGCGGCAGGTAGCCGCCTTGCCCATAGATGCGCTGCGAATAGTCGGCCGGAAAGCGCGCGGTCTGCTTGCCCTTCCTGACCTCGCGACCGTTTTCCATCTCCTTGTAGTCGTGCTCGAAATAGACCGCGTTCAGCGTTTCCACCAGCGGCAGATCGAGCACAGAAAGATTGACCGCCGGTTCGCTGCCGACATTGCCATGGTTATGCCAGGTATCGTGCGGCGTCAGCACCAGGTCGCCTGGGCCGAATACCATGTCTTCGCCCTCGACGCCGGTGAAATTCTGCGTACCGGTCAAGCCGAAACGGATGGCATTGGGCGAATGCCGATGTGGCGGCATCACTTCATTCGGGTCGTTCAACCGGTACGCGGTGTACATGGTGGTCACGGTGGCGCGCCGCGGCGCCAGTGCCGGGTTGACCAGGATCAGTGAACGCCGTTCCGATTCGACCGTGGTGACCAACTTGGCCGCCTCGACCAAGAGGGGTTCGATCTCCTCCCGATAGGACCATAGAAAAGGGGCCGCGCGCCGGGTTTCGCCCATCAGGCGCTTGACCTCGTCATGCCCCGGGCCGGCCGTCGTTGCCCAGAATGGAAACATGTTTCGCCGCGCGATCTCGGCGTGCAGGGCATCGAGCGCGGCCGCGCGTCCTGTGGCCGGTGCCGCTTCATTCAGGCGTGAACCCATCGAAAACTCCGTGTCTTTTGGCCGCGCAAGCAGGCGGCGGGGAGGAACGAGTATCGACGGATTGGTTCAATCGTGTCAATACGAAAAGCAGGTGGGTCAGTTCTCCGCTGTGCGGGATTGATCTGGCTCAAGTCAGTGCGCCTCAGCGTCCTGCGGGCTGGGCCGTCATTCCGCTGCCAGCGGAGTGCGGCCGCGAATCAGGTCCGCGGCGCGTTCGGCGATCATGGTGACCGCGGCATTGATGTTGCCGCCGACAAGGTCCGGCATCACCGAGGCATCGACCACCCGCAAACCCTCGATACCCTTGACGCGCAGTTGCGCATCCACCACTGCCAGTGCGTCGCCGGCCGGACCCATCCTGCACGTGCCGAGCGGATGATGGACGGTGATCGCCAGGGCGCGAATATGCGCGTCGAGTTGGGCGTCGTCCTGCTTGGCCAAGCCGGGCACCAACTCTTGCTCGATGTACGGGGCCAGGGCCGGCTGGCGCGCGATTTCACGCACCATGCGCAGTCCGGCGCGCAGGGTCTTCCAGTCGTTCTCGGCGGCCAGAAAATTTTGCCTGATCAGTGGCGCCTGCAAGGGGTCGGACGAGGCCAACTGTACGCGACCGCGGCTTTGCGGGCGCAGCACCGCGACCAGCACCGAAAAGCCGTCGGCGAAGGCTTTGCTGAATGGCGGCAGGTAAGGCGCCGCATTCAAGGGGCCGCCATGAAACAGCAACTGCACATCGGGAATCGCCAGGTCATCGGCGGTTTTGAGAAACGCCGTCAAGGGCGCAGGCAAATCGGTCGCGAAACCCTTGCCGCGAAAATAGGCATTGAAAAGGTGCTTGGCAACGCGGTCGAGGCGCATGTTGCGCTGGAACGGGCCGGGCGTCTTGCGCCGATAGGCGACCGGTGCCATCACATGGTCCTGCAGATTGCGGCCGACGCCGGGCAGATCGGTATGAATGGCGATTCCGTGCCGCGCCAGTTCCTGCGGATCGCCCACGCCCGACAGCATCAACAACTGCGGTGAATTGATCACCCCGCCTGCAAGCAACAGTTCGCGCTTGCAATGCGTCTGATGCAGCCGGCCGGCATGCATGTATTCGACGCCAATCGCGCGGGTGCCTTCGAACAACACGCGTGTCGCCTGGGCCTTGACCAGAACAGTCAGGTTCGGGCGCCGCAATGCCGGGCGCAGGTAAGCGGTGGCGGCGCTGCAACGGCGGCCGTCGCGCACCGCGCATTGCATCAAGCCGAAGCCATGCTGTTGCTCTGCGTTGTAGTCCGCCGTGACCGGATGGCCGCTGGCGACAGCCGCTTCGACATAGGCTGCGAACAGCGGATCGGCATAGCGGTTGGCGCGGAGCGTGATCGGCCCGTCGCCGCCACGCAGCTTGTCCGCTCCGCCTTCCCACGATTCCTGTCGCTTGAAATAGGGTAGCGCATGGGCGAACGACCATTCGCTCAAGCCGGACGCGGCCCAGCGATCGTAATCCGCAGGGTTGCCGCGCACATAGGCCATGGCGTTGATGGACGATGATCCGCCCACCACCTTGCCGCGCGCGCATTCCACTGCGCGCCCGCCGACGCTTGCCTCCGGCTCGGCGAAGTAACCCCAGTCGTGCAGGCGGTTTTGCAGGATGCGACCCCAGCCCAATGGAATATGAATCCATGGATCACGATCCCAGCCGCCGGCCTCGAGCAGCAATACCCGCACATCGGCGTCTTCGGTCAGCCGGTTGGCCAGCACGCAACCGGCAGAGCCGGCGCCGACGATGATGAAATCGTAGCTGGCGCGCTCAGGCATGAGGCATTGGCATCGCGTAGGTCGGTGCGTGGCGCGCCGCGGCGCAGCCGCGGCTTTGCGGGCGCAACACAGCTCCGGTCAAAGCTGTATCAATCCGCATATGGGGGACATGGTTCATGCCGCCGCGCGCATCGTATGCCAGGCTTGCCAGTCGCGACCCGGATGCACAGTGCCGCAGGCCGGGCAGCGGCGCCCCGCATCATCCAGGCCATAGAACGCGTTGTAGGCTTTTGGCAAGTCCTCGACAATGCTTTGCAACTGCACTTCCACCCGATGCACCAGCGTCGCGCACTTGCCGCAATACCATTCGAACGCATCCATCACCCCTACCGGCCGGCTGCGCTCGATCACCGTGCACATGCTGCCAGGTTCAGGGCGCTGCGGCGAATGCCGCACGTGCGCCGGCAGCAGGAACATGTCGCCCTCGCGCAGTTCAATCCGTTCGAAGCGGCCGCGATCCCAGGTCAGCAGATGCGCATTGCCGCGAAACTGGTGAAAATATTCCTCGAAAGGATCGTCATGAAAGTCGGTGCGCTGGTTGGGGCCGCCGACCACCGTGCAGATCAGGTCGGAATCGGGCCAGATCTGCTGGTTGCCCACCGGCGGCTTGAGCAGATGGGCGTTGGTGTCGATCCATTGGCCGAAGTTGATCGGCATGCCGTATTTCATCGATGGCCTCCTGTGAGCTTGTTCACTCTACCTTGATGCCGGCGTCCTTGATGATCTTGCTGTATTTGGCGATTTCGCTCTTGATGAAGATCATGAAATCGGCGGGGCCTAACCCTGATGGTTCGGAACCCAGGCGTGAAAGGGTTTCGCGCACATCCGGCCGCGCCAGCGCCTTTTGCACCTCGCGATGCAGTTGCGCCACGATGTCCGGCGGCGTCTTTGCAGGCGCCAACAGGCCGAACCAGGCCAGGGTTTCATAGCCGGCCAATCCGCTTTCGGCCAAGGTCGGCACCGCGGGTTGCGAGGCGGCGCGCTTGCTGCTGGTGACCGCCAGGGCCTTGAGTTTGCCGGCCTGGATCAGCGGAATCACCGTCGGAATGTTGATGATCATGGCCTGCACCTGGCCGCCCGCCACGTCGGCCACGCCCGGCGCCGCGCCCTTGTAAGGCACGTGCAGCAGATCGATTTTCGCCATCGACTTGAGCAACTCGACCGACAGGTGCGACAGGCTGCCGTTGCCGGCCGAGGCAATCGTTACCCGCCCAGGCTGCTCGCGTGCCATTCTGGCGAAATCGGCGTAGCTTGCGACCGGCATTGCCGCGTTGGTCACCAGCACGTTGGCGGCAGTCGAGATCAGCGCCACGGCGGCGAAGTCGTTGATGCTGTCATAGGGCAGGCGCGGGTGCAGGCCGGGCGTGACCCCGTGCGAGCTGCCGTTGCCCAGAAACACCGTGTAGCCATCCGGCGCGGCCTTGGCGACGCTGTCGGCGGCGATACTGCCGCCGGCACCTGGCTTGTTTTCAATCACGAATTGCTGACCGAGCGACTCACTTATGGCTTTTGCCAGCGTGCGCGCGAGCACGTCGGAGCCGTCGCCGGCGGTGGCAGGCACCACGATCTTGATCGGCTTTGCCGGGTATTGCGCGGTTGCGGCGGCGCTCGCGAACAAGGTGACAAGGATGGCGCTGCGAAAAAGGAGACGCAAGTTCATGGGTGACGATCAGGGTGTGAGGAAACAGCGGGTACCGTAGGGCGAGACGTGGCTTGGCGGGTTTCAGCCGAGCCGCAGTCCGCAGTCCGCCACCGCCTTGCGGATCACCGCCTTTTCGCCCTCGGTCAAGGCAAGCAAGGGGCGGCGCACGCTGCCGCCAACCTGGCCGATCTGCTCCATCCAGTATTTGGTGTGCGCCTGCGGCGTGCCCTTGGGGCGCGAATTGCGAAATGCCGCGCGCACCGGGTTCAGGCTGTCGCGCACCTTGCGCGCTTCGTCGATGCGCCCGGCGAATGCCAGTGCGGTGTATTCGTTGATGCGCTGGTCGACCGCGGTCTGCATGGTGAAAGGCGGGGTCGAGCACAGGTAGAGGCGCCAGCCGAGTTCGACGATGTTGTCGAACCATTCTTCCTCGGAGGCGGTCGAGACGATGATCTTTTCGCCGGCCATGCGGGTGAGTTTTGCGTACTTTTCACGATCCACGCTGTATTTGATGGCGACGATGTTGGGCAGATCGGCAATCCGTGCGCACAGCTCAGGGCTCATCTCGTAGCCGCAATCCGGGTGGTTCCACAGAGCGATGCCGATATCGAGTTGCTCGGAAAGGTAACGGTAGTACTCGTAGACGGTGTCGTCGATCTCGCGGCCGAAATGCAGGACCGGGCTGTGCACCACGATGTAGTCGGCGCCGATGCTTTGCGAATGGCGCGCGAGGTCCAGCACTACGCCGAGATTGGTGTCGGAACAGGAGGTGACGATGCCAGCCTTGCCGCGCGCGGCGTCGACTGCCAACTCGAAGCTGCGCTTGCGCTCGGGCACCGACATCGAGAAAAACTCGCCCTGCTTGCCACACACGAACAAGCCTCCCAGTTTCAGGATGTCGATCCAGTGCTTCAGGTTCGAGCGAAAGCCCGCCTCGTCAAAGCGAAATTGCGCGTCGAAGGGGGTGGCGGTGGCGGCCCACACCCCGCGAAAGTGCTCGCGTGCATATTCCTTGGCGTGGGCTTTGTCATATTTCATGGTGTACGCTCCTTGGTCGATGTGTTGATGGTACGCCACAGCCGTTCGGCCGTCAGCGGAAAGTCGAGATCGGTGATGTTGAAGGGCGACAAGGCATCGATGGCGGCATTGAGGAGCGAAGCCGGCACGCCGATGGTGCCGGCTTCGCCCACGCCCTTGGCGCCCAGCGCATTGGCAGTCGCCGGAATGCACAGACTCTCGATTTCCAGCGGCGGCATGTCGGCCGCGCGTGGCAACGCGTAGTCGAGGAACGATCCGGTGAGCAGCTGGCCGCTTTCGTCATACACGATGCGCTCCAGCATGGCCTGGCCGATGCCTTGCGCCAGGCCGCCATGCAGCTGGCCCTCGGCCAATTGCGGTGAAATGATGCGCCCGGCGTCGTCCACCCACACCAGGCGCTCGATGCGCGGTTCACCTGTTTCGGCAAGGATGGACATGCGGGCGATCACGCAGCCATAGCTCCAGGCTTCGCCCGGCGCGGTGTACACCGATTCAGCCGTCAGTGGCAGCGGCTCTCCGGCGTCGCGGCGGGCGGCAGCGGCGCGCGCAGCGGCTTGTACCGTACTGCCGCCGATGGCAATGCTGCGACTGGCCAGTGCGCCGATGCCATCCGGGCAGAGTGCGGTGTCGCCATGCACTACCGTGACCAACTGCGGGTCGAGGCCCAGCGCGGTGGCGACGATCGCGGCATAGGTGGTTTGGTGGCCCTGGCCCTGGGCGGCCGAACCGCTCGCGACCGTTACCGTGCCGTCCGGCAACAAGGTGACACGTGCACTCTCCCAGCCCTGGCCGCAGGGCTCGACATACATGGCCACACCAATGCCGACCAATTCACCGGCGGCGCGGCGACGCGCCTGCTGTGCACGCTCTGCCGCATAGCCGAAGCGTTCGCAGGCACGTTCCAGCGCAACGGGGTAATCGCCGGAATCGAAGCGCTCGCCGGTGGGCGTGTCGTAGGGCATGGCGGACGCGGGAATCAGGTTGCGGCGCCGCAGTTCCACCGGGTCGATGCCGCTCAATCGTGCTGCCGCATCGACCAGGCGTTCCATCAACAGTGCTGCTTCCGGGCGACCTGCGCCGCGATAGATGTTCACCGCGGCGGTGTTCGACTGCGTGGCGCGCGCCTCGATATGGACGCTGCCCACCCGGTAAGGCCCGGGCAGTATGCGCGCAGCGTTGCGCAGCGGCATGGCTGCGCTGAACGGCAGCCAGGCGCCAAGCGGAAATTCAAGCCGCGCTTCCAGGTGCACGAAGTGCCCGCTTGCATCAATCGCAAGCGCGCCTTCAAGACGCGCGCCTCGACCGTGTGTCGCGGAAACGAATTCTTCGCTGCGCGACGCCGTCCA
>JBEIFV010000121.1:0-17981 GCA_040382235.1 Burkholderiales bacterium
CGATGTGCTCCTGCAGGGTGCGCCCGCGCTCATACTGCATGACCATGTAGACAGTTTCATTGGCCCGAAAGAAATTGATGACTCGCACCACGTTCGGGTGGGAGATGCGGGCCAGTGCGCGGCCCTCCTCGAAGAAACATTTCATGCCGTAGCGAAACAGGTTGACATGTTCCGGCGTGATGGTCGGCAGAATCTGCCCCTGGCCGCGCAGTGAGAGTCCGGCCGGCAGATACTCCTTGATCGCCACCGGCGAACCGTATTCGTCATAGGCCAGATAGACGATCGAAAACCCGCCGGACGCAATCGGTCGGGCGATCCGGTAATTCTCGAGAATAGTGTTTTCCGGCAACGCCGAATTCGACTGTGCGGCCATACTGCTCGATGGTACTCCCGGCCTGCTCTTATAATCTAAATCCTGAGAGTCATTGTAACCAAATTGACATGCGTCTCCGTCAGGTGGCGCTGGAATGACAGGGAGTTTTGGATTGATTCTTTCGATGACCGGGTATGGTGTGGCGTCAGCCGAGTTCACCCATGGTGCGCTCTCGCTCGAGGTCAAGAGCGTGAACTCGCGTTTTCTCGACATTGGCTTCCGGATGAATGACGAAATGCGCGCGCTCGAGCCGGTTCTGCGCGAGCTCATCGCTGCCACAGTAACGCGCGGCAAGGTTGAAATGCGCCTGGGTTATGCGCGCGACAGCACCACTCGCAGCGCCCGTCCGCTGGCGGTCAATGCGATGGCGGTGCAACGCCTGGCCGCCGCGGCCGCCGAGATCAGGCGCCTGGTGCCGGAGGCAGGTGTCTTGGCCACCCGCGAGATTCTTGATTGGCCAGGGGTGCTTGAAGACGCGAGCCTGGCACCGGATGCGCTGCGTACCGCGGCGCTGGCCCTGGCGCGCCAAGCGCTGGCCGAGTTTCGTGCGTCGCGTGAGCGTGAAGGTGAGAAACTAAAGGCGATGTTGGTCGAGCGTGTGGTCGCGATTGAAAGCTGGGTGCGCAAGATTGAACCGCTTCTGCCGCAGATCGTGGCTGAACATCATGCCAAGCTTGCCGCACGCCTGCGCGATGCGCTGGGAGCCAACGACGATGAACGGATTCGCCAGGAAGTCGCGCTTTTCGGCATCCGCATTGACATCGCCGAAGAATTGTCGCGCCTGGACGCGCACTTAGGCGAGGTAAGGCGTGTGCTCGAGGCCGGTGGCGCCAGCGGCAAACGGCTCGACTTCCTCATGCAGGAATTGCATCGCGAGGCCAATACGCTTGGATCGAAATCGGTTTCACCCGAAGTCTCGACGCACGCGATGGAGATCAAAATCCTGATCGAGCAGATGCGCGAGCAGGTGCAGAACATCGAATGATGCCGGAGATGCCCGAGCGCCTGACTATTCCGCCCGTGCTGCGCATTCCGTGATTGCGCCATCGGTCTGCGAATCAGCGAATATGCTTGGCTCCCTTTTCATAATTTCCGCGCCTTCGGGTGCGGGAAAATCAACCCTGGTCAACGCGCTTCTGGCCGAGGATGGGCAGCTTGGGCTGTCGGTCTCGCACACTTCGCGGGCTCCGCGCGGTACGGAAAGCGACGGTCGTGAATACCATTTCGTGACGCGGGACGTTTTCGTCGCAATGCGCGAACGCGGTGAATTTCTCGAAAGTGCGGAAGTCCACGGCAATCTCTACGGTACTTCGCGGACCTGGATCGAATCACAGATCGCAGGCGGCCGTGATGTGGTGTTCGAGATCGATTGCCAGGGCGCCGAACAACTGCGTGCCCTTTTCCGCGATGCGATCACCATCTTCATTCTGCCACCCTCGATGACCGAACTCGAGCGACGTTTGCGCGGCCGCGGTACCGAAGGCGAGGATGTTGTGGCCCGGCGCCTGCGCGCTGCAGCGCTCGAGATGCGAAAGGCTCCATTGTTCGACTATGTTATTATCAACGCTGATTTCTCCGATGCGCTGAAGCGACTGCAAAGCGTTGTGACCGCTGCCCGCCAGCGCGTCGCTCAAGTCGGCGCCCGCGAACATGCCTTGTTCGCGAACCTGAGTATCCACATCATTTAAGCGTCGTCCACCACATGGCCAGAATCACCGTCGAAGATTGTTTGCAGAGAATACCGAACCGTTTCCAGTTGACATTGGCAGCCACCTACCGCGCCCGTCAGCTGGCGCAAGGTGCCACGCCCAAGCTTGAAGGCAGCCGCGACAAACATACCGTGACCGCGTTGCGCGAAATCGCTTCCGGTCATGTGGGCGTGGAGATGCTCAGGCACGTAAAAGCCTGACGCGCAGCGGCCGGCGCTGTGCCAAGCACATGGAACCCGCCAGGCCCCGTCTAACGACGCCTGCACCCGTAGTCGATCTGCCTGAAGCGCGCGAGCGATCCGCGCAGCTGCGCTTGGCCGCCGGCGCGGGTGAACTTCCCAGCAAGTCCGCGCAGCTCGACGCGTTCACTGCCAGTGTCGCGTCCTATCTCAAGCCGGCCGATATCGACCGCATCGTCCAGGCTTATGACTACAGCGAATCCGCGCATCAGGGGCAGATGCGCGCCAGTGGTGAAGAGTACATCACCCACCCGCTGGCTGTTGCATCGATCTGCGCCTCCTGGAAGCTTGATGTGCAGGCCCTGCTCGCAGCCCTGCTGCACGACGTCGTCGAAGATACCGGCGTAACCAAGGAGCATATCGCAGAGCGATTCGGCGCGCCTGTTGCCGAATTGGTCGACGGTGTGTCAAAGCTCGACAAGATCGAGTTTCAAAGCCAGGAAGATGCGCAAGCCGAGAACTTCCGCAAGATGCTGCTGGCCATGGCGCGCGATGTGCGGGTCATGCTGATCAAGCTGGCCGATCGCCTGCACAACATGCGTACGCTGTCCGCTCTCAAAAGCCCGAAGCGACGGCGCATCGCGCGCGAGACGCTTGACATCCATGCGCCGATAGCGCACCGCCTGGGCCTCAATCAGGTGTATCGCGAATTGCAGGATTTGAGCCTCGCCAATCTGTATCCGCATCGCTTCGCGGTCATTTCAAAGGCAGTCAAGGCGGCACGCGGCAATCGTCGCGAAGGCATTGGCAAGATCCTCGAAACCATCCAGCGTACCCTGCCGGAAGCTGGAATCAATGCACAGGTATACGGCCGTGAGAAGCATCTCTACGGCATCTATCGCAAGATGGTCGAAAAGCACCTGACTTTCTCCCAGGTACTCGATATCTACGGCTTTCGCGTGGTTGTCCCAGATGTTCCAGCCTGCTATCTGGCGCTGGGAGCCTTGCACAGCCTCTACAAGCCGGTACCAGGCAAGTTCAAGGATTACATAGCGATTGCCAAGGTCAATGGCTATCAGTCGCTGCACACCACCTTGATCGGGCCCTACGGTACGCCAGTGGAAATGCAGATACGCACCGCCGAGATGCATCGCATCGCCGAAGCCGGTGTGGCCGCGCACTGGCTTTACAAGAGCGACGACGCGCCGGTCTCGGAAGTGCAGAAGAAGACCCACAAGTGGCTGCAGTCGCTGCTTGACATTCAAAGCAACTCGCGCGACGCGGCGGAATTTCTGGAGCATGTGAAGGTCGACCTGTTTCCGGACGAGGTCTACGTGTTCACGCCCAAGGGGCGCATCATGGCCTTGCCGCGCGGCGCCACCGCGGTCGACTTCGCCTACACCGTCCACACCGATGTCGGCGATCAAACTGTTGGCGTCAAGATCAACGGTGAATCCATGCCGCTGCGCACCGAATTGAAGAGCGGGGACTTGGTCGAGATCGCCACATCAGTCGGGTCGCAGCCGAATCCGGGCTGGCTTGGATTCGTGCGCACCGGCAAAGCGCGCGCACACATCCGCCATTACATGAAGACGGTCAAGTACGAAGAGTCGGTGGGCCTTGGCCAGCGCCTGCTTGGCCAGGCACTGCGCACCTTAGGCATTGGCCAGGGCAGTCTCGATGCGATTGGCTGGGATCGGATGATTCGTGACGCTGGCGCGAAATCCCGCCAGGACCTGTACGCCGATATCGGCTTGGGCAAGCGATTGGCCGCGGTCGTCGCGCGCCGGCTGGCAGCCGCCGCCGGGATGGACGGCGCGATGTTGGACGGCCGCATCGATGCGCGGCCGGCGCCGGTCACCATCCGGGGCGCCGACGGTATGGCGGTACAGCTGGCGCAATGCTGTCGACCCATTCCCGGCGACCCGATCATCGGCCACATCAGCAAAGGTCAGGGGTTGATGATTCACACCCATGACTGCAAGACGATCTCCAAGTCGCGCCGCAAGGAGCCGGACAACTGGGTGGATGTGGATTGGGATCCGGAACCGGACAAACACTTCGGTGTGAGCATTCGAGCCCTGGTGACCAATGGTCGCGGCATACTCGCGAAGGTGGCGTCCGAGTTGACCGCGACCGACACCAACATCACCAACGTGCATACCGAGGATGATGAAACCGGCAACTACGCGATCATGGAATTCGCCATCGAGGTGGCGGACCGCGCCCATCTGGCACGCGTGATGCGCGCCCTGCGCCGCCTGCAGGAAGTGGTGCGCATCAATCGAATGAAGAGCTGAGCCTTGTTCGTGGCGGGCAATCGTCTGGCGCAGCCGTTGGCTTGGCCGAAAAAAGAAGGCCGCAGGTTCTTGTCCGGGGCGGCACTGCAGTGCGGCGACGCCCGGCAGACGGGCGTGGATACACAATGGCGCAATCAGCGCGTAGGTGCATCAGGAGCCGATGGTTCCAGCGCCTGGGGACTGGCCAGCAGCCGGGCGGGCGTTCATGCCGGGGAGCGCCTAATCCGCCCGGCCGCAATAGCGACTGGCGGACTGGATGCGCCTTTTTCAGGCTTCCATCAAGGCACCAGCACTGCCGAACCGGTGGTCTTGCGGCCTTCCAGATCGGCCTGTGCCAAGCCGGCATCCTTGAGTGCGTAGCGATGATTGATATTGACCTTGACCTGGCCGTTGGCAACTACGCCAAACAGGTCGGCGGCCATGCTTTCGAGGCGGGCGCGCTCGGCCACGTAGGTCATCAGAGTCGGCCGCTGCACGTAGATCGAGCCCTTTTGCGACAACACGGTCAGGTTGACCGGCGGCACCGCACCGGATGCATTGCCAAAGCTGATCATGTAGCCCAATGGGCGCAGGCAGTTCAGTGAGCTGTCCCAGGAATCCTTGCCGACCGAGTCGTACACCACCGGCACACCCTTGCCGCCGGTGATTTCCTTGACGCGCGCGGCGGTGTCCTCGCGTGAAGTCACGATGGTGTGCGTGCAACCGTAGGTGCGCGCGACCTCCGCCTTGGCGTCGCTCGAGACGGTGCCGATCACGCTCACGCCAAGCGCCTTGAGCCACTGCATGGCGAACAGGCCGACGCCGCCGGCAGCTGCGGTCCACAGCACGGTGTCGCCCGCCTTTACCGCATAGGACTGCTTGATCAGATACTGTACCGTCATGCCCTGCAGCATCATGGCCGCACCCTGCTCGAAGCTGATCGCTTCGGGCAGCTTGACCAAAACGCCGGCGGGCATCACCCGTGCTTCCGCATAGGCGCCATTGCCGCCGCCGGCATAGGCAACCCGATCACCGACCTTGACGTGGGTCACATCCGGGCCTACCGCTTCTACCACTCCTGCACCCTCGGAGCCCAGACCCGCAGGCATCGACGGCGACGGGTAGAGGCCGGTCCGAAAGTAGATGTCGATGAAATTCAGGCCCACCGCGTGGTGCCGAACCCGCGCCTGGCCGGGGCCGGGATCGCCAACTGCAAGCTCTTCCCAGACCAGTACTTCCGGGCCACCGTTCTTGTGGATGCGAATTGCCTTGGGCATGTGTAGCTCCTTCAAAAGGGGTGAAAAACGAAAGGCGCAGAGAATACCACCGTGCGGCCGGGTTCGCGGCATAATCATTGGCACAACGCATCCCCATGGAGAGAGTAAATGAAAACCACGCATTGGCTCGCAGTCGCGGCTCTGGTCTGTGGCACCACAGGGGCACACGCAGTCGAAGTCGGCGGTATCGCGGTTGCAGACACGGTGAGGCTTGGCGGCGTCGATCTTCAGCTCAATGGTGCCGGAATTCGCACCCGTGCCGTCTTCAAGGTGTACGTGGGGGCAATCTATGTGACCGAAAAGAAGCCGGCTGCTGCCGAGGTGATCGCGCAGCGAGGCCCCAAGCGCGTGGCCTTGCACATGTTGCGCGACCTCACGGCCGAGCAACTCGGTGGCGCCATGAACGACGGCCTTGCGGCCAACCTTTCCGAGGCCGAGCGCACCCAGTTCAAGTCGCAGATCGATGAACTCAAGGCCACCATGGATACGGTCGGCGCAGCCAGGGAGAAAAGCGTGGTTACGCTCGACTACCTGCCGGATGCCGGAATTCGCATCGCCATCGATGGTGCGCCGCGCGGCAAGTCGATCGCAGGCGAGGACTTTTACCGGGCCCTGCTGAAAATCTGGCTGGGCGACAAGCCGGTGGATCGCTCGCTCAAGGCCGCCATGCTCGGTCAGTCTTCCTGACCGGGGTGGCGTGCAGGTCGAGTCACATGGCCATCGACCTGCGCTTTGATGCCGTGGTGCGTGCGCCATTTGGCGGCATCGGTGTGCGCGTGGCCGGTGGCGCAGTGACCGAACTGGTTTATTTGCCTCCGTCTGTCAAGCCATTGGCGGCGCCGGCCGGACTGGCGCGCCAAGCGGCCTCGCAGATCCAGGCTTATCTGGCAGATGCCGCATTTGGATTTGATCTGCCGCTGGCGCCGCGCGGCAGTGACTTTCAGCAAACGGTGTGGCGCGTGATCGCTGCCATTCCGGCCGGATCGACCCTGACTTACGGTGAAGTCGCGCGGCGCATCCGCAGCGCACCGCGTGCCGTCGGTCAGGCCTGCGGCGCCAACTGGTTTCCGTTGGTGGTGCCGTGTCATCGCGTACTCGCCGCGGGCGGCATTGGCGGCTTTGCGCGGCGTGACGGCAACGGCTTTCATCTTGACGTCAAGCGCTGGCTGCTGTGTCATGAGAAGGTGCCCGGCTATGCTTGAGGCGGACCGCATCCTGATCGATGAATTCTGTGATGCGGCATGGCTGGAGGACGGGCTTGCGCGCCTTACGCTCGACGCCTACCGGCGCGACCTCTCGCAACTGGCCGCCTGGCTTGGAGTACGCGATGCGAGCCTGTCACAAGCCGGTGAAGCCGAACTCACCGCATATATCGGCGCTCGCCACAGCGGCGGCGCCAAGCCTGCCAGCAGCAATCGCCGGCTGTCGGCTGCGAAGCGCTTTTATCGCTGGATGGTGCGCCAGAACAGGCGTAGTACGGATCCGACCTCCAATCTCGATTCCGCCAAGCAGGCCTTGCGCTTTCCCAAGACTCTCTCGGAGGCCGATGTCGAACATCTGCTGGCCGCGCCCGATGTTGGCAGCCCGCTCGGCTTGCGCGATCGCGCCATGCTTGAGCTGTTGTACGCGAGCGGTCTGCGGGTTTCCGAACTGGTGGCAGTCAAGGTGCATGAGGCCAGCCTGTCCGACCAGGTGGTGCGGGTGGCATCGGGCAAAGGCGCGAAAACGCGGCTGGTACCGTTTGGCGAGGAGGCCGCCGACTGGATTGAGCGCTATCTGGCCAAGTCAAGGCCGGCGCTCCTTGCGGGGCGCGCCTCCGATGCACTTTTTGTCACAGCACGCGGTACGGCAATGACGCGTCACAACTTCTGGCATTGCGTCAAGCGCTTTGCGTTGGTTGCCGGCATTCCACCTGCATTGCTTTCACCCCACACCTTGCGCCATGCGTTTGCCACCCATCTGCTCAACCACGGTGCCGATCTGCGGGTGGTGCAGATGCTGCTGGGTCATGCCGACATTTCCACCACCCAGATCTATACCCATGTTGCACGTGCCCGCTTGAAGCAGTTGCATGCGGTACACCATCCGCGCGCCTGAAGCGGAGTCCTTCGGCGGCAACCTACGTTGATACCCATTTGAACTGTCTCCTGCAAGCCATGTCCAAGAAGCCCCACATATCCGAGACGCCCGCTACCGCCTTCCTGAAACGCCAGGCAGTGACGTTCACCGAGCACCCCTATAACTATGAGGAGCACGGCGGTACGCAGGTCTCGGCACGGGAACTGGGCGTTGACGAACATGTCGTGGTCAAGACCCTGGTCATGGAGGACGAAAAGGCGCGCCCCCTGATCGTGCTGATGCATGGTGACCGCAAGGTATCGACCAAGAACCTGGCGCGCCGGATCGGTGTCAAGAGCGTTTTGCCATGCGAACCTGCGGTCGCCAGCCGCCACTCCGGCTACCTGGTGGGGGGCACTTCGCCGTTCGCCACGCGCAAGCCGATGCCGGTGTATGTGGAGAAGTCGATCCTCGCGTTGCCGAAGATCTACATCAACGGCGGGCGCCGCGGCTATCTCATCGGCATGGACCCGGTCGATCTGACGCGCGTGTTGCCAGTGACTGAGGTCGAGGCCGCTCTCGACAATTGAGCCGCGCAGCGCCTCAAGAGGGGGGCGGCGCGGCCTCCAGGCGCCGCCGCTGGCGGTCATCGGCGTCGACGCTTTCGAGAATCACCCGGAAGCCCCATAGCCGCGCCACGTGTTTCAGTACCTCGTCGGCCTCGTCGTTGAGTGCACGGCCGGCGTGTTGCACATGGCGCAAAGTCAGGGAGCGGTCGCCGCGGGTATCCACCGACCACACCTGGATGTTCGGTTCGCGGTGATTGATGTCGTACTGGCGCGCCAGCGCCTCGCGCAAATGGCGATAGCCGGCGTCGTCATGGATCGCGGCAACCTCCAGTTCAGCTTCCGACTCATGGTCACGCACAGCGAACAGCCTGAAGCGCCGCATCAATTCGGGTGAGAGATACTGGCCGACGAAGCTCTCATCCTTGAAATTGCGCATCGCATAGTCAAGGGTCTTGATCCAGTCGGAACCGGCGATGTCGGGGAACCAGCGGCGATCCTCGTCGGTGGGCGCTTCGCAAATCCGCTTCAAGTCGCTGAACATGGCGAAGCCCAGCGCATACGGATTGATGCGCCCGCCAGGTGGTTGGGCCACCACATTGGTGTGTGACTGCAGGAATTCGAGCATGAAGCCGTCGGTGAGCAAGCCCTCTTCATACATGCTGTTCAACAGCGTGTAATGCCAGAACGTGGCCCAGCCTTCGTTCATCACCTGGGTCTGGCGCTGCGGATAGAAATACTGGGCCGCCTTGCGCACGATGCGCACGATTTCGCGCTGCCATGGTTCCAGCAGCGGCGCGTGCTTTTCAATGAAATACAGCAGGTTCTCCTGCGGCTCCTCGGGGAAACGTCGACGTGCTTCTTCCACCTTGCGGTCGGCAGCGCGCGGCAGAGTGCGCCACAAATCATTCACCTGCTGTTGCAGGTATACCTCGCGCTCGGCTCGGCGCATCTGTTCCTGCGCAAGCGAAAGCTTTTGCGGTCGGCGGTAACGGTCGACGCCGTGGTCCATCAGCGCATGGCAGGAGTCGAGCGTCTGCTCGACCGCCTCCAGGCCGTGGCGTTCCTCGCATTCGGCGATATAGGCGCGTGCGTACACCAGATAGTCGACGATCGAGGAGGCGTCGGTCCACATGCGAAACAGGTAGTTGCCCTTGAAGAAAGAATTGTGCCCGTAGGCGGCATGGGCGATCACCAGTGCCTGCATGGGCAGGGTGTTTTCCTCCATCAGATAGGCGATGCAGGGATCGGAATTGATCACGATCTCGTAGGCCAGCCCCATCTGGCCGCGGCGATAACTGCGCTCGGTGGCGATGAACTGCTTGCCGAACGACCAATGGCGGTAGTTGACCGGCATGCCTACCGAGGCGTAGGCGTCCATCATCTGCTCGGCGGTGATGACTTCGAGCTGGTTTGCGTAAGTATCGAGGCCGAAGCGCCGGGCGGTGCGGGCGATCGCGTCGTGGTAGAGCTCGATGAGTTCGAACGACCACTCGGATGGGCACGGCAGTGGCGCGACCGCGCGCCCAGGCGGCGACTCGCCGTGCGGAAGCGAACTCACGCCTGTATCTCCTTCTTGAACAAGTCGCGAAACACGGGGTAAATGTCGGCGGCCCCGGCGATCATGCGCATGGCGAAATGTGGAACGTCGGCTGCGATGCGCGTGTACTCCTCCCACAGGCTCTGCTCGCCCTGTGCCACCTGCACATAGGCGAAATAGCGCAACAGCGGCAAGATGCTTTCGGTCAACAACTCGCGGCATTTGGTCGAATCCTGCCCCCAGTTGTCGCCATCCGAGGCCTGCGCCGCGTAGATGTTCCATTCAGCGGCTGCGTAGCGTGCGCCAATGATGTCATGCATCAGCGTGAGCGCGCTGGATACCACCGTGCCGCCGGATTCGGTGGCATGGAAGAACTCGTGCTCGTCGACCTCATCGGCCTGCGTATGGTGACGGATGAAAACCACTTCGGTCTTGTCGTAGTGGCGGGTCAGAAACAGGTAGAGCAGGATGAAGAAACGCTTGGCGATGTCCTTGCGCGCCTCGTCCATCGAGCCTGACACGTCCATCACGCAGAACATGACGGCCTTGCTGACCGGCTGCGGTACCTTGACCCGGTTACGGTAGCGCAGGTCGATCGGGTCGAGATAGGGAATGCGCGCCAGGCGGCGCGTGAGTCGCGCGATCTCCGCCTCGAGCGCGGCGACTTCGTCGGGCAGCGTCTGCGGATTGCGCTGTGCCAAAACCAGTTGCGCGCGCAACTCCCGGAGTTCGCGCCGGTGCTCGCCACCCAGCGCGATGCGCCGGCCCAATGCACCGCGCATCGAACGAATCACGCTGATGTTGTTGGGAGTGCCGTCGCCGGTGAAGCCGGCGCGCCGATACTTGAATTCCGGGGTCTCGGCCAGACGGGTTTTGACCATGTTCGGCAGCGCCAGATCCTCGAAAAAGTACTGCATGAACTCTTCGCGCGACAGGCTGAAGGTGAAGTCGTCCTCGCTTTCACCGTCGCGGCTGGCCTTGCCACCGCCTGCGCCGCCTCCGCTCTTTGGGCGCTCGATGCGGTCGCCACGCGCGTAGTCCTTGTTGCCGGGAATCACGTACTCGCGGTTGCCGCCGGTACCGTGACGGAAGCTTGGTTCGGATACGTCCTTGCGCGGAACGGTGACCGTCTCGCCCTTGTCGATGTCGCGAATGCTGCGGCCGCTGACGGCGCGCCGCACTGCATCGCGTATTTGCTCGCGGTAGCGCTTGAGGAAACGCTCGCGGTTGCCGATGGACTTGTTTTTGCCCGCCAGCCTCCGGTCGATGATCTGCTGCAGCATGAGTTTCTCCGGGTTCGCGTTGCGTGCGGCGCAGCACCGCACGCGGTGCGTCGATCCTACGAACTCTTCCTGACGCGCAGGTACCATTCGCACAACAGGCGCACCTGCTTGGGCGTATAGCCTTTGGTGACCATCCGGTTGACGAAATCCTCGTGCTTTTTCTGCTCGTCGGCGCTGGCCTTGGCATTGAACGAGATCACCGGCAGCAGCTCCTCGGTATTGGAGAACATTTTCTTTTCGATCACCGTGCGCAGCTTTTCGTAGCTGGTCCAGGCCGGGTTCTTGCCGCCGTTGTTGGCGCGTGCCCGCAGCACGAAGTTGACGATCTCGTTGCGAAAATCCTTGGGGTTGCTGATGCCTGCAGGCTTCTCGATCTTCTCCAGTTCGGCGTTGAGTGCGACCCGGTCGAAGCTTTCGCCGGTGTCCGTGTCGCGGTATTCCTGGTCCTGGATCCAGTAGTCGGCGTAGGTGACGTAGCGGTCGAAAATGTTCTGGCCGTACTCCGAGTAAGACTCGAGGTAGGCGGTCTGGATCTCCTTGCCGATGAATTCGGCATAGCGCGCCGCCAACTGTTCCTTGACATAGGCCAGGTACTTCTGTTCCAACTCGCCTTGAAACTGCTCGCGCTCGATCTGCTGCTCCAGCACGTACATGAGGTGCACAGGGTTTGCGGCGACCTCTGCGGAATCGAAATTGAACACCTTGGACAGTATCTTGAACGAGAAGCGCGTCGATACGCCGCTCATGCCTTCGTCGACACCGGCGTAGTCGCGATATTCCTGGTAGCTCTTGGCCTTGGGGTCGGTATCCTTGAGGTTTTCACCGTCGTAGACCTGCATCTTGGACAGCAGGCTTGAATTCTCGGGTTCGGCCAGGCGCGTGAGTATTGCGAACTGGGCCATCATCTTGAGTGTGCCGGGGGCGCAGGTGGCCTTGGCCAGTGAGGAATTGCGAATCAGCTTTTCGTAGATGTGCACCTCCTCCGACACGCGCAGGCAGTACGGCACCTTGACAATGTAGATACGGTCGAGAAACGCCTCGTTGTTCTTGTTGTTGCGAAACGCCTTCCACTCGCTCTCATTGGAGTGCGCCAGCACGATGCCGTCGAAGGGAATGGCGCCGAAGCCCTCGGTGCCCTTGAAGTTTCCTTCCTGGGTGGCGGTCAGGAGCGGGTGCAGCACCTTGATCGGCGCCTTGAACATCTCGACGAATTCGAGCAGGCCCTGGTTGGCCAGGCACAGGCCACCCGAATAGCTGTATGCATCCGGATCATCCTGGGCAAAAGTTTCCAGCTTGCGAATGTCGACTTTGCCCACCAGGGAAGAAATATCCTGGTTGTTTTCGTCACCCGGCTCGGTCTTGGCGATCGCGATCTGCTTGAGAATCGACGGATAGCGTCGCACCACGCGAAAACGGCGGATGTCGCCGCCGAACTCTTCGAGGCGCTTGACCGCCCACGGCGACAGGATACGGGTCAGGTAGCGCCGGGGGATTCCGTATTGGTCTTCGAGAATGCGGCCGTCCTCATCCGGTTCGAACAGGCCGAGCGGCGATTCATTGACCGGCGATCCCTTGATCGAATAAAAGGGCACCCGCTCCATCAACTGCTTGAGGCGCTCGGCGATGGATGACTTGCCGCCGCCGACAGGGCCCAGCAGGTACAGGATCTGCTTCTTTTCTTCCAGCCCCTGGGCTGCGTGGCGAAAGTACGAAACCACTTGTTCGATGACTTCCTCGGCGCCGTGAAATTCACGAAAGGCCGGGTAGATCTTGATGATCTTGTTGGCGAAGATGCGCGACAGCGCCGGGTTGTTGCGCGTATCCACCGACTCCGGTTCGCCGATTGCCGACAGCATGCGCTCGGCCGCAGTGGCATAAGCCATCGGGTCGCGTTTGCATGTGTCCAGGTAGTCTTCGAGGGAAAGTTCCTCCTCGCGCGTGCGCTCGAAACGGGCGGCGAAATTGCTGATGACGTCCATGCGGCCTCCTCAAATGGTTTATCAATAGCGGGGCGGGCAAAAGAGCGCGGCATGTGGCCGTTTACAAATTCAGCCTTGCACAGATGTTCCCGCTCGCACCTTGCAAGGAGGACGCATAAAGTGCGCCTATTTTGCAATCCGACACAAATGCGATCCGCCGCAGTTCACTGCCATCCACCACAGCCGGCTTCGGGAAACGCTGAGCCTGATTCTTGCCTTCAACGTCCATCAGACCGAAACGGATGACGATAGTTCTGTCGCGAGTGTTTGGATTTGCCCCGCCATGTCAACGCCGCAGGTCTCCGGAGTTTGTTGATTGTGCAGGAGGCATCCAAACAAGGAATACCATATGCTGATCCAAAAGCAAATATTTATCAATATATTGTGGGTGGGAATTGCGTCGGCACGAGGGGCCTGTTCTCCATGAACAGCGTGCACGGCCATGGGAAAACCCGCGGTCACAGCGCTTGCGCGGAGTGCTCGCCCCGGCCCGCCGGCGATCTATGCGGGTGCGCGGCGCTCGACCATCACGCCCACCTCGCGGGCTGCCGCCAGAATTCCAATCTTGGCGACCGCGAGCTTGACGTACGGTGTCTTGAACTCCAGCACGATACCGCGCGCCAGATGGTCAGCCATGCGTTCGAGCAGTTTGAAGTGGTGCAGGTCGCACTCCTGCTTGATGTAATTGGCCACAGCAGCGTAGTTCACGGTGTCGGCCAGCTTGTCGCTTTGAAAAACCGCGTCGCCGGGAATTGCCAGTTCGATGTTGAATTCAAGCCTTTGCCTGGCCTCGCGCTCACGCGCATAGTGACCCACGACGGTCGTCACGCTCAGATTGCGAATGAAGATCAGGTCCATATTGTTAAAATTGGTGTCGTTCGCGGTCATTCTAGAAGAAAGCCATGATGAGTCTATTGTTCGGGGTCATTGCTTATCTAATCGGGTCGATTTCGTTCGCAGTGATCGTGACCAGGGCGCTTGGCCTGGCCGATCCGCGCACCTATGGCTCGGGCAATCCCGGCGCCACCAATGTGCTGCGCTCTGGCAGCAAGTTGGCCGCAGTGCTGACACTCGCCGGTGATGCCTTCAAAGGCTGGTTCGCAGTCTTTTTGGCACAGACTTACGCACAGCGCTTCGGTGTGGGCGAAGCCGGCATTGCGGTTGCGGCGATTGCGGTATTTCTCGGGCACTTGTACCCGCTGTTTTTCCGTTTTCAAGGCGGCAAGGGCGTGGCGACCGCACTGGGGGTATTGGTTGCGATTGACCTTCACCTGGGCCTGGCGACGCTGGCGACGTGGCTCATCGTCGCCATTTTTTTTCGCTTTTCCTCGCTTGCGGCGCTCCTGTCGGCATTGTTCGCTGTGTTCTTCCATGCAGCCTATTGGCCCTTTGGCTTGACCACGTTGGCGATTGTCATGATGTCCGCGTTGCTGGTCTGGCGCCATCGGGCAAACATCGGGAAATTGTTGGCCGGCACCGAAACACGCCTGGGAGCCAAGGCCAAGCCGTGACGGACCGCCGCGCTGCAGGTCAGGAAGGCCGCTACGCCGTGGCCAGGTTCCAGCGCGGCCGCACCTCGAAATCGTAGTGGCCCGGGCTTAGGTTCGTTTCCGCGCGGCAGGCTGCGGCAAAGGCGATCATCGCGCCGTTGTCAGTGCACAACGCCAGCTCCGGATAGAAAACCGAAAATTTTTCCGCTACAGCCGCCGCCTCCAGCCGAGCCCGCAATACCCGATTGGCCGATACACCGCCGGCGATCACCAGGCGATCCAGTCCGGTAGCCCTGAGCGCGCGCAGCGATTTGGCGATCAACACGTCAACAATGGCGTCTTCGACCGCGTGCGCGATGTCGGCATGGGCATCCACGGCGCCGTCCTGCTGGCGCACCAGCGACAGAACCGCGGTTTTCAGGCCGCTGAAGCTGAAATCCAGGGTGGCGGATGTCAGCAAGGGGCGCGGCAGGTGAAACCGGCCGGCGACCCCGCGTTCGGCCAGCGCGCTCAAGGCCGGGCCACCCGGATAGCCCAGGCCAAGCAATTTGGCACTCTTGTCGAACGCTTCGCCGGCCGCATCGTCGACCGATTCGCCCAGCAACTCGTAACGTCCGACGCTTGCGACACGCATCAGTTGGGTATGTCCGCCCGATACCAGCAATGCGACGAAGGGGAATGCCGGCGGCAAGTTGGAAAGCAATGGCGACAACAAGTGGCCTTCGAGGTGATGCACCGGGAGTGCGGGCACGCCAAGCGCGCAGGCCATGCCACAGGCCGTGCCGGCGCCGACCAGCAGGGCGCCGGCCAGGCCAGGACCCTGGGTGTAGGCGATCGCATCGAGCTCCCCGGATGCGACGCCGGCTTCATCGAGCACCTGGCGCGCCAAGGGGAGCACCCGGCGAATGTGGTCGCGCGAGGCGAGTTCGGGCACCACCCCGCCGTAGTCCTCATGCATGCGCACTTGCGAATACAGCGCTTGCGCCAACAGGCCGTCCAGCGGTCGGGTGCGGCCGCGGCGTGAGTCATACAAGGCAACGCCGGTTTCGTCGCATGAAGTTTCGATGCCGAGAATGCGCATGCTTCTACAGTTCCTTTGGCGCAATCGCCGGCAAATGTTGCTCATCGCGCCACTTCAATGAGAAGCATTCACTTATCTTGCAGGCGCGTTCGTTCATGCAGACCCCCGACCCGCTGCCTGTTCCGGCCGGCACTGGGTTGCCGCCCGTTAAGGAAACACTGGGCATGTCCGTAGGTCGGGAAGCCGCTCTGGCAACATGTTGAATCGAAAGGTCTCTTCGTTCGACAGACCGTGTTCCAGGGACTTGTTCAGCGTCTTCGTAACCGTGTTTTGCAATTGACCGGCTAATGGCCTATTACCTCGGCAGTATACTTCTCAACCCATGCCCTTTTGCCTGTTGCGCCCATGCACTTTGGCGGCTCTCGTCGTCGCGCAGGCGCTTGCTTGCCCGGTGGCCTTGGCTCAGGAAAACGCCGAACTGGGCGCCCTGACACTGTTTCAAGCGGAAGGACTTCTGGCCCGACACAATCGCGAAATCGCCCTGGCCCGACGCCTGCTGGAGCAAGCGCAGGCCGGCGTTGTCATTGCTGCGCAACGCCCCAATCCGCAGCTGAGTGTGGCGCTGCAAAACATCAATCCGAACCGCGGCATCGGCGCCGGCGGCCTACGTGGCAAAACCGTTGATTCAGTGGTGCGCCTTGACCAGTTGATCGAGCGCGGCGACAAACCACGATTGCGCATCGAAACCGCACAAGGCTTTGAAGCGGCCGCCAGTGAAGACGTTTCGGAGGTGGCGCGGCAGCAGTTGCTGGCATTGCGCAGCGCCTATTTTGATCTGTTGGCCGCACAGGAAAAAGCCGCAAGTTCGGCCGAAGCGGCGCGCCTGTTCGGCAGAACGGTCGATGCGGCACAACTACGTTTGAAGGCTGGCGACCTTGCGGCAGCGGATGTGGCGCGCATCCGGGTTGACGCATTGCGAGCGCAGAATGACGCTCGGGCCGCAGCCGCGGAGCTTGCGCGCGTGAGGGTTGCAATTGGCTACCTGCTTGGTATCGCGGTCGATGTTGCCGCGATGCGCGCCACCTCGCCTTGGCCCAAGTTGCAGGTAGCCGGCCCGATGCAGGCTACCGAAGAGGAAATCGAAGGCCGCGCCGATGTGCGGGCTGCGCGTGCGCGTGTGGAGGCGGCCGACAAGGCACGGGCACTCGCCCAGTCGTTGCGCATCCGCGACGTTTCGGTGGGGGCGCAGGTTGAGCATTGGCCGAATCAGGCCGATGCCAACAATCAGGGAACCGGCAACAGTTTCGGGGTCGCGCTTTCGATTCCCCTGTTCATGCGCCACCGTTACGAAGGTGAAGTTGCACGCGCGCAAGCCGATTGGTATGTGGCGCGCGACGTTCTCGAACAGGTGCGAGCCCAGGCGCGCGCCGAGGTGCAGCGTGCCGCCGGCGAACTGGCGGCGGCGCGCGAGCGACTGGTGCGCTTCGAGAGCGAACTGTTGGCCGAGGCTGCCCGCACCGCGACTGCGGCGGAGTTTGCCTTCAGGAACGGGGCGATTGGCGTGATGGATCTGCTCGACGCGCGCCGCGTGCTCAATTCGATTCAAAGCGATGCCGCGAATGCGCGCGCTGACTATGCCAAGGCGCTGACCGCGTTTGATCTTGGGCGAGGCATGTTGGCGTACCGCGCCGACTGACAAGCATCATCATTTTTCTCGCAGTGGGCCGATTGCCGATGCGCGTGCGCCGGGGCAAGAGCGCGGCGCTGACAGAACCGAACGGGGAGAAAGAAAAATTGGGTGATTCCGCATTCATTCGGCTGCTGTTGTGTCTCAGCCTCGCATTGGCTGGGTGCGGCGACAAGCCTGCGCCGGCGCCGGCGGCGAGTAATCCCAAGGTAAGCGGCGCGGTGGTGACCTTTGCCTCCGACAGCCCGCAACTGGCGGCGCTGTCACTGGCACCGGTGGCGACGCTGGCCGAGTCCGGGGTCGAGCTGACCGCCAGGCTGGTGTGGGACGAAAATCGCACGGTGCGGGTATACGCACCATTCGCCGGCCGCGTGCTGCGTATCAGCGCGCAGCCGGGGGAGCAAGTCAAGGCCGGGCAGGTGCTGGCCTATGTGGGTTCGCCGGATTTTGGCCAGGCGCAGGCCGATTCCGGCCGGGCGGTAGCGGATTTTGCCTTGGCCGAAAAGAACCTGGCTCGCGTCACGGAGTTGCACGAGAACG
>JBEIFV010000122.1:0-17946 GCA_040382235.1 Burkholderiales bacterium
GATCGATGCCGGCAGGCACCACCGCCTTGAGCGCCTCTTTCCAGCCGGCCACCTTGTAGTCGACGCAGGCGTCGAAGCCCAAGTCGCTGACCGCATAGTCGCACTTGGCCCGGCCGCCCGCGACCCCGACCACGCGCGCGCCGGCCGCTTTCGCCAACTGGCCCACTACCCCGCCGACCGCGCCGGTGGCTGCGGTGACGACCAGGGTCTGGCCGGCGGCCGGTTCAAGGATTTTCATGGTGCCGTACCAGGCGGTGGCGCCGGGCATGCCCAACAGGCCCACGTAATACGACAGCGGCACCTTCGATGCATCGACCTTGAGGATTTGTTTACCCTCGACGATCGCATGGGTCTGCCAGCCAAGGCCGAACTTGGCGGCAAAGCTGTCGCCCGGCTTGAAATCGGGGTGATTCGAAGCCAGGATTTCACCCGCGGTGGCGCCGATCATCACTTCGTTCAATGCTTGCGGCTGCGAGTAGGACTTGGCGTCGTCCATGCGCCCGCGCATGTAGGGGTCGAGCGAGAGAAAGCGGTTTCTGACCAGCACCTGGCCCGGGCCGGGCTCGCCCAGGGTTTGCTCGACCAATGCGAAACATGACGCATCGGGTTCGCCCTGCGGACGCTTGACCAGATGAATTTGCTTGTTCTGTGTGCTCATTGCAACTCCTTCGATTTCACGCGTCGCCAATCGGCTGCTTCGACGAACGCGCGAGGTTCTTGAATTTGAAAGTGCCGATGGCTTTGGCCACCAGTGCGTTGTCGGCGGCGGCGCGGATTTCGGCTTCGCAGCGCCACAGGGTGGTCGAGCGCGCCATCACCGTACCGATAGCCAGTTGCTTGCCGCGCCCGGGGGCGATGAAGCTCACGCTCATGTCGACCGTCACTCCGGACAGGTTGACAGGATCGTAGGAGCGCCCCGCGACCGCCATGCAGATGTCGAGCAAGGTCATCACCACCCCGCCGTGCACCGCGCCCCAGGAATTGAAATGCTCGGGCCGCGGCGTCAGCGAAAGCACGGCGCGACCGGGCTCCATGCTCTCGATGATCACACCCAGGTGGTCGATGAAAGGCACGTGCCTGAGCGACATCGGGTCGCGCGTGACCTCCTTAAAATGTACCCGCTTCAGTGCATCGTCCATCTCAGGGCGCCTTCATACCACTATCGCTCCACCGTCGACCACCAGGCATTGACCGGTGATGTGACCGCCGGCGTCGGAAGCGAACAGCACCGCCGCGCCCTTCAAGTCTTCGTCGCCGCCGAGCTTGCCAAGCGGGGTTGCGTCGATGAAGAATTTTTCGTGGGTGGCAAGGGTGGCGCGCGTCATCTTCGACGGAAAGAAGCCCGGGCAAATGGCGTTGACGGTGATGTTGTGCTTGCCCCATTCGGCCGCCAGCGCGCGCGTGAAATTGACCAGGCCGCCCTTGGTGGTGTTGTAGGCGATGGTGCCTTCCATCTGCGTCGGGTTGCCCCCCAGGCCGGCCACCGAGGCGATGTTGATGATGCGGCCGTACTTGCGCGCGATCATCGATGCCTTGGCCACTTGCTGGCACAACAGGAAGTTGCCGGTCAAGTTCAGGTTGACCAGCTTCATCCAGGCGTCGAGCGGATGATCTTCCGCGTTCGCCCCCCCCAGGTGGCGCCGGCATTGTTGACCAGGATATCGATCTTGCCGTGACGCGCCATCACGGAGGCCACGATCGCCGCCGGTGTCTCGGGCTTGCCCAGGTCGGAGGGAATGGTCAGCACATCGAGGCCCTGGGCCGCCAGATGTGCGCGTGCCTCTTCGAGTTCGGCGGCCTTGCGTGCGGTGATCGCCACGGCGGCGCCCATTTCGCCCAGCGCCTCGGCGATCTGCAAGCCCAGGCCTCGCGAGCCGCCGGTGACGATCGCCACGCGGCCACTCAGGTCCATCAGTTTTTTGAGACTCATTTGGTAACTTTCAAGGGTTCAGAACCAGTTGTCGTGCATCTCAAGGGTGGTGCTGTCAAGCGAGTCGAGCAAGTCGCACCACTGCAGCGTTTTCGGCAGCTCCCAGTGGAAAAAGAACTTTGCCGCCTGCAGCTTGCCGCGATAAAAATCGGGCTCATCGGCAGCGTCGCGCAGGCGCGTAGCCGCGATCACCGCGCTCTTGAGCCAGATCCAGGCCAGCACCACATGGCCGAACATCTCGAGATAGGTCGAGGCATTCGCCAGGGTGCGGTCGATGTCGCCGGCGGCATGCAATTTTTGCGTGGTCAATCCGAGCCGCGCGACAGCTTCGCCCAGTTGCCTGGAGAACTGCACCGTGTCGCGCAGGCTGCGCGCCTCGCGGCAGGTTTTCTCGATCTCGCGCCCGAGCAGGCGCAACAGCGCACCGTCCGCCTGCGCCACCTTGCGCCCCAGCAGGTCGAGGCCCTGGATGCCGTGCGTGCCTTCGTGGATCGGGTTCAAGCGGTTGTCGCGATAGAACTGCTCCACCGGATAGTCGCGGGTGTAGCCGTAACCGCCATGCACCTGGATGGCAAGGCTGTTGGCTTCCAGGCACCATTGTGAAGGCCATGACTTGGCGATCGGCGTCAGCAAATCCAGCAGCTGCGAGGCTTCGGTCCTGGCAAGTTCGCTCTCGCCTGTTTTTTGCTCATCCACCAGGCGTGCGCAATAGAGATTCAGGGCCAGCGCACCCTCGACATAAGCCTTTTGCGCCAGCAGCATGCGCCTGACATCCGCATGCTCGATGATCGGCACCTGTGGTGATTGCGGGTTCTTGGCGCCGGCATGGCGGCCCTGTGGCCGGTTGCGTGCGTAATCCAGGGCATGCAGGTAACCGGTGTAGCCCAGCATGGTGGCGCCCAGGCCCACGCCGATGCGGGCCTCGTTCATCATGTGGAACATGTAGCCCAGGCCGCGGTTGGCTTCACCCACCAGGTAAGCCACGGCACCGGCGGCGCCGGCCGGCCGGAACTTGCCTTCGCCGAAATTGAGCAGCGTGTTGGAGGTGCCGCGATAGCCCATCTTGTGGTTGAGGCCGGCGAGTACCACGTCGTTGCGCTCACCCACCGCTCCATCGGGATTGACCAGGAACTTTGGCACGATGAAAAGTGAAATGCCCTTGACCCCGGGCGGGCTGCCGGGAATCTTCGCCAGCAACAGGTGAATGATGTTTTCAGCCAGTTCGTGCTCGCCGGCGGAAATCCACATCTTGTTGCCGAACACCCGGTAGCTGCCGTCGGGCTGCGGCTCCGCGCGGGTACGGATATCCGAAAGAGAGGAACCGGCTTGCGGTTCCGACAGGCACATGGTGCCGAAGAAACGCCCGGTGAGCATGGGCCGCACGAAGGTATCGATCTGTTGCGGCGAGCCGTGATCGAGCAGCAGGTTGGAGTTGCCGATGGTGAGAAACGGATAGCTGGAGGTGCCGACGTTGGCCGCATTGAAAAACGCGAAGCAGGCCTTGGCCACGACCTGCGGCAACTGCATGCCGCCGTAGTCGTGGTCGTGCTCGGAGGCCATCAGCCCGGCGTCGATGAAGGCCTTGAGCGCAGACGCCACTTCCGGAATCATGCTGACCCGCTCGCCGTCGAACACCGGCTCCTGTTCGTCGCTCTTGCGGTTATGCGGCGCGAAATGGTCGGTGGCAATCTTCTCGGCCAGGTCAAGCGCGGCCTCGAAGGTCTCGCGCGAATGGTCGGCATAGCGCGGTCGCGTCGTCAACGCCGGCGCATCCAGCAGTTCGTACAAGACGAATGCCAGATCGCGCCGCGAGAGGAGTTTCGATTGCATGTGATTCAGGCGCCAAGTCCCCCCTCCCGTCAGGCGGGAGAGGGTCAATCCGCAATCTCAGCCAAGCGGCTCAGGCCACTTCAAACAAGCCGGCCGCGCCCATGCCGCCGCCCACGCACATGGTGATCACCACGTACTTGACGCCGCGGCGCTTGCCTTCGATCAGCGCATGGCCGACCAGGCGCGCGCCGGTCACGCCGTAAGGATGGCCGACCGCGATCGAGCCACCGTTGACATTCAGGCGGTCATCCGGAATCCCCAACTGGTCGCGGCAATAAATCACCTGCACCGCGAACGCTTCGTTCAATTCCCATAGGCCGATGTCCTTGATGGCCAGGCCGGCTTTCTTCAGCAGCTTCGGGATAGCGAACACCGGGCCGATGCCCATTTCATCGGGCTCACAGCCAGCCACGGCAAAGCCGCGATAGATACCCAGGGGCTTCAAGCCGCGCTGTTCGGCCAGCTTGGCATTCATCACCACCGCGGCTGAAGCGCCGTCGGAAAATTGACTCGCGTTGCCGGCTGCGATCACCCCGCCCTCGAAGGCCGGCTTGATCTGCGATACGCCTTCGTAGGTGGTGTCGGCGCGAATGCCTTCGTCCTTGTCGTGCATCACCTCGCGGGTGGTCTCGACACCGGTCTGCTTGTCGACCACTTTCATGTTGACGGTGATCGGGATGATCTCGTCACGCGTCTTGCCGGCATCGCGCGCCGCTGCCGCGCGCAACACGCTGGCCACGCCATAGCGGTCCTGCGCCTCGCGGCTGATGTTGTAGCGCTTGGACACCATCTCCGCGGTTTGCAGCATGTTCCAGTAGATCTCCGGCTTCTTCTCGAACAGGTTCTCGTCGCGCAGCATGTGCTTGTTCATTTCGTTTTGCACGCACGAGATCGACTCCACGCCGCCGGCCACGAAAATGTCGGCTTCGCCCGCGATGATGCGCTGCGAGGCCAAAGCAATGGTTTGCAGGCCCGAGGAACAAAAGCGGTTGACGGTGGCACCGGAAACGGTGACCGGGCAGCCGGCCATGAGTGCGCTCTGGCGGGCGATGTTCATGCCGGTGGCGCCCTCGGGATTGGCGCAGCCCATCAGCACATCCTCGACCTCTACGGGATCGAGCTTGGCGCGCTCCATCGCGGCCTTGATGACGGCCCCGCCCATGGTGGCGCCGTGGGTGTTGTTGAGGGCGCCGCGGAAGGATTTGGCCAGGCCCGTGCGGGCGGTGGATACAACGACTGCGTCGGTCATGAGAGTCTCCTGTTGATGATTTGTTGAAAACGGTGATGGGTAAATGGCGATTTCGGTCCGGCAGTGCCCGACAAACAGCGATTCATGCAACTTACGGGGACTGTTTGTGGCCTGCTGCCAACTTCTGATGGTCTTCAATTTCGAACAAGCGCCTGATTTCCGGATCGGCATGCTTCAACAGTGCCGGATTGGACCGATAGGCGAGGAGTAGGAACGCGCGATTCGTTTCAAGCTCGCGCAACAGTTGCATATTCTCCTCCGGCGTCAGTTCAACGATTGGCATACGGTGTTCGAACTCCTGTCGCCCGCTCCAGATTGCGACCTAACTGAAGGTCTTGCCTTCAGCCGCCAGCTTCGCCAGCAAGGGCGCAGGTGTCCAGAATCCAGGATCGGCCTTGGGGTTCTGCGCGAAGCGCTGCATCGATGCCACCACATTGGCCAGGCCCTTGCGATCGGCGTAGAACATCGGCCCGCCCAGATACGAAGGCACGCCGTAGCCGGTCATGTAGATCATGTCGATGTCGACCGCGCGCATGGCGATGCCCTCTTCGAGAATCAGCGCGCCTTCGTTGACCAGCGCATACATCAGGCGTTCGACGATCTCCTGGTCGCTGATGGCGCGCGCGGTGATGCCGAGATCCTTGCGATGCTGCTCGAGGATCGCCGCCACCACCGGCGACGCATGGGCGGTGCGATCGCCGGGCTTGTAGTCGTACCAGCCGGCGCCGGTCTTCTGGCCGTAGCGCCCCTGTTCGCAGATCAGGTCGGCGGTTTTCGAATAATGGATGTGCGGCTTCTCGACATAACGACGCTTGCGGATATACCAGCCGACGTCGTTGCCGGCCAGGTCGCCCATGCGAAACGGCCCCATGGCGAAACCGATGGCCTCGATCGCGCGGTCCACCTGCTCGGGCGAGGCGCCCTCTTCCAGCAGAAAACCGGCCTGGCGCGAATACTGCTCGATCATGCGGTTGCCGATGAAGCCGTCGCACACGCCTGACACCACGCCGATCTTCTTGATCGTCTTCGCCAGCTTCATGGTGCTGGCCAGCACGTCACCGGCGGTCTGGGCGCCACGCACGATCTCCAGCAGTTTCATCACGTTGGCCGGCGAGAAGAAATGGGTGCCGATCACGTCCTGCGGGCGCTTGGTGAACGCGGCTATCTTGTTGACGTCCAGGGTGGAGGTGTTGGAAGCCAGGATGGCGCCTTGTTTCATCACCTCATCGAGCTTCTTGAACACAACTTCCTTGACCGCCATGTCCTCGAACACCGCTTCGACCACGATATCGGCGCTCTTCAGATCGTCATAGGACAAGGTGGGT
Source organism: Burkholderiales bacterium (assembly GCA_040382235.1). Taxonomy (GTDB): domain Bacteria; phylum Pseudomonadota; class Gammaproteobacteria; order Burkholderiales; family JAEUOS01; genus JAEUOS01. Next base: position 6,335 of record JBEIFV010000122.1, read on the forward strand.
TTGATGAGGCCCATGCGCATCTCCACCTCGTCCATCGTCATGCGGCCCTTTTTCGCCGTGTTCTCGTAGTTCTTGCGGATCGTCGCCACGCCGCGGTCGAGCGCGTCCTGCTTCATTTCCAGCAGGGTGACCGGAATGCCGGCATTGATGAAGTTCATCGTGATGCCGCCACCCATGGTGCCGGCACCGATCACCGCCGCGCTCGCAATCGGGCGCAGGGGCGTGTCCTCGGGCACGTCGGGAATCTTCGCCACCATGCGCTCGCCGAAAAAGAAATGGCGCATCGCCTTGGATTCGGTGGTCGCCACCAGTTCGAGAAACGCGGCGCGCTCGACCTTCATGCCCTCGTCGAAAGGTATGGTCGAAGCGGCCTCGACGGCGGCCACACATTTGGCCGGCGCCGGATAGCCGCGATATTCCTTGGCGACTTTGGCCTTGGCTGCGGCGAAAAACTCGGCAGGATTGGCTACCGATGCGGCGAGGTCGCGTGCACGCTTGAACGGCGCGCCTTTGGCCGCCATCTTCTCGGCAAACGCGCAGGCTGCTGCCACCAGGTCGCCGCTGGCCATTTCGTCAAACAGGCCGCCGGCTGCGAACTTCTCCGACTTCACCGGGTTGCCCGACACGATCATTTCGAGCGCTTGTTCAACACCTACCAGGCGTGGCAGGCGCTGGGTGCCGCCGGCGCCAGGCAACAGGCCCAGCTTGACCTCGGGCAAGGCGATGAGCGCGCCCGGGCTGCCGACGCGATAGTGGCAACCCAGCGCCAATTCGAGCCCGCCCCCCATGGCAACACCGTGCACCGCGGCCACCACCGGCTTGGGCGATTCTTCAATGGCGGCAATGACCTCGTTCAACCCCGGCGCCGCATTTGCCGCAGGGGTGTTGAATTCCTTGATTTCGGCACCGCTGGAAAACACACGGCCAGCGCCGGTGATCACGAGTGCCTTGACCTGCGGGTCGGCAATGGCCGCGTCGAACGCGGCCTTGACGAAGCTGCGGTTGGCCTGCGACATGGTGTTCATCGGCGGGTTCGCCATGCTGATGACGGCGACCGCGCCGTGCAGGGTGTAATTGCTCATCTTGTCTCCTCGGTGGGTGCGCGCAGCATGCTAAAGCGCCGAACTGCACGATGCTACTCGGATTTTCGCGTTTCCGGATGAGGATTGCCACCCGGCGGCGGCCCATTGCGCCGCTATTGCCGGCAGGCTCCGGCGCTTCGCTACCCTGGCGCAATGCCCGCCATGCAAGGCGGCGCCAGCCAGACGGCAGGGGCGCTCAGACCTCGAGCCACTCCTTGCGGATCGCCTCGTTGGCCTTGAGCTCGGCGGGCGAGCCTTCGAACACGATCGAGCCGTGCCCCATGACATAAAGCCGATCGGAGATATCGAGCGCGATCGACAGCTTCTGCTCCACCAGCAGCACCGATACGCCGCGGTTCTTGAGCTCGCGCAGGTACTGCCCGACCAGTTCGACGATCTTCGGCGCCAGGCCTTCGGTGGGCTCGTCGATCATGATCAGTTCCGGGTCGCCCATCAGCGTGCGGCACAGGGTCAGCATCTGCTGCTCGCCGCCGGACATGACGCCGGCCGCGGTGTGCTGGCGTTCCTTGAGGCGCGGAAAAAGCTGATACATGTCGTGCAGCGACCAATTGCCGGCGCTTCTGCCCTTGATGCCGAGAATCAGGTTCTGCTCGACGGTCAGGGTGGGGAAAATGTCGCGGTTCTCGGGCACGTAGCCGAGGCCCCTGTGCGCGATTTCATAGGTCTTGCGCCCCAGCACTTCCTCGTCCTTGAAACGTACCGAACCGGTGCCTGTCACCTGCCCCATGATGGTCTTGATGGTGGTGGAGCGGCCGACGCCGTTGCGCCCCAGCAGGCTCACGATCTCGCCGCGCCCGACCGAGAGGTTGACGCCATGCAGGATATGGCTCTTGCCGTAATAGGCATGCAGGTCGCGCACCGTGAGCATTTCAGTCCCCCCCTTCGGTGACCGAGGTGCCGAGATAGGCTTCCTGTACCGCGGCGTTGCCACGAATCCGCTCCGGCACGTCGGTGGCGATCACTTCGCCGTAGACCAGCACCGAGATACGGTCCGCCAGGCCGAACACCACGCTCATGTCATGTTCGACCATCACCAAAGTCTTGCCGACGGTGACTTTGCGGATCAGTTCGACCGCATGGTCCGACTCCGACCGACTCATCCCGGCCGTCGGCTCGTCCAGCAGGATGACGTCGGCGCCGCCGGCGATGGTCACCCCGATCTCCAGCGCGCGCTGCTCGGCGTAGGTCAGGAGGCCGGCCTTCACATCGCGGCGACGCTGCATGCCGATCTCTTCAAGAATCCGGTCGGCGCGCTCGTTGGCGTCCCTCAAGGTGGACAGGGCGCGCCAGAATGAATACTTGTAACCCAATGGCCATAACACGGCGCAGCGGATGTTCTCGAACACCGACAGATTGGCGAATATGTTGGTGATCTGGAAACTGCGTGCCAGTCCACGCCGGTTGATCTCGAACGGACGCAGGCCCGCGATGTCGCTGCCGTTGAGCAGGATGGCGCCGCTGGACAAGGGGAAGCGGCCGCTGATCAGGTTGAACAGCGTCGACTTGCCGGCGCCGTTGGGGCCGATCACCGCATGGCGCTCGCCCTTGGCGACCGCCAGATCGACACCGCGAATGATCGCGGTATTGCCGAACGACTTGCGCAGAGCCTTGAGTTCGATCGCGGCCGTCACGCGCAAGCCCTGCTATCGGTCAGCCACAATAATCGCTGGAGGTTCATGCGATCTTCCCCTGCGCCGGATCGCCGGTGATGCGATCCCAGGCGGCAGTCACCTTGCTGCGCGCAAGCACGAACAAGGCCGCGCCGAGCGCGGCCAGTAGCGCGAAAGCGATCCACGGTGGGGCGCTGGCGATATCGACCTCGACGCCCAACAGGACCTTCTTGGTACCGGTTGCCGCTTCCAGCGACAAGTGATAGATCATCTCCACGCCCAGCACCAGCGCCGCCATCAACACCAGTGTGGCGACAGCGGCCAGCAGGTAGGACGGCAAAATCTCGCCGAAGCGGCGCGCCTTGACGAGCGGAAACTGCATCATGATCAGGCTGGCGATACCACCCGGGCAATACATCACCATCAACACGAAAAACAGGCCCAGGTAGAGCAGCCAGGCCTTGGTGATGGTCGCCAGCACGACGACGAAGAGGCCGAACAGCACTGCGCCGATCATCGGCCCGAAAAAGAATGGCACCCCGCCGATGAAGGTGAACAGCAGCACCGTGCCGGAACGCACGGAACTGACGTTTTCGGAACTGACGATCTCGAAATTGATCGCGCCCAGGCCACCGGAGACGCCGGCGAAAAAGCCCGAGATGATCAGCACCAGGTAACGCACCAGGCGTGTTTCGTAACCAATGAATTCGACCCGCTCGGGGTTGTCCCGCACCGCGTTGGCGATGCGCCCCAGAGGGGTGTGGGTAAATGCGTACATGGCCGCGGTACACACAAAGAGCCAGGCTGCCACCAGGTAATAAACCTGCACCTGCGGGCCGTAGGTGATGCTGCCCAACAGCGGTGGGCCTGCCACACGATTGCTCGAAATGCCCCCTTCGCCGCCGAAGAATTCGGGAAACATGAGCGACATTGCGAACACCAGTTCACCAATGCCCAGGGTGATCATGGCGAACGGTGTGCCGGATTTCTTGGTCGTCACGTAGCCCAGCAGAACGCCGAAAAACGCCCCGGCCACGCCGCCCACCAGCGGCAACAGGCTGACCGGGAACAGCACCTGGCCGCGGCCGATCATGTTGAGCAGGTGAATGGCGAAGTAGGCACCCAGACCTGCATAGACCGCGTGGCCGAACGAAAGCATGCCGGTCTGGCCCAGCAGCATGTTGAAGGCCAGCGAAAAAATCATGATGGTGCCGATCTGGCACATCAGCGTCAACGCGAAGCCCTTGTTGAAGACCAGAGGGAGCAGCAGCAGCACCAGGGCATAGCCGCCCCAGATCAACCAGCGGGCGAGATTGAACGGTTTTGCGGGCACGGACATGCCTCAGCCTTCCCTGGTGCCCATCAAGCCCTTGGGCCTGAAGATGAGGATGAGTACCAGCAGCACGAAAGGCAGGATCGGTGCGGCTTGCGCGATGGTCACTTTCCACAGCGAGTAGAAAGGGGTTTGCGGCGTGACCGCCAGGCCGACCTGCGCGAACAGGTTGATGAGCGAGTAATCCAGCGCCACCGCGAAGGTCTGCCCGATGCCGATCAGGAGCGAAGCGATGAAGGCACCCGCAAGCGAGCCCATGCCACCCACCACGGCCACCACGAAAACGATCGAACCGACCGCGACCGCCATCCCGGGTTCGGTGACAAAGGCGTTGCCGCCGATCACGCCGGCCAAACCCGCCAGGGCGCAGCCGCCGCCGAACACCAGCATGAACACCCGCGGCACATTGTGCCCGAGCGCCTCGACGGTATCCGGATGGGTCAGCGATGCCTGTATCACAAGGCCAATGCGGGTGCGCGTGAGAAGCAGGAATATCGCCAGCAACATGAGGAGCGCCACCAGCATCATGAAGCCCTTGTAGATCGGGAAGGTGGTGGTGTAGAGAGTGAAAAGCGGCCCGTCGAGCTCGGCCGGTATCTTGTAATCCACCGACGAGCGGCCCCAGATCAGATGCACGAACTCCTCGACAAGATAGGCCAGACCGAAGGTCAGCAACAATTCGGGGACATGGCCGAATTTGTGCACCCGGCGCAACATGAAGCGCTCGACCAGTGCACCGACCAGACCTACCAACACCGGAGCGAGCAGCAACGCCGGCCAGAAACCGACCCACTGGCTGATCTGATAAGCGAAGTAGGCCCCCAGCATGTAGAAGCTGGCGTGCGCGAAATTGAGCACGCCCATCATGCTGAAGATCAGCGTCAAGCCTGAGGAAAGCATGAACAGCAGCAGTCCATAGGACAGTCCGTTCAACAGCGAAATCAGGAAAAACTCCATCGAACGCGCGTTCCTCGAACTGTGTCGGAAACTGCAAAAAAAGGGGGCGCTGCCGCCCCCCCTCAGTACTACAAGGTCAAGCCGCGGTCAATCAAGGCTTGGCCGGACGTTTCATCTGGCAGGTGGTGGGTTGCGCCACCACGAAGGATTCCATGCGCGCATCGGTCTTGAATCCCAGGCCGGTATCTTCCTGGTCGTACTTGATGCTCTTGTCGCCATCCGCCTGCGGCTTGCCGCCCTTGACCGCAGCCTTGACGATGGTGGAGATGAACACCGGATTGATGATCTGGTGATCGGTGGCACGCATTTCGACTTCACCGGTATCGGATTGGAACTTCATGCCCGAGAGCGCATGGGCGATCTGCAGCGGGTCGCTGCTCTTGGTCTTCTTCATCGCCTCGGCCAGCATGTACATCATGGTATTGACCCGCAGGTAGTAGAAGTCGAGTTTGTACTTCTTCTCGAACTCGTTGGCAAACTTCTCGGTCTTGTTGGGCGTGATGTTGGCATGCCACTCGGTGATCTGCTTTACCTTGCCGGCGGCGGCCTCACCCATCGCGGTAGGCGTGCCCAAACCGCCCGCGTAATAGGTGTAGAAGTCACCTGCGAAGCTGGCATCCTTGGCTGCCTTGACCAGCAGCGACATGTCGTTGCCCCAGTTGCCGGTGATCACGATGTCGGCCGCGGCGGCCTTCATCTTGGCGATATAGGGCGCGAAATCCTTGACCTGGCCCAGCGGATGCAGGTCGTCACCGACGATCTGGATGTCGGGGCGTTTGCGTGCCAGCAGTTCCTTGGCGATGCGCGAGTTTTGCTGGCCGAATGCGTAGTTCTGGTGGATCAGGTAGACCTTCTTGATCTTCGGATCCTTGGCGATGAAGCTGGTGAGGGCCTCCATCTTCATGTCGGCATTGACGTCGAAACGAAAGTGCCAGAAATTGCACTTGCTGTTGGTCAGGTCAGGGTCGATCGCCGCGTAGTTGAGGTACAGCACCGACTGGCCGGGATTGCGCTCGTTGTGCTTGGCTACCGCGTCCGAGATGGCCAGGGCCGCGCCGGAGCCATTGCCCTGGGTGACGATGCGGATGCCGCGGTCGATCGCCACCTTCAACTGGTTGAGGCTTTCCTGCGGTGTGCCCTTGTTGTCCAGCGGCACGATTTCAAGCTTGGGCCCGCCGGTCAGGTTGCGCGCGTTGATGTCGTCGATGACGAACTGGAACTGCTTGATGCCGGCATCGCCGACGTTGGCGAAGGGGCCGGACAAGGGGTCGATGTAGCCGATCTTGATGGTCTGCGCGGATGCGCTGGATATGGAAAACGCGAGGACGGCAGTGGCGGCAAGCGCCTGAATGAGCTTTGTCAACATATTGTCTCCGAGGGGAAAGTTGCCGGACTTGGCGGCTTAACTTGATATAGTTGCGGCGCATTCTACATCACCGAGAATTCCGATTTCCACGCATCTGCAAAAAGGAAAACCCTGATGAAAGCCTGGATGGTCAAGCAATGGTGCGAACCGCACGGCATGCACTTCGAAGAGTGCGCGACGCTCGAACCCGGGCCCGGCCAGGTGCGCGTCAAGGTCGAAGCGGCCGCACTCAACTTCATGGACACGCTTCTGATCAAGGGCCAATACCAGGTCAAGCCGCCCTTCCCCTTCACCCCTGGCGCGGAAGTGGCAGGCACGATCGAAGCGGTCGGCACAGGCAGCCGCTGGAAAACAGGAATGCGGGTGTGCGGCACGGTCGCAAGCGGCGGCTATGCGACGCATGCGCTGCTGGACGACGCCGCGGTGGCGCCGATCCCGTCCATGCTCTCGTTCGCCGAGGGCGCGGCCCTGCCGATCGTCTATCCGACCGCGCACCTGTGCCTCAGGGATGCGGCGCGCATGCAGCCCGGCGAAACCGTGCTGGTGCATGCGGGGGCCGGCGGCGTCGGCTTGGCCGCCATTCAGTTGGCGAAGGCATGGGGCGCGGGAAAAATCTACGCCACCGCAGGTGGGGAAGCCAAGCTGCAGGTGTGCCGCGATCATGGCGCCGATGCCGCCTGGGACTACGGCACCGACGCCTGGGTCGATCAACTCAAGGCCGCGACCGGCGGCCGTGGTGCGGACATCATCATCGACATGGTGGGCGGGCGTGTGGCCGAGCAGTCGATGCGGGTTCTCGACTGGCGCGGCCGCTTCATCGTCGTCGGTTTCGCCGGCGGCAGCATCCCCAACCTGCCGGCCAATCGCCTGCTGCTCAAATCAGCCAGCGCGATCGGTGTGTTCTGGGGTGAACTGAGCAAGCGTGAACCGGAAACGGCTGCGGCGGTGTTCAAGGACTTGTTCGAACTGCTGTCGGCCGGCAAGATCAAGCCGGTGGTTACCAGCAGCTACAAGCTTTCGCAGGCGCCGCAGGCGATGATCGATCTGGCCACGCGCAAGACGCATGGCAAGGTGGTTCTTATCCCTGATTAAGTTCCGGCAAAAGTACACCCCTACTTTTGCCGGATTGATGCTTGAAGCGGATCGGCTTGCCCGGCGCGAGCTTCTTAACCTCGTCGATCACCGGCGCGCTGCGCAGGTCGCCCAAGGGCGCTTCGATCAAGATCATGTGATCCTTCATTTCAATCGCCACGCTGTTGTGCGAGCCGCCGGCGATAACCCAGACGCCGTCGGCAACCTTGTCGGCGGTCACCCGTTCGGTGGCCTTGGCTACGACCTCAGGCACCTGGATGTCGACCGCGCCAGGGCTGCATGTCCTTGACAGTGACATCGAGCGTGGGATGGCCGCCCTGCGCCATCTGGATGCGGCCCGGAAATTTCACGCCGCCGAAATCGCGGTAGTCGCTGAAGCTGGTAACCGCCGACACTTTGTCCGGCACCGTATCGGACAGTCGCGACTCGACGCGTTCGACCATGTAATCGGCGTTGAGGTAGGCGGTGGCGCTCAAGCGCCCCGGTTCGGTGAAACTCACCGCCGCCCGGGACTTGCCGTTGCGCGTTTGAAAACTCACCGTGGCATTGTTCTTCAGCGCTGCGCGCAACACGCCATGCGGCGTGATCCACAACTGGTGCACGCGATCGGCCGCGAAACGCGCACCCGCCTGCGGATTGGCACCGGCCATGTTCCACGCGTGGGCGCCACTGACGCACTGGTCATTGCGCTGCTGACCGGCAAGCGGGTAGCCACCGCCGCCCTTGGGCTCGGCACGACTCAGGGTGATCTCTTCGCGCATCGAAGCGGTGTCGTAGTTGATGCTGCGAATCTGGCTGTGCACCGTGATCTTGGGCCAGGCCATGCCGGGCACGAAAGCCTGGCCATAGGTGAAGCCGGTGCCTTCGGTGACATGGCGAATGGTTTTCGGTTCGCCCATCGCTGCAGCAGCCCGTTTGAGCACAGCCGCCGCATTGTCGGCGGCCATCGCGCCAGTTGAATAAAGAGTAGCCGCCAGCGAGGCGATCCCACAAGCTTTGATCATGCCGAAGAATTTCATGCCTGCTCCCGTGAAAGTGATTGAGCTTGCGTGGTAATTCCAATGATGGTGCGGCTCCAGGAATACGCATACCCAGCGATCTCCGGCATTGTGGCCGGCAAACAGCGTCCGCCCGTCCCTTATTCCATCGCCCCCGCTGCCATTCACAAACTCCGCTGTACGGCTCCTTCAGCCGGCAATCGCGGCCTGGTAGGCGGCGGCCAGCGCCAGCACCGCCATGTCATCGCCTGCGCTACCAATGATCTGCAAACCGGCTGAAAGCTCGCCGGCATCACAGGGCAGCGGCACGCTTGCCGCCGGCGTACCCGAAATGTTGGGCAACACCGTCAGGTCCGCCTGATTGGCCGGCGCCGGCGAATCGGTTGCAAACGGCGAGATGGGCGAGGTCGGCAACAGCACGCACCGAGCCGCGCCCTGCAGATGTCGCTGCAGGGGTATGCCGCTCTCCATCAGGCTTAGCGCACGCGTCATGTCGCGCGCTGATTTTCCTTCCGCCCAGGTCATGGTCGCTGCCATCTCCTGGGGAAAGGCTGCGCGCCTCTCGCGCCACTCGGTCTCGTAGATCACCAGCATCGCAGCCCCGGTCAACAGCAGGCCGGCGCGGCGCAGGCGACCAAGGTCGCAAGGCGGCGCGTCAAAGCGTTCCACCACGCAGCCCAGGCGCGCGATCACCTCCAGCGCCGCCTCGAAGCGCGCCCAGATGCCCGGCTCCACATCGGCGCCCAAAGGGGCGCGCGGCGCGCGCGCCGTCGACGGCATTGGCAACGGCAACTGCGGGCCGAAGCGGCGCGCGGCCGGATCGGCGGCATCGAAACCGGCGGCCAGCGGCAGGGCCAGCGCCAGGTCACGCGCGTCGCGCGCCAACAAGCCCACATGGTCGAGCCGCGCGCACAGGGGCACCACGCCACTGCAACTGATCAATCCGGCAGCAGGCTTGATGGCCGCGACGCCGCAATAGCTGGCCGGAACGCGCACCGAGCCCATGGTGTCGGTCCCCAGGGCCACTTGCGCCCAACCAACCGCCACCGCCGCCGCCGAGCCGCCGCTGGAACCGCCTGCCACCAGACCGGGATGCCTCGGGTTGGCGCAATCGCCGAAATCGGCGTTGCGGCTGGTGGCGCCAAAGGCCGCGGCGTGCATGTTGACCTTGCCCAGTACGATCGCTCCGGCGGCGCGCAAGCACGCCACCACGAAGGCATCGGCGCTGGCGACCTGGTCGCGCCTGAACCCCAGGCCCGCTGTGGTTGGCAGGCCGGCGACATCGATGTTGTCCTTGACGGCAAGGATCGCGCCGTCCAGTGCGGACAAGGGCGTGCCCGCCGCGTGACGCGCGTCGCTGGCGCGTGCCGCGGCGAGCGCAGCGGATTCGTCCAGCCAGGTGTAGATGTTGAGCGCAGCATTGCGCGCGGCGATGTCAGCCAGGGTCGCGCGCACATGCTCGAGCACGGTCAGGGAGCGTGTCGCGAAGCGCGCTGCCAGCGCCTCGATGCCAAGCTGCGTGTGCATGGTCATTCGCCGAATCGCGCCTTAACCAGACCGTCAATCCATGGACAAAACATCGTGCACCTCTCCGTCATCGACTTGCATCAACCAACAGCCAGCAAGTAACTCGGTACCGGCGCCGCGAAACCCTTGAGCCTGAGCGCCTCAACGGGTGTCAGCGAGTGCGCCACCGAATCACCGCGCAGACACTCGACCGTGCGCGCATCAACCAGTATCTCCGCATGCGCAGCCTCCGAGCACAAACGGGCCGCCAGATTCACCGCCGGGCCGACCGCAGTGTATTCGAGACGCGACGCCGCACCAATCACCCCGACGGTGACAAAACCGGTGGCGACGCCTACGCCAAGTCCGAGATTGAGATCGCCATCCGACCAGCGTGCCGTCACCGCCATGCCGCTTGAGCGAATCCGGCGCGCCATGTCCAGCGCGCGGGCGGCATGATCCTCGAAGGCAATCGGCGCGCCCACCAGGATCAATACGCCATCACCAGCCTGGTCCTTGATGGTGCCCCCGAAAGAAGCCGCAGCGCTGCCGACCGCGTCGTAGTACTCGCGCAGGATCTGGATCACCTTCTTCGACGAGGTGGCCGCGGAAAACGCGGTGAACCCGCGCAAGTCGCAACACACCACCGAGAGCTCCAAGGTCTGCTCGTCGGTCGCGCTCTTCAAGCCGCGCTGGCTGACCATCTGCGCCACCTGCGGTGCAAGAAAGCGCGCCATGAACTGCGCACGGCGCCCCTGGGTCACGTGATACTGGACCGCGCCGACCAGGAGGATCATCAGGCCGGTGATGCCCGCGAACGGTGCCAGCGACGGCGGCAGGAAAATCGATGAAGCCATGAACGGCGCGCCAAGCGCAAACGAAACACCACGCAAGGACTCGGCACGATCCGGGCGCCGGTTCAACATCAGCAGCACCGATACGCCGGCACATGCCACCGCCAATGCCACCGGGCCCGCAAAAGCCCAAAAGGCCGATTCGACGATTGCTGCACGCAAGGACGCGACGTTGGTGAAATACTCCACCCGCTGCACCGGAAACAGCAGCGCCAGCACACCGTTGAGCAGCATCAGGCCCTGTGCCACACGCACCAGGCGATCACCGCCCCGGGTGTTGAGCGCGCCGGCCGGAATCGTGCGCCGCACCCGCAGCAGCCACTCGAACGCAAACACCCCGGCCGCCACCTGCGGCCAGGCGAACAGGCCGTCCCACGGCGGAATGCCATGGCGTTCGTGGTAGGGCAGCGCGACCAAGACATCGAGCGCAATGGAGAAACCGAGGCACAAAAGAAAGAGCGCGAGCATGCGGCTGGTCGGCGAGTCGCGATCGGCGACAAAAAAAGCCAGCGACATTCCCATGGCCGCGATGCTGACGATCAGAGGTGCCGGATTCTCGGAAATCATGTGCGGATTCTAAGGGACGCAGCGGCCGGCAAACCGCGTTCGCGGCGGCCTTGGCCGTAGCCTTTGCCTGCGGCACGAGGCCGCTCAAGGCTCCGCTTCAACCCGCCGCATCAGGTAGCCCAGGCAATCCTGGCGCACCACGCGTTCATCGCGGGTCAGCATTGCCGGCATCAGGCCGGCGCGCAACGTGATCCGGCCTTCGCGCTGGTCGAGCAGGCTTGCCGCA
>JBEIFV010000123.1:0-17706 GCA_040382235.1 Burkholderiales bacterium
TCCGATCTTAGCAGATCAGCCATTTGCGCTCGCCGCGGGCGAACACGCTGTCGGCCACGCCGGCTTCGCCCAGCAGCAGGCGGCGCGCGCCGGTCGCCCACCAGGCATTGCTGCGCTGTGCCAGGTTGGGCAGGTCGAGCGCGTCGCACAGCACGTAGTAGGCATCGAAGCGCAGCAGCGGATTGCCGTTGAACAGCAGCGTCGAGACGGTGCAGATGAAAAGGGTGACAAAGGCGAGATCGCGCGTAAGGCCGGGTTCGACCGCAAGCCAGACGGCGGCCGCCAGTGCGGCCACGGCCAGCTCCAGCATGATGCCGGCGGCGCTGACGGCGATGCGCTGGTGGCGGCGATCGAAGCTGCTGGCGGCGGAGGCGTCGACATAGGGCGCCGGGTTGAACAGGAACAGGGTGATGCCGCTGTCGTGCACGGCGCCGCCGAAGCGGCGCACCGCCAGCGCATGCGCCAGTTCGTGCAGGGCCTTGATCGGCGGATAGCACAGCCACATGAGCAGCACGCTGCGCGGCGTATCGATATGGGTTGCGGCGGCGCGCAAGGCCGGCCACTCGAGCGCGCAGGCGAAGGCCGCCAGTGCGACGGCGGCGGCCCACAGCATGAGCGCGGGGCCGCCGAAGAGGAATTGCAGCTTTGGCGCCAGTCGATCAAGCAGCAGCGTGGGGTCGAAGAGGCGCAGCCGCATCGCCAGTGGATTGATCCAGGCGCGCCGGCGCCGGCGCTTTTCGCCGCTGCGGCGATCGAACATGGCGGCCAGGTTGGGCGCGCTGTCGAATTGCAGCACCGCGGCGCGCTGCAGGCGGGCCAGCAGTTGCAGGATGTCTTCCTGGGTCGGCGCGGCGTCGCCCATGCTCATCTGCAGGTGCTGCCAGATCTGCTCGACGCTGGCAGTGCCGTCGCAGCGGCCGGCAAAGGCGTAGGCCGGCGCATTCAGGCGCACCTGGCGCCCGCTGTTGGGCTCGGTCAGCACCTGCCAGACCTGGCCGCGCACCAGCTGGCGCGCGCAGGCCACGCGCGTGTCCATGCGGGCGCGCAGGTCGGCGACCCGGTACCAGGCGTTGGAGAGCAGCGGCTCGGACGGATTCATGGCGACAGTGACCACCAGGCCAGGCGCAGCCAGTCGAGCGCGCGATGGCTCAGCATCCACCACATGGTATGGGTGCCGGCGTCGATTTTCGCCACCCCGCGCAGGCCCGGCCGCAGCGCCTGGCCGCGGCTGTCGAGCGCGGCCTCGACCTCGAAATAGTTGCGCGCTTCCGCGCTTACGGCCATTGGAATCACGCGCAGCACCTCGAAATCCAGGCTCTGGTCGGGACTGGCCGCCAGCACCAGCCGACCAGTCTGGCCGGGCCGGACGGCGCCGATGTCGGCCTCGTCGACTTCGACGATCAGGCGAAAGCTGCCGGCCGGCGAGAGCGTGAGCAGGACCTCGCCGCGTGTCACCGGCGCGCCCAGGTTCTGCGTCAGGTCGCCCTTGATCACCACGCCATCGAAGGGTGCGACGATCTGCGCGCGTTCGAGCTGGCCCTCGATCAGTTCGAGCATGGCCTGCGCTTCGCCGGCGCGCGCCTGGTGGAGCACCATCTGGCCGCGATCGGAGCGCGCCATCGCGCCCTTGTAGGCGTTTTCATGCTGGCGCAGTTCGCTCATGCGGCGCCGTTGCTCGAGTTGCAGGTCTTCGCCCGCCAGTTCGGCCAGCACCTGGCCGGCGTGCACGCTGTCGCCGGCACGCACGTTGGCGCGCTGCAGGAAGCCGTCGGCTGGCGCGGCGATCACCCGCTGCACCGAGCCTTCGAGACGCGCCGGCGCGCTCACGCGGTAATCCAATGGCAGCAGCGTGGCCGCGACCAGGGCGGCGGCGAGCGCGGCGGCGACGACTTTGGTGCCGGCATGGCCGGGCTCGCGCAGCAGTGCGGCACGGGTTTGCAAAGCCCGGCCCAGGCGTCGCCACCAGGCGCACATGGCGTCGCGCTTGAGTTCCAGCAGCGGGCCGGCGAAGGAAGCGGCGTCTTCGCACAGTGCGATTTCGCGTGCGGAAAATGGTGTAGCCGTACGTTCCAGCGTGATGGCGCCGGCGATCCGGCCCGCGCACACCAGGGGAATCGAGCAGGCGGCGCCGCCGCCGGCGACCAGGCGCTGATGGGCCAGTGTGATGAGCGGCAGGGCTGCGGGCGGCAGCGGGTGGATCAGGGTTGCGCGCTGGTCGACGGCCTCATTCATGGCAGCTTCGAGCATGGCGGGGGCCGCGCTGCGCCGCTCGATCGCGTGTGCATGCGAGGTCGCCAAGAGGCGCGTGGTGCCGGCATCGGCCAGGCCGACGGCGACGCGCTCGCAGCCGAGCGCTTCGGCCAGTTCGATGGCGAAGGCGCTGGCGGCATCTTCGAGGCGCGCGTGCGACAGCAGCGTGGCCTGCAATCCCAGCAGCAAGGCCGCGTGGCCTTCACCGGCCGCCAGCGCGGGTGGCCGCGGCGGCGCGTTGATTAGCGGGTGGTTGATTGGGGGGGGGGCAAGCTCAGTCATGGCGCCTGCCTTTCTGTCCCAATGCCGGTGCCGGACGCACCCGTACCCCCACCGCTCCGCGCCAGTGGCAAGGCACACCTCCAACATTCGCAACGGTTGATCTCATGATGATTTGCGCCGGTTCCCGGCCGCTCGGGTTTGCATGGGCAATAGTGGTTTGCGCTCGCCATGCCCTAGTGGCTGGCGGACTGGATGGATTCAAGCCTCCTGCAGCATATGTTCCTCCTTGAGGCGTCCGGGCCGTGGCCCGATCTGCGGCGAATTCCCGCCTCAGTTACCTGCTTTGGGTAAAGGTTCCGGCCGCGGAGGGCCGTTGCAGGGCGAAAAAAAGCCCGCCAGGCGGCGGGCTTTGCGGTGTGGGCGGCTTGCCCGCTACAGGGCGTCCAACGCCTTGACCATGTCTTCCAGGCACTTTTTGGCGTCGCCGAACACCATCACGGTCTTGTCCATGCAGAACAGCTCATTGTCCAGCCCGGCATAACCGGCGGCCATCGAGCGCTTGCCCACGATCACCGTGCGCGCTAAGCCGGCCTCGATGATGGGCATGCCGAAAATCGCGCTGCCGGGAATCTTGGCCGCCGCAAGCACAACATGACGCTTGGTCCGTACTCTTTACCAGCTGATCCGCAGCACATCAGGCAGTGCGTCGAAATGCTCGTCACGGCTGAGGATGGGTACCCGGTGCTGCAGCGCAAGGGCTGCGATCCATGCGTCATTCGCCGGGATCGGTCGCCCTGATTTCTTCAGCGCGGCCCGCAACACGGCGTAGAACATGGTCGTCCCCGTGGTGATGTCCAAAACGTCGAACTGTTGAAGATTGGCCTCAAGCCAATCCTCGTAGGCCCTTCGATGTCTCGACCCGGCGATTCCGTAGCGAAATTCGCCGAGCACGATCACCGGAATCGCCGGGCGGCGATGCGTGCGAATGATTTCGCCAATGCCAGGCTTTCCGTCGACAAACGCCGAAAGCGCGTTGGTGTCGATGATCAACGACGGTCCTCGGGTTCGATGACCCCGAACTCCTCGTCGATCACGCCTTGTATGCGAACGGTTTCCTTGTGCAGATGCTTGAGCTTGCCAAAGCCCTGCATCCAGGGAGGCTCAGCTGCGGCGGCGGGACCCCTGGCCTCGGCGGCGAACTTGTCGCGCAAGGCTTCGGTGATGAAATCCTTCAGCGATTGACCGCGCTCAGCCGCGGTGGCCTTCGCCTTACGGAAAACCGGATCGGGGAGATCAAGAGTTGTCTTCATGCACCCATATTGCCATATTTATGGGACGTGCGGCAAGCGCGGACGTGGCGCGGACAAACGCTTGCTTTGACCGAGCTTGCCTGGCCGAAAAAAAGCCCGCCGGGCGGCGGGCTTTGCGGTGTGGGCGGCTTGCCCGCTACAGGGCGTCCAGCGCCTTGACCATGTCTTCCAGGCACTTTTTGGCGTCGCCGAACACCATCATGGTCTTGTCCATGTAGAACAGCTCATTGTCCAGCCCGGCGTAACCGGAGGCCATCGAGCGCTTGTTGACGATCACCGTGCGCGCTAAGCTGGCCTCGATGATGGGCATGCCGAAAATCGCGCTGCCGGGAATCTTCGCCGCCGGGTTGACCACGTCGTTGGCACCCAGAACGAGCACCACGTCGGTCTGGCGCAGGTCGGGGTTGATGTCCTCCATCTCGAACACCTGGTCGTACGGAATCTCGGCTTCGGCCAGCAGCACGTTCATATGGCCCGGCATGCGCCCGGCCACCGGATGGATGGCGTAGCGCACCTGCACGCCTTTTTCGCCCAGCTTGTGCGCCAGTTCCTTCAGGGCATGCTGCGCGCGCGACACCGCCAGGCCGTAACCCGGCACGATCACCACCGTTTCGGCATTGCTCATCATGAAGGCGGCGTCGTCGGCCGCACCACTCTTGACCGGGCGCTGTTCCTGCTTGCCCGCGGCCGCGCCGGCTTCCTGGCCGAAGCCACCGAGAATGACGTTGATGAACGAGCGGTTCATCGCCTTGCACATGATGTAGGAGAGGATCGCGCCGGATGACCCGACGAGCGACCCGGCCACGATCAGCATCGAGTTGTTGAGCGAAAAGCCGATGCCGGCCGCCGCCCAGCCGGAGTAGGAGTTGAGCATCGACACCACCACCGGCATGTCGGCGCCGCCGATCGGGATGATGATCAAGACGCCCAGCACGAAGGCGATCGCGGTCATGATGATGAAAGGCGTCCAGCTCTGGTCGTAGGTGAACCAGAGGCCGAAGCCCAGCATGGCCAGGCCCAGGATGGCATTCAAGGCATGCTGCCCGGAAAACATCACCGGCGCGCCCTGGAACAGGCGGAACTTGTACTTGCCGGAGAGCTTGCCGAAGGCGATCACCGAACCGGAGAAGGTGATCGCGCCGACAAAGGTGCCGATGAAGAGCTCGAGCCGGTTGCCGTAGGGCATCAGCTGGCCGACCGGGGCGATACCGAAGGCCGATGGCTCGGCCACCACCGCCACCGCGATGCACACCGCGGCCAGGCCGATCATCGAGTGCATGAAGGCGACCAGCTCGGGCATCTTGGTCATTTCGACCCGCTTGGCCATGATGGCGCCGGCGGCGCCGCCGACCAGGAGGCCGCCGAACACATACACCATGCCGGCGGCCTTGGTGTCTGCCAGCTTGACGATCAGCGCCGCGGTGGTGAGCACGGCGACGGTCATGCCGACCATGCCGAACACATTGCCGGCGCGCGCGGTGGTCGGGTGCGACAGGCCCTTCAAGGCCTGGATGAAGCAGACCGAGGCGACCAGATAAAGGAGGGTGACGACGTTGATGCTCATTTGTGCGCCTCCGCGCTCACGGCCTTGTCTTTCTTCTTGAACATCTCCAGCATGCGCCGGGTCACCAGGAAGCCGCCGAACACATTGACGGCAGCCAGTGCCACGGCGGCGGTGCCCATCCAGCGCGACAGGTCGCTGGTGGTGAGCGCGGCGGCCAGCATGGCGCCGACGATGATCACCGCGGAGAGCGCATTGGTGAGCGCCATCAGCGGGGTGTGCAGGGCCGGGGTGACGGTCCACACCACGTGGTAGCCCACATAGATGGCCAGCACGAAGATGATGAGGTTGACGACGGTGGGGCTGATCGCTTCCATGAATGTTTTCCTTGGGCTTAGGGCACGAATTATTTCTTGATGACGACCTGGCCGGCTTCGGCCATGAGGCAGGCGGCGACGATCTCGTCTTCCTTGTTGATCGCGAGATTGGCTTCTTTGTCGATGATGAGCTTCAAGAAGTCCAGTACGTTGCGCGCGAACAGGGCCGAGGCATCGGCCGGCACCAGCGCCGGAAAATTGGTGTGGCCGATGAGGGTCACGCCGTGCTTGACCACCACCTTGTCTTTCTCGGTGAGCGGGCAGTTGCCGCCTTGCTCCGCCGCCATGTCGACGATCACCGAGCCCGACTTCATGCTCCTGACCATCTCTTCGGTCACCAGCACCGGCGCCGCGCGGCCGGGAATGAGCGCGGTGGTGATCACGATGTCGGCCTGGCGGATGCGCTCGGCCACCAGCGTTGACTGGCGCTTCAACCACGACTCCGGCATCGGCCGCGCATAGCCGCCCACGCCCTGGGCGATCTCGCGTTCTTCGTCGGTCTCGAAGGGCACGTCGATGAATTTCGCGCCGAGCGACTCGACCTGTTCCTTGGTGGCCGGGCGCACGTCGGTGGCCTCGACCACCGCGCCCAAGCGCTTGGCGGTGGCGATCGCCTGCAGGCCGGCGACGCCCACCCCCATGATGATCACGCGCGCGGCCTTGATGGTGCCGGCGGCGGTCATGAACATGGGCATCACCTTGGGGTAATGCGTGGCCGCGGTCAGCACCGCGATGTAGCCGCCCAGGTTGGCCTGCGACGACAGCACATCGAGCGACTGCGCGCGGGTGATGCGCGGCGCGGCCTCTAGGGCGAAGCCGGTGACGCCCTGCCTGGCCAGCAGTTCAAGGCCGGCCGTGTCGAAGCGATTCAAGGTACCCACCAGCACCTGGCCGGCCTTCATGCGGGCGATTTCCTCCGGCAGTGGGGGGCGCACCTTGAGCAGCAGCTCGGCCTGCGCATAGAGGGTGGTGGCGTCGACCATTTGCGCGCCGGCGGCGGCGAAATCCGCATCCGGAATCATGGCGCCGGCGCCGGCGCCGGCCTCGACCATCACGCTGTGTTTGGCGCTCACATACTTCTTGACCGTTTCGGGTGTGGCGGCGACGCGTGTTTCGCCTGGCCGGGTTTCCCGCGGAATACCGATCTTCAATTGAGGCTCCTCGCCCCGCGCACGGCTTGACCGTATCTGTGCGGGGAATGTTTTCAGGTTTGCGTCATCCGTTTCACTGATTTGACCATGCACGCTTGCACCGGTAGGGCGATGTCAGCCAAAACGGGTTTTGTGCGTTAATGAAAAGACGACGCCCGCAAGTATAACGGCTGCCTCTCTTCCCCGTAACGCCGACCAGGATGCCCATGTCCCCAACCCGCTCTTCAATCAGGTCGAAGCTTGGCCGCGGTATCCAGGCGCTGGCTTGCGCCATGGCGCTGGTGGCGGCCCCGCTCTGGGCGCAGACCGCACCGCTGCGCTACAACGTGGTTGAACTGCAGGCCGAAGCGCAGCGCGAGGTGCAAAACGACCTGATGGTCGCGCAAATGTTTGTCGAGGAGACCAATGCGAATCCGGCACTGCTGGCCGCCGCGATCAACCGCACCGTGGCCGAGGCGCTGAAGATCGCGCGCGAATTTGCAAGCGTCAAGGTGCGCACGGGCAACAACCAGACCACGCCGGTTTACGCGCCGCGCAGCAACCAGTTGCAGGGGTGGCGCGCGCGTGCCGAGCTGCGCCTGGAAACCCGGGATTTCGCCGCCGGCTCAGGCCTGATCGGCAAGCTGCAGGCCGCCATGCAGCTGGGCGGGGTGAGTTTTTCGGTGTCGCCGGAGGCCCGCCGCGTCGCTGAAAACGAGCTGATCGCCGAGGCCATCGCGGCGTTTCGCGGGCGCGCGGAAATCGCGCAAAAGGCCTTGGGCGGGCGCGCTTTCAAGGTGCAGCGCATCAACGTCGGCAGCGGTTTCGCCGGCCCGCCGCCGCGCTTGATGATGCAGGCGCGCGCCGCGACTGACGCCGCCGCGCAGGTGGCACCACCGGTCGAGGGCGGCGCCAGTACCTTGAGCGTCAACGTCAGCGGCGCGGTCGAGGTCGAATAAAGGGGCACCGCAGCCTGGCGCCAAACAGCAGGACAATTCCCGTTCTGTTCAGGCAATCCAGGCCGCTGCCCGGGCCCTAAGCTTCGTGGCAGATTCTTTCCGTCCAGCCATGATCTCCTCGCGCCTCGCCTTGCTCGTTTTCCTGCCCCTGCTGCTGCCGGGGCTGCCGGCCTGCGACCAGATCGCGGTGCTGGACGGCAGCAAGGCGCGCGAAGCCGATGGGGTGGCCGTCGGCGGTGCCTGCCGCCACGCCGGTCGCGCGCTCGAGGATTGCTTTGCCATGTATCCCGACAGCCCCAAGGCGCAGGTATTCGCCGGCTGGAAGGAAATGAGCGACTACATGCGGGAAAACAAGATCGAGGTCGTGGCCCCGACTGTTGTCAAGGCGCCCACCGGCGCGGACGCCAAGGGCGGGATGGCACAGAAGAGCGTCAGCATCGAAAAAGGCGCCAGCGACAAAGGCGAAGTCAGGCCGCGCAGCCTGCCCTCGACCAGCGCCGCCGCCGCCGACCCGCTGGCCGGCCTGACCAAGCCGCCCAATCCGCCGGACACCAGCACCACAATTGACAAGGTAGGCGCCAGGGCGGGCGCGGAAGCGGCCGCCGCGAAGCGCTGAGACACCCCCCGCGCGGCCCCAAGCCGCCGGGTAAAATCGGCGTTTCATGCGAAATGCCGAACGCCAATGCGCTGGAAGCCCAACGTCACCGTGGCCGGAATCGCCGAACAATCCGGCCGATTCCTGCTGATCGAGGAAAACACCTCGGATGGCTTGCGGCTGAACCAGCCTGCCGGTCATCTTGAAGATGGAGAAACCCTGTTGCAGGCGGTCGAGCGCGAAGTGCTCGAAGAGACCACTTGTCGCTTCACGCCACAGGCCCTGGTCGGGGTTTACCAATGGCGCGAGACCGGCGGCGAACGCACCTTCATGCGCTTTTCGTTTGCCGGCAGCGTCGCAGCCCCGGATCCGGGTTTGAGCCTGGATCACGGCATCGAACGCAGCCTCTGGATGACCCGCGACGAAGTGGCGGCGGCGGCCGGGCGCTATCGCAGCCCGTGGGTGCTGATCAGCATCGATGACTATCTGGCAGGTCGGCGCATGCCGCTCGATCTGATCCGGACCCTTTAGCCATGCTGCCGATGCTGCGCGCGGCCTGCGCTGGCCTCGCCCTGGCGATGAGTCAGGGCGTGCCGGCGGCCGAATTGGAGGTTTGCTACGACTATGGCTGCTTGCGGCAGGCCAGGGTGGTGTTTTCCGACGCCGATCTCGCGGCGCTGCGCGCGATGCTTGAACCGGCCGCCGATGCCCCCGCCGAGCGCATGCTGGTGGCGCAGGCGGTGGGCCGCATGTATGCGCTGGCCGCCCTGCAGTCTCCGATCTGGCGTGATCGCGCGCGCAACAGCATGGACGAACGTCACCTCGATGGCGCCATGGACTGCATCGACCATTCCACCAATACCGACCGCTTCCTGCACCTGCTCGAGGACGCCGGCGCCTTGCGCTTTCATGCCGCTGCCGGGCGCAGTCACCGCTTCGCGTTCCTGGTGTTCGGCGAGCACTGGACCGCGACCATAGTCGAGATCGCGAGCCAGGCGCGCTTCGCGGTCGACAGCTGGTTCTTCGAGCCCGGTGAACCGGCGCTGGTGGTCGGGCTCGAACGCTGGCGCGCGGGCTATGACCCGGCGTCGGGATTGAGGGCGGAAAGATGAGCGCCGGCACGGTGGTGGTGGGCATGTCGGGCGGCGTCGATTCGGCGGTCGCCGCATTGCTGCTCAAGCGCCAGGGCTATCGCGTGATCGGCCTTTTCATGAAGAACTGGGAGGACGACGACGACGGGGAATACTGCAGCACGCGCGAGGATCTGGTCGACGCCGCGGCGGCCGCCGATGTGGTCGGTGTGGAGTTCGAAGCGGTGAATTTCGCGGCCGAATACAAGGATCGGGTGTTCGCCGATTTCCTGCGCGAGTATGCGGCCGGCCGCACCCCCAATCCGGACGTGCTGTGCAATGCCGAGATCAAGTTCAAGGCCTTCCTGGACCATGCCGTCAAGCTGGGCGCGGAGCGCATCGCCACCGGGCACTATGCGGGGGTGCGCGAACGCGATGGTCGTTTCGAGTTGTTGCGCGCCACCGATACGGCCAAGGACCAGAGCTATTTCCTGCACCGCTTGAACCAGGCGCAATTGTCGAAGGTGTTGTTCCCGCTGGCCGGCCTGACCAAGCCCCTGGTGAGGCGCATCGCGCAGGAAGCCGGCCTGGGCGTGCATGCCAAGAAGGATTCGACCGGCATCTGCTTTATCGGCGAGCGGCCGTTCCGCGAGTTCCTCAACCGCTACCTGCGAAGGGAGCCGGGGCCGATGCTGGACGAGAACGGGCGCCGGGTCGGCACGCACATCGGACTGATGTTCTATACGATCGGCCAGCGCAAGGGCATCGGCTTGGGGGGCATGCGCAGCGATAGCCGTGCCGCACAAGGCGGGGAGCCTTGGTTCGTGGCGGCCAAGGACCTGGCGGCCAACAGCATCACGGTGGTACGCGGTCATGCTCATCCGCGGCTGCTGTCTACGGGCCTTGTCGCGCGCGAGCCCTCGTGGGTCGCGGGAGTGGCACCGCAAGAAGATGCGCTGCTCGGGGCGCGTACGCGTTATCGCCAGAGCGATGCGGCTTGTCGCTTCACCGCATTGCAGGCAGGCCGGTTCCAGCTTGCATTCGAACTCAGTCAGTGGTCGGTGACGCCTGGCCAGTCGGCGGTGCTGTATGACGGCGAAGTCTGCCTGGGCGGCGGATTCATCGAGAGCGCACAGGCAACAGCAGTGCCGGTCGCAACTTCACTGACCGCGTAAGGCGCGCTGCGCGAGCAGGCGAGCGGCATCGCGGTACATGCCGACGTGCTGCCAGCCCGGGCTTGCGGGTCACACCAGGCGTTGTGGCGCAACGGCGGCCTCAGGCCGTTCAGGCGCCGGGTGGCTGTGTGTCGGCGAACGATGCGCGCGGCGCCAGCTTGTCGGCAAGCCTGGCCGGATTGGCGTGATTGGCGCGCCAGGCGATGTACGGAAAGCGGAAATCCAGGTAACCCAGAGCCACACCGACGGCGATGTCGGCCAGCCAATACGTGGCGCCGCTGCACCAGGCCTTGTCGGCCAGACCACGCGCGGCGGCGGCCAGGGCGAGATCGACCTTCGCCAGTTGCCGCGCGATCGACTCGGGGCTTTGCTGCTGCGCCGGCCGTGCCGACTCCAGGCGCGCCATGATCGCCGCATCGCAAATGCCGTCGGCCAATGCTTCCCAGCAACGCACCTCGACGCGCGCACGGCCGGACGCGGGAATGAGTTTGTTGACCGGCGTGATGGTGTCCAGATATTCGACGATCACGCGCGAATCGAACACCGCGCCGCCGTCATCCATCACCAGGGTTGGACCTTGCCCAGCGGGTTGTAGTCCGGCACCCGGCTGGCGGCATCCCACGGGTTCTCCTGCACGAACTCGAAGTCAATCCGCTTTTCAGCCATCACCACGCGCACCTTGCGCACGTAGGGGCTGGTGAGGGCGCCGACCGGTTTCGTGCGAATCTTCAGGTTGTTTTACGGCGGCGAGTGTATCAAGCGAGGCTGTGCGGCCCCCCCGAAACCCGGTGCCGCTGCGGCTAAAATGGAGACTTGTCCGTGAATCGCGCCCGCCATGCCTTCCGCACTGCAATCCTTGTCTCCACTCGATGGGCGCTACGCCACGCGGCTTGACGCATTGCGGCCTTGTCTTTCCGAGTTCGCGTTGCTGCGCCATCGCGTAGCTGTCGAGGCTGCCTGGCTGCGCGCGCTGGCCGGTGCCGGTTTGCCCGAACTGCCGCCCCTTGCCGCCGGCGCGGCCAGTGCGCTCGATGCCATGGTCGACAGGTTTTGCGAAGCCGATGCGCTGCGCATCAAGGAGATCGAGAAGACCACCAATCACGACGTCAAGGCGGTCGAGTACTTCATGAAGGAGAAGATGGCGTCAAGCGCAGGCTTCGCGCAGGCCGCCGAATTCATTCATTTCGCCTGCACCTCCGAGGACATCAACAACCTGGCCTACGGGCGGATGCTCAACCAGGCGCGCAAGGACGTGCTGCTGCCGGCATTGCGCGCGACCCTGGGCGCCCTGCGCACACTGGCGCATGCCGAGGCCGCCACGCCGATGCTGGCGCGCACCCACGGGCAACCAGCGACCCCGACCACCCTGGGCAAGGAGGCCGCCAATGTCGCGATGCGTCTGGCGCGGGCGATCGCCGGGTTCGAGCGGGTGGCGCTGACCGGCAAGCTCAATGGCGCGACCGGCAATTACAACGCGCACAGCATCGCCTACCC
The DNA here is from genome assembly GCA_040382235.1 of Burkholderiales bacterium. Lineage (GTDB taxonomy): Bacteria > Pseudomonadota > Gammaproteobacteria > Burkholderiales > JAEUOS01 > JAEUOS01. The sequence goes on from JBEIFV010000123.1 coordinate 12,084, forward strand.
CGAAGTCGACTGGGAGGCGCTGGCGCGCGGCGTGGTCGAACGCATGGGGCTGGAGTTCAACACCCACACCATCCAGATCGAACCGCACGATGCGTTGGCCGAGTACTTTGATGCGCTCGCGCGCATCAACACGATTCTGATCGACTGGTGCCGCGATACCTGGGGCTACATTTCGGTCGGCTATTTCCGCCAGCGCCTGAAGGAAGGCGAGGTCGGTTCCTCGACCATGCCGCACAAGGTCAATCCGATCGATTTCGAGAATGCCGAAGGCAACCTGGGCCTGGCCAATGCGTTGTTGCGCCACCTCTCCGAGAAGTTGCCGATTTCGCGCTGGCAGCGTGACCTCACCGATTCGACCGTGCTGCGCAATGTCGGCGTGGCGCTCGGCCACAGCCTCCTGGCGCTCGATTCGCTGGCGCGCGGCATGGGCAAGCTCGAAGTCAATCACGGGCGGCTGGCCGACGATCTGGAAGCCAACTGGGAAGTGCTGGCCGAGGCGGTGCAAACGGTCATGCGCCGCTATGGGGTCGAGAATCCCTACGAAAAGCTGAAGGCCCTGACGCGCGGCCGCGGCATCACGCGCGAAGGCCTGCAGGTGTTCATCACCGATCTTGACATTCCCGACGACGCCAAGGCCGCCCTGCTGCAACTGACGCCCGCCACCTATCTGGGGCGCGCTGCCGACCTGGCGCGGCGCGCCTGAGGTGATGCGACGCGCGCACGCTCTGGCCGCATTGTGCGTAGCCTGTGCGTGCCTGCCGACGCGCCCCGGTCTGGCACAGGCGGCACCGGCCGCGCCAGCCCTGCCAACGCCCGCCGCGGCCAGCGACGCCACCTCGCGCGCGGATCCGCGCGGCGACACCAGCCTCCTGCGGCGCCCGGCGGTGCAGAGCGGGGATCAATGGATGTACCGCCGCGCCAGCGGTCCGGGAAGTCGCGCGGTACGCCAGACGGTGGTCAATGTCAGCGAGCAGGGCATTGCGCTCAAGACCGAGGAGTCAGGCTCGCAGGATTCCTCGACCACCATTCATGACCGCGAATGGGGCCTGCTTGGCAGTGGCTACAACGACTATCGGCCGGCACTCGCCTACTATTCCTTTCCGCTCTACCCGGGCAAACGCTGGGGTATCGATTCGCGCGTAGCCAACTTCGGTGCCGACCAGAGCGGGCGCATGAAGGGCGAAGGCCGGGCCCTGGATTGGGAGGTGGTCGATGTTCCGGCGGGGCGCTTCCTCGCCTTGAAGATCGAGGTTTCGATTGAAACCGCCGACCCTGGCGACGCGAAACGGGTAGTCACGGTGCGCGAAAGCCACTGGTATGCGCGCGAGGTGCTGCGCCCGGTCAGGGTCGAGTCCGAGACCACCATCGCAGGCGAGGTCGCAGGCCGCGAGACCATCGAATTGCTTTCCTACAGAATCGAGTAGGAACCGGCGCTCGTGAGAGGAGTGCCGGCCCCCCCGCGTTGCCTTGCCTGTCATGGTTGCCGCCAGCGTAAACGCGGCGGCCCCGGCACCTCAGAAGTCCAGCCGCAGCCCGGCATGCAGCGCACGCCCACCGAGCGGCACGATGTCGCGCAGGAACGAACTTGCCAGGCGGGCTTCCTGGTTGGTCAAGTTCGAGCCGCGCAGCCAGGCCAGCATTTGCCGGCCGCCGATGTTGAGTCTTGTGCTTGCGTACAAGTTCAGCAGGGTGTGGCCCGCGCTGGCCGATTCGCCTGTCGGCACCCGGTTCTGTGCCGCCGAGTGGTTCAGCTCCACGCGCAGATTGTGGCGGTCGAGTGCATAGTTGAGGGCGACCGACAAGCGGCGCGGCGCGATGCGCGGCAGGCCCTCGCCGTTTTGCAGATTGGTCGCGCGCACCAGATCGCTCTTCAACTCCAGATACAAGGTGCCGGGGCGCTGCAGCAGGCGCAGGCGAGCCTCGGCCTCGAAGCCGGAAAAACGCGCCGGCACCGTGCGGTAGACGGCTTCGTTGGAAAGCTCGGTCGAGCCGGTGGTCGAGGTGCCCGGGATGAGCGGATCCTCGAAGGCGCCGTCGCCACTGCGCCTGGCGCCTGTGGTCAACAGGGCCAGGTAGTTGGAAAAGCGCGTGGTGTAGGCGGAAAGCCCGGCCGAATGCGGTCCGCCGCGCCACTTCACGCCGGCGTCCAGTGAATTCGATTTTTCCAGGCCGAAACTGGTGTTGCCGAGTTCGTAGGTGCCGGTGGCCGCATGCGGGCCGTTGGCGAACAGTTCATAGAACGTAGGCGCTCGTTCCGTATGTGCAAGATTGGCGGACAGCGCCCAGTGCCCGCCCAGGTTGTAGAGCGCGCCCATCGAGGTGCTGGTGCCCCTGAAGCGCCGGCTTTCCTGCTCCGCATAGCGCGCCACCGGGGCCAGCGGGTCGGCGAAGCTCTGGATGCTCTGATCGCCGCTGGCGGTCACAAGGGTGATTTCGTGACGTGCGCCGAAGGTCAACTTGAGCGCGCCCAGGGGCAACTCCTCGTAAAGATACGCGGCGCTCGAATGGGTCAGGGTCGATGGCACGAATGCCTCGTCACCGAGCGCGGAGAAGCGTGCGTTGTTGAGTTGCACGCCGAACACGCCTTTCATCCCGCCCACAGCGGCATGGCTGGCTTCGAGGCGGGTTTCATAGCCCTTGTTGAAAAAGCGGGTGCCGACAACCCCAAGGTTGATCTCGCGGTGCGCATAGTCGGTGAATGCGCCCTTGAACTTGAGGCCGGTGATGAAGCCGCCAGGGTTGCGCAATTCGCCCGCCAGATCGTAACGGTCGCTGTGCATGTTGATCCTGACGCCGGCCTCCAGAGGCGAGCCGTAAGTGGTCTCGTGGTTGGTGTACGAGGCGCCGAGATAGCCGTGATCCCAGGTCAGCGAGCCGCCGAAGGAGCCGCCGTTGGCGCGGGCGGCGCTGTTGGGCACGCGCCCATTGGGTTGCTCCTGCGCCGGATTGTTGGTGGCATCGAGTTCGCGCTGTCGGGCGGAGCGCGCCAGGCCGGGAATTTTGAGGTCGGAGGTCTGGCGCCAGAAGCCGTCGGCATGCAATGCGAATCTGCCGTTGCCCACCTCGAGCAGGGTGGATGCAGCGCGCTCGCTGTCGGCCCCGCCCGCGCGCGCCTCCAGCGCGCCCTGGATGCCGTGAATGGCGGTTTCCGGAATGCGGTTGGTCAGCACATTGACCACCCCGCCCACCGCGTTGCCGCCATACAGCAGCGCGGCGGCACCGCGCACCACTTCAATCTTCGTGACCGCCATCGCATCGGTCGGCACTGCATGGTCGAATGACAGGCTGGAGGCGTCGAGCGTGCCCACCGAGCCCTGCAGGATGCGAATGCGGTCGCCGTCCAGGCCGCGGATGATCGGGCGGCTGGCACCGGGGCCGAAATAGGATGAACTGACGCCCGGCATGTTGCCGATGGTCTCGCCCAGGCTACTGCGACCGCGCAATTGCAGCTCGGGCGCTTCCAGGATGGATACCGGCGTGACCAGTTCGAACAGGCCGCTGCCCAGCGGATTGCCGGTGATAACGACTTGCGGGACCGGAATTGGCGCAGCCACGCCCTGGGCTGTGGCATGCGGGATACAGGCGGCGAGCAACGTGGCTGCCAACGGCAGGTGAGGCGACTTCATGGAGGAATCTCCGTAAAAGCAGTAACGGGAACGCACCGCGACTTCATGCGTCGCAGGGCGGTATCGGACCGGGCTTCTAGGGATTCGTGGGTGGGGCGCGCGGCTGGTAGGCGGCGGGATTGGCACCGGCGGCGAAGCTTGCCGCAGCGGGCGGACTGGTGAACGGGGTTTTGCTGTCGTGCGCGGCCACGACCAGTGCAGGTGTGGGCGCGTCGTCCACGCCATGGAACGCGATGCAGCAGGCATGCGCGCTCGATACCGGCGCGCCGTCATGCGCGTGTTCCAGCGCATGCGCCAAGCCATGCAAGGCGGCCGCATGCTGTGCCACCACCAGCATGAGTGCCAGTGCGAGGCGATTAAGCCAGCGCATGACGGCGTGGCGCCGCGGGCGCGGTGTGGATGGTGGTGGCTTGTACATCGCAGGCGGAAGTATAAGGGCGCAATCGCAGTGGCGGCAAGGCGCGTTGCGCCCGGCAGCGGGCACAGCCAAGCGGATTTGCGCGCGCCATGGAATAATGAGGTCGGTCGGGTGTTTTCCACTGACGGCTAGTTACCGTTGTTCCATAAACCTACAGGAGGTTCTTCATGAAGAAGTTGTTGCTGGGCGTGGCGGTGATCGGCGCGTTGGTCGCAGGGGCGGTGCAGGCGCAGGTGCCGGCGGACCGGTCGGTGGTGTATCGCAAGGCGGGATTGCAGATGATGGCCAACCATTTCGGCCGCATCAATGCGCATATCAAGGGCGAGCGCAACCTGACGCCGGCGCAACTGGAACTGAGCGCGCAAGTGGTCGACGACATGGCGAAAGTGCTCTTCGACGGCTTCATTGAAGGCACCGACCAGTCCAAGGGCAACCGCGCCCGGCCGGAGATCTGGAAGGAATGGGCCAAGTTCAAGGATGCACAGACCAGGCTGCAGGGCGAAACGCCCAAGCTCGTCGCGGCTGCCAAGAGCGGTGACCGGGCGGCATTGCAGGCGGCATTTGGCGGCGTTGGCGGAGCCTGCAAGAATTGCCACGACTCCTACCAGGCGAAAGAAGTGATTCAGTAAGGCGTCACCGCTTCGGCATATGCAGAAGGCCGGGCATTGCCCGGCCTTCTGCTTTGCGCAAGCCGCCCGCTATTGTTTGGCGGCGTTGAGCAGCGAATAGACCGCGGCTGCGCTCAAGCCCAGAAGCACCAGCGCAAGCAGCGTGCTGCCGTGACGCGAATTGCCCACCGCACCGGCCACCCGCTTGACCCCGGTGATCATCGGGCGCACCAGGTTTTCCCTGTGATAGAACCAGTGGAAAGCGATGGCCGCGAAATGCAGCGCGACCAGGCCGATGATGATGCGCTGGTTCAACTGGTGCAGGCTCATCAGCTTGTCGGAGACTTCCTTGCCGACAAACCGGTAGAGCGGGCCTTCGAAGGCGATGTCGTCATTGACGAAGAGACCACTGCCGGCCTGGAACAGCAGCACCAGCAGCATTGCCACCACCGACAGCGCGCCCATCGGGTTGTGGCCGAGCGAGCTGCCGTGCTGCTTGCGATCGAACATGCCCTTCATGTAGGCGATCACCGCACCCGGCCCGCGGATGAACGAGGTGAAGCGGGCGTGGGTGCCGCCGGCCACGCCCCACAGGATGCGATAAATCAGGAGCGTGAGGATGGCGTAGCCTGACCACACGTGATAGGTCATGGCGTTGCCGCCGATCTTGACGGTGACAAACGATGTGACCACCAGCACCACCAGTGCCCAGTGGAAGAAGCGCACCCCCATGTCCCATACCGGGATATCGCGTTCTGCCAGAACGGTCTTGTCGGTGTCGGTATTCATGCGCCCGCTCCTTCAGTCTGGAATCTTCGGCAATCTAGCGTGCCGGCGCGCACCTGTCCAGACCCATGCGGGGCATTGTGGCGCAGCCGGCGTTGGGCGTGCTCCGCTTCAAACAACCTCGCCGTCGTTGGTTGTCTTGTAACTCACATGATTGAACAGGTCTTCGAGCTAAATGCCCAGCC
>JBEIFV010000124.1:0-17614 GCA_040382235.1 Burkholderiales bacterium
ACCAGCGCATACACGCCGCCGGTAATGTGGCCGGAGGCCAGGTGTTCCAGCCAGGCGTAGCGGGACTTGGGCATGGTGGTGCGTGGCCGCCGATGGCGGCCACGCAAGACGCGAAGATGTCAGGCCAAGCCGCGGCGGCCGGCTATTGCTTCCATGCCGGCTTGGCGGGGTTCAACTGAGCAGTGGCGATTTTCTTCGGCCACACCACCTCGAACTCGCCGTTCTGCCACTGGCTGACCGATCCCGGCGTGCCGGCGTTCTCGCTGCCCTGGAACCTGATCTTGCCAATGATGGTGTTGTGCTCGGTGTTGGCCACGTATTCACGGATCGCCTTGCGGTCAAGCCCCGCCTTGGCTACCGCCGCGGTGAGAATTTCCAGGCCGGCCCAGCAATGGCCGCTGGCCCAGCGGTCGGGCTCCTTGGCGGCGCCGAATTTTTTCACGTGCGCGTCGAAATAGGCCTTCGCGCCGGGACTGGTCTTGGGATTCCACGAGCCCATGCCGAGCACGCCTTCCGTGCCTGCCGGAGTCATGATGTTCTTGTACACCTGGAACGCAGTACCCACCGAGGCGTAGAAGAACTTAGGATTGAACCCTATCTCGCGGCTCTGCCGGCTCGCCAGGAAGGTGTCGGGCGGGTAGGTGAAGCCGATGAAGGCATCCGGGTTCTTGTCCTTGATCGAGCGCAGCACCGGCGAAAGGTCCTTGATGCCGCCCGGGTAGCTCTTTTCCTCAACCAGGCTGATGCCGCTGCCTTGCAGCGCCACCTTCAATGCGGCGTAGTTCTCGAGGCCGAACAGGTCATCGACGTAGATTACGGCAGCGGTTTTCGCACCGCTCGCCTTGAGCATGTCGACCAAGGCATTGCACATCGGCGCCGGTTGCTGCAACAGCAGGAAGAAGTACGGCAGCTTGAGTTCGACCAGCTTTCTGGACAGCGCCGTCGGCGCCAGCAGCGGGTAGCCGAAGCGATTGGCCAGCGGCGCGATGGCAAAATTCGCGTTCGAGCCCCATGGTGGCAGGACCAGATCGACTTTGTCGCTGCCCATCAGCTTCTCGTAACTTCGAACGCAGGTTTCCATGTCGCTGCGGTCGTCGGAACTGACCAGTTCGATCTGCCGCTTGACACCCTTGACATTGAGCCCGCCTGCGGCGTTTTGCTGCTCGGCCCACAAGAGGTAGTTCGGTTCCTGGCTGACTTGCGCGCCGCCGGTCCAGGGGCCGGTGCGCGCTATCGCATAGCCCACGCGTACTGGAGCGGCCTGGGCGAGAATTCGTGGCGATGCGGTGAGCGCGCTCGCCGCGGCCGCGCCCTTGATGAACTGACGTCGGGATTGCATGTTGTCTCCTTGATTGGTGCGCACCTTGCGGAAAATGTTTATGTGCGCATTGATCATATTAGTTTAAACGGCCGACAGCCGCGCCGCTTTTGTGAAAGCGCGGAGGGGGCGCAAGTCCGGGCGGGATTCGGTCAGCGTCGCTCCCGTTGCCGCGTAGTTGCGCTGCAAGTGCGTTGGGTCAGCGCATGTAGGCGTTGAAGTCCGGCGTGACGATGGTGTGCTCCAGATAGCCGAAGCTGCCATGCTCGCGCACTTCGCGCGCGGCGTCGATCAGGCCGGTCATCGCGGCGCGGTAGAGCGAAGTGGCCAGGCTGATGCGCCTGACTCCCGCGGCTTCGAGTTCGGCGACTGAAAACGACTTGCCGCGAATGCCGGCCATGAAATTGACCGGTTTGGAGACAGCCGAGCATACCGCGCGCACCGCGGCCAGGTCGGGCAGGCCCGGCGCCATCAGCACATCGGCACCGGCTTCTTCGAAGGCCTTGAGGCGCGCGATGGTGTCCGCCAGATCCGGGTTGCCGCGCAGGAAGTTCTCGCTGCGCGCGGTGAGCATGAAGCGATACGGCAGCGCGCGTGCCGCGGTTGCGGCGGCAGCGATTCGCGCCACCGCATGGTTCAAGTCGTAGAGTGGCTTGGCCGGGTCGCCGCTGGCGTCCTCGATCGAGCCGCCGACCAGGCCCGCCTGTGCGCCCAGCCGAATGGTCTCGGCAGCATCCTCGGGCCTGTCGCCAAAGCCTTTTTCAAGATCGGCCGATACCGGCAGGTCGGTGGCATCGACGATCGCGCGCACATGGGCCAGGGCTTCATCGCGCGAAACGCGGCCGTCGCGCCGCCCGTAGACCCCGGCCGAGGCGCCGCTGGAGGTAGCCAGGGCCTGATAGCCCAGGCCGGCAAGCACGCGTGCCGAACCGGCGTCCCAGGGGTTGCCGATGACGAAGGCGCCGGGGCCGCCATGCAGGGCGGCGAAGCGAACGGCTTTTTCCGATTGTGTGGGAGAGGTCATGGCGCTGTTCCTTTGCGAATTGGGAATGCGGTTGCAACGATCGGGCGCGCTTGGCGCGTGCGGTCACCCCTTGCCGACACGGCAAACACCGCACGTCGGCAAATCAAGGCAGGGCTTCACTCCAGGTACCGCCCAACTGTTCCACGCCCTGGCGGAATCGTGTCAGGGTCTCTTCCACCGCATGCGGTTCCCCCTTGGCGCCAAGCTCGATATGGCGCGGTGTCCTGGCGTCGCCGACCGAAGGCAGGCTGAAGGTCTTGATCGCCGGGTTCTTCTCGGCCTCGAGCATCATGTCGATCACCTGCGATTCACCGAGCTCGAACACGAAAATCGATTTCTCCAGATAGGGTGCCTGGTTGAAATGCGCCTTGTAGTGCGTATCGAGCACCCACTCGGCCATGGGCCAGGCCATCACCGGAAAGCCCGGCACGAACCAGTGATGGCCAATGGTGAAGCCGGCGATGCGGTTGTAAGGGTTGGGAATGATGTCGGCCCCGGCGGGGAATTCACCCATTGCCAGGCGCTGTGCGTTGAGCTCCCATTTCATTTCGATGGCGCGGGCGCGGATTTCCTTCTCTGCCAGCGGGTGCGATACCAGCCCCACGCCGAGCGCTTCGGCAGCCGCCTGGCGGGTATGGTCGTCGGGCGTGGCGCCGATGCCGCCGCAACTGAAAATGCACCAGTCGCCGCTTTCGGCCAGCGCGAAAGTGCGGCGATAGGTGCTGACAATATGCGCACGGTCGTCGCCCAGGTATTCGGCCCAGGAAAGCTTGAGACCGCGTGCCTTCAAGAGCTCGATGATTTTCGGCATGTGCTTGTCGGCCCGCTTGCCGGACAGGATTTCGTCGCCGATGATGATGAGCCCGAAGTTCATTTACGTGAGTTCCTTGATCGTATTGCCGCGCTCGCCGGCGAGCACGGTGAGGCCATAGTGGATGAACGCCAGCCCGGTCAGGGTGGTCGAGAAAAACCAGAAAAACGGCACGATGTTGAGCAAGGCGCCGCCGAAGCCGAGCCAGCCCCAACTGCGCTTGTGCTCGCTGCACAGGCGCTTGAGTTCCTCCGCCGAGGCGTGATCTGCCAAGGCGTCGTAGCGCAAGACACGCGTGTTCAGGCGCCCCAGCAGCATGGGCAGCACCAGCCAGCCAAACAAGGGGATGAACCAGATGGGAAAGGTGAGCACCGCCAGCAGGATGAATTTGACCAGTGCGCCGACCGAATTGCCAAGCGAGCCCGCAAGGCTGCCGCCGTGGCGTGCCTCAAGCGTTGCGAAGTCGCGCGCGGCCACATGCTTCAACATAATCGGCATGCCGACCACGCTGATGAAGCCCAGCGCGCACACCAGCGTCAAGGGGATGAACAGCGCGATCAGCACCCACAAGGCCAGCACCCCCGGCACCACCGAAAAACCGTAGATCACCAGGCGGTCGATGAAGCGCTCCACATACGGCAAGGTCTTCAAGAGGCTGTCGACCGCGGCGAAAAACGTCGCCCATTTCCACCACATGATGAAGGCCCAAAACAAGGCGGCCGCCAGCACCGGCCCGATGGCCAGGAGCAGCATGCCGGGCTGCAACTGGCTGGCAAGTGCGCGACGGTAGGCTTCGAGGACGGACACATGGGCTTTGAAGGTGGAAACCCCCTGATTTTACGGGTTTCGCTGGCGCGAATCGTCAATCTAGCTGGCGGATCTAGCCTTCAAGTCACCGAGCATGAGCCACGCGTGGCTATAGAAATTGCCAACCCCGACCGCTCCCTCTCCCGCCTGGACCAGAGAGAGCTGGGGTGAGGGTAGGGCACGCCTTGGTGCGGCGCCTCCATCGCCAGGGTGATCTTCGCGATGATGCTGGCGATGTTGTCCCGGCTCACGGCCGATCGATATGGTCGTAGCGGGCCGGACCGCGCTGCCTCAATCGGCGAATGTCGCCCGCCTCGAAAGGGGCGGGCGTGAATTTGAAACACACGCAAGCTGTCGATGTCCGGGAGCCAGCCCCGAGGCAGCCGCCTACAGCATCGCCAGTCGCTCCAGCACCAGAATCGCAAAAAACACGATGCCGGCAGCGAGCGCGGTGGTGAAAATCCGCTTGGCCAGGCGCAGATAGAGGGGGTTGCGGGTCCAGACGTAGAGCGCGACCGCGACGCATACGCCAAGCCCGGCCAGCAGAAAAATCCAGCGGGCTATGAGCATCGGGCCCGATCCTCAGGACGCCTTTGCCCGCAATTGCGAGCCGCCCTTACCATGCGGTGGCGAGGTTGCCCGGCGGGGGCATGCGTGCGTAGACCGGGCTGGCAGCTTCGTTTTCGAACACCACGAACTCCCATGCATCCGCCTGGGCCACCAGCGCACGCAGCAGGCGGTTATTGAGCGCGTGCCCGGATTTGTGCGCCGAGTAAGACCCGATGATCGGATGTCCCAGAAGGTAAAGGTCGCCGACCGCATCGAGAATCTTATGCTTCACGAATTCATCGGCATACCGCAGACCGTCGCTGTTGAGGACGCGAAACTCGTCCATCACGATGGCGTTGTCCATGCTGCCGCCCAGGGCCAGGCCGTTGGCGCGCAGGGTCTCGACATCCTGCATGAAACCGAATGTACGGGCGCGCGCGATTTCCCTGGTGTACGGGGTGAGCGCGAAGTCGACGGTCGCCGATTGCCCGGTCTGGTCCACCGCGGGATGCTTGAAATCGATACTGAATGTAAGCCGGAAGCCATCGAAAGGCTCGAGGCGGGCCCATTTCGCTGCCGCGCCATCGCCATCGCGGACCTCTACAGACCGCGTGAGCCGGACGAACTTCTTCGCGGCTTTCTGCTCGACGATGCCTGCGGACTGCAGCAGATACACAAAAGGGGCGGCGCTGCCGTCGAGAATCGGAATCTCCGCCGCGGTGACCTCCACCACGGCGTTGTCGAGGCCCAGCCCCGCCATGGCGGACATCAGGTGTTCGACGGTCGAGACGCGCACTTCGCCACCCGCACCATCGGCAATCAGGCAGGAAGACATGCGGGTATCGCGCACGGCGTCCGGGCTTACCCGGATGCGCACCGGGGGATGGATGTCGGTGCGCACAAAGACGATGCCGGAATCCGGCGCGCCGGGATGCACCGTCAAGCGCACCTTTTCGCCGGTGTGAAGGCCGACGCCGGTCGCTGTTACCGATTGCTTGAGGGTGCGTTGCTTGAGCATTTCAGTGGAATGCCGCGCTCAGTCCGGCGGCGCCTGTGGCAGTGCCGCAGCGCAAGCGGGCAAGCCCGTTTCCGGTCGTGGTCGTGATACCGAGGCCGGAATAACCCGGCCGAAGCCGGGTCGAAGCGCCGGGCGCATCCGGGTGCCGAGTTTCAAACCTGGGTCAGCAGGGTTTCAGCGTTGCTCACTTCGAATTTGCCGGGTGCCTCGCGGTTGAGCGACTTCACCACGCCGTCGACGACATACATGGAGTAGCGATCGGATCGGACGCCCATGCCGCGCGCGGTCAGATCCAGCGTCAGGCCAAGGGCCTGGCTGTAGGAGCCGCTGCCGTCGGCCATCATGCGCACCTTGCCTGCCGCTTTTTGCTCGCGGCCCCAGGCGCCCATGACGAACGCATCGTTGACTGAAATACACCAGATCTCATCGACGCCCTTGGCCTTCAGTGCATCGTAATTCGACAAGTATCCGGGCACATGTTTGGCCGAACAGGTCGGCGTAAACGCGCCGGGCAGGCCGAAAATGGCGATCTTCTTGCCTTTGACCATGTCTTCCACCTTGAAGGAATTGGGTCCGACCGAGCAGCCGTTGCCTTCAATTTCGATGAATTCCGCAAGGGTGCCTGCGGGCAGTGTGTCGCCAATCTTGATAGTCATGTCTGCATCTCCTGTAGATCGAATGGTGTGGGTCAAAACATCGTGGCAGTCAGCGCTTGCAGATTCTCGACAAACCCGCCGCTAGGGCGCTATTGTAGCCTTGCCAACTTCGGTCGCAAACCGGATTGGCCAGGAATGAAAAGACCAGGCCGAACCCCCCGTATGCGAAAGGATGGCGACCGGCCTTGCCGGATGCGCTGCGGCAAGCTTGCTGCCGTCCCCGTACCGGCGCCGGCGCACTGCGATCGCCGCGAACGGACGCACGGTTCGACGATCACGGACACTTTCACTTAGAATAAGTTGACGTCTTGTGTGCGCAGTGCGCATTGTGCGCAGAGCATGGCCGTCGGGATCAAGGAATGACATGACCATTGTTGCAATGGGCCGGGAAATGGGTAGCCAGGGCAAAGCGGTTGCCGATGGCGTGGCCAGCGCGCTCGACGCCGTCGTCGTCCACTATGAGTTGATCGACCATATGGCCGACCGCAATCGCGTGCGCAAGAGCCATGTCGTCAGGCTGCTCGAGGAAGGGGACGACCTGGCGCGGCCCCTGACTGCCGAAGAGACCCTGCCAACCATACTTTCCGCCACCGAGATCCTCGACATTGCTTCGATCCCCGAGAGTGTCGTATTGCGCGGCTGGGGCGGGGTGGCCTTGCTGCGTGGTGTGCCGCATGTGGTGCGGGTGCGCATTACCGCGCCGATCGAGGTGCGCGTGCGCAATCTGATGGCCAGTGTGAAGCAGGCGGAGGAGGCCAGGATCCGCGAAGAGATCAGTCTGTTCGACGAAGCGCACGCCGCCGTCATGAAGCGCCATTTCGATATGGACTATCGGGATCCCGCGCTCTACGACCTGGTGCTCGACACCAGCGAATTGCCGCCGGCGCAATGCGCTCAGTGCATCGTTGACTTCACGCGCGACAAGCGTTTCATCGAAACCCGTACCTCGCGCATGCGCCTGGTGAGTCTGACTACCCAGGCGCACGTGCTGGCCCTGCTCAAGTTGCATCCGCCGACTCGGCACCTGAATATCGGCGTGAGCGCGCGTGACGGCGTCGTCACTCTGGCCGGCGAAGTTGCATCGGCGGATCTGAAGGCGCGCTGTGAACTGGTCGCATCGCGGGTGCCGGGCATCAGCGCGGTGAACAACAACCTGCGGGTTGCGGCCTGATGCGCGGCCCGACCCGCCGCCATTGATGGCAGCGCACGCGTAGCGGCGACGCCTCCCAGGGCGCCGTAGCCCTACATGCGCTTCAACGCATGCCCGGAACGCCCCCGCCCATGAATTTGCCCATGCCGCGCATCATCTTTGCCAGGCCGCCCTTCTTCATTTGCTTCATCATCGCCTGCATCTGTTCGAACTGTTTCAACAGGCGATTGACTTCCTGTACCTGAACACCGGCGCCCTTGGCGATCCGCTGCTTGCGTTTGGCCTTGATCAGGTCCGGGTGGGCCCGTTCACCCGCGGTCATTGAATTGATGATCCCCTCCATGCGCTTGACTTCCCGTTCGGCGCGGTCGAGATCGGTACCCTGTGCGGCTTGCGTGATGTGCGAGGGCAGCTTGTCCATCAGGCTGGACAAGCCGCCCATTTTGCGCATTTGGCCGATCTGCTCCTTGAAGTCTTCGAGGTCGAAGCCCTGGCCGGAGCGCATCTTGTCGGCGACTTTCTTGGCGACGTCGACATCGATGCCCTTTTGCGCTTCCTCGACCAGTGACAGGATGTCGCCCATGCCGAGGATGCGGCCGGCCATGCGTTCCGGATGAAACACTTCGATCCCGGAGAGCTTTTCACCAACGCCTGCGAACTTGATCGGCGCGCCGGTGACATGACGCACTGAAAGCGCGGCGCCACCGCGCGCGTCGCCGTCGAGCTTGGTCAGGATCACGCCAGTCAGCGGAAGTGCATCGTGAAAGGCCTTCGCCGAGTTGACCGCGTCCTGGCCGAGCATGGCGTCGACCACGAACAGGGTTTCGATCGGAGCGGCTGCACTGTGCAGGGCGCGGATTTCATCCATCATCGCCGTATCGACGCCAAGCCGACCGGCCGTATCGACGATCAAAACGTCGTGGTAGTGGGTTTTCGCCCAGGTGATCGCCGCGGTGACGATATCGATAGGCTTCTGATCGGTGCTGGAGGGAAAGAAATCCGCGCCGGCCTGCGCCGCCACGGTCTCAAGCTGCTTGATCGCGGCTGGTCGATACACGTCTGCGGAAACGACGAGGACTTTCTTCTTGTATTGCAGGCCGATCAGCTTCGCCAGCTTGCCGGCGGTGGTTGTCTTGCCGGCGCCTTGCAGCCCGGCCAGCAGGATCACCGCTGGCGGCGCAGTCGCGAAATTGAGCGGGCTGGCGTCCCCGCCCATGATGGCCGCCAGTTCGCGGTTGACCACTCCGACCAGCGCCTGCCCGGGTGTGAGGCTGCCCAGCACCTCGGTGCCCTCGGCCTTTTCCTTGATGCGTGCGATCAGGTCGCGCACCACCGGCAGCGCCACGTCCGCTTCGAGCAGGGCCATGCGCACTTCGCGCAGCATCTCCGCCATGTTGGCTTCGGTCAGGCGCGCCTCGCCTTTGAGCGTCTTGACGACTTTGGATAGTCGACTGGTGAGGTTATCGAGCATGATGATATTTGAGAGCGCCCTGTTGCACTACAATCATTTGATGGGAAAGATTTTACTCCACGCCTCTTGCGGACTTGTGTATGCAATGCTGGCCGTGCACTTCTGGCGCACTCGCTGGCGCGCAGGAGGGCCGGGCGCGGCCGCGAGTTCCCGCTTGCGCGGCTGGGAGCGCTGCGTCCTTGCGGCAGCGGTTTTCCTGCACGCAATGGTGCTCGCCGGCGACATGCTCGGCGACGCCGAGTTTCGCTTCGGCTTTGCCCACGCCTTGTCGATCATGGCCTTGCTTGCTCTGGTCTTCTACGGCGTCGAAAGCATGTTCTACCCTCTGGAGGGAATGCCCGCGCTGGTGCTGCCGCCGGCCGCGGTGTGCGCCTTCATGCCGGCGCTTTTCGATGGTGCGCTGATGACCGGCAAGACCGCGGCGCCAGCGTTCGTGTTGCATGTCATCATCGCGATGGGGGCCTATGCCTTCATCGCCATCGCCGCGGCGCATGCGACCCTGATGGCGATCATCGAAAGACGCCTGCATTCCCCTGGTCGGCACGCAGCACCCGCGGGACTGCCGCCGCTGCTCACCATGGAACGCCTGTTGTTCCAGATGCTTGCCGCCGGTTTCGTGCTTCTGACGCTGACGCTTGCCAGCGGCGTTGTGTTCTCCGAAGAGATCTTCGGCCGCGCCCTGCGTTTCGACCATAAAACAGTGTTCAGCCTGATCGCATGGCTGATCTTCGCTGTCTTGTTGCTGGGCCGCCATGCCTATGGTTGGCGCGGCCGCGCCGCTTTGCATGGCACTTTCGCGGGGTTCGGCATGTTGCTGCTGGCCTATATCGGCACGCGCTTCGTGCTGGAAGTCGTGCTCAACCGGGTCTGATGCCGGATGATGCCTGTGAAAACACTGAACCAGTCACCGCAGCGCGGATTTTCCAGCGGCAGACTTCGATCACCTCAAGCCGATGCGCGAGAGCCGCCTGCTCCCGGAGGTTTCATTCGGTGGCTCTTCTTGCGTCTCGGCGTGGTGTGGTCGTACCAGTCGGTGCGGACGTGTCGCCAGCGTGGTGATGCCTTGAAACGGTGCCCGCACCAACCCGGGGGCAGAGTCTGAATGGGAAAGCTTGCGCTCATTGTGCTGGCGGTGATTGCGGTCGTGTTGTGGTTGCGTTACAAGGCCGGGAGCGCAGTGACGCACGCCAAGCCAAAACAGGCGCCCGCGGTCGAGCAAATGGTGGCGTGCGCCGCATGCGGCGTGCACCTGCCCGCCAACGACGCCCTGCGTGACAGCGACGGGCGCACTTATTGCGGCAAGACGCACCTGGACGCAGCGGCGGGCAAAAAATGAGTTTCGCCCGGCCGCTTGGTGCGGCGGCGGCGTCCGGAACTTTCCCGTCAGCGGTGCCCGAGGCCTTCTGGAAGTCACTCGGCTACTTCAATCTGTCGCGGCTGATACTGGCCGGCGTGTTGCTCGTCGCGATCGGCATGTATGGCGACAGCCGGGTCTTCGGCGCCACGGATCCCGCGCTGTTTTATCGAGTCTGCATCGCATACTTTTTCCTGGCACTGGTTTTCGCCTGGGCGCTGGGAAAGATACGTACGACGTTCCCGGTACATCTCGCGGTACACGCGGTCACCGACATGGTCGTGATCGCCCTGTTGGTGCATGCCAGCGGCGGCATCAGATCCGGGCTCGGCATCCTGATTTTGATGCCGCTGGCGGCCGCGGCATCGGTGTCCGGCGGCCGTACTTCTCTGTTCTACGCGGCACTGGCCACCTTCGCATTGTTCGCCGAGAATACCTATTGGGTAGTGCAGTACGAGATCGGCTGGACCGACTATTTTCCGGTTGGCCTGCTTGCCGCGGGCTGCTTCACGGTTGCGTTGGTTACCAATCGGCTGGCAAAGCGCCTGATCGCGAACGAAGACCTGGTGCGCAAACGGTCTGCCGACTTGCGCAATCAAATCGAGATCAACCGGCTGGTGGTGCGCGATATGCCAAGCGGGGTGCTGGTGGTCGATGTCGCGGGCACGATTCGCCTCGCCAATCCGGAAGCCGAGCGCCTGCTCGGCCAGGTGGGCGTGCATGGCAGGGACTTGGCGACACTGGCACCAGCGCTCGCCGCAGCGGGCTTCGGCTGGCGCGATGCGGGGGCCTCCGGCCGAGCACAGCTGGAGATCGCGGGCCGCAGCGTTCATGTTCGATTGCTCAATGCCGCCGGTGGCGCGGACGGTACCTTGGTGATGTTCCTGGAGGACGCCAGCAAGCTCAAGGTGCAGGCGCAACAGGTCAAGCTTGCCGCGCTCGGGCGCCTGACCGCCAACATCGCGCATGAAATCCGCAATCCCTTGTCGGCCATCGGCCACGCTTCGGCGCTGCTTGCCGAGGAGACCGTGGCACTTCCCCATACGGTGCGACTGACGCGTATCATCGCCGACAACACGGCCAGACTTGATCGCATCGTGCAGGAGGTGCTGCAGCTCAATCAGCGCGACCGGGCCGTTGCCGAGAAATTTTCGCTGGTGGCTTTTTTGCTCGCCTTCGTTGACCAGGTAAGCCAGACCGAGAAAATACCGCGGGAAGCGTTTTCCCTGCGCCTGCCTGCTGCTGCCTTTGTATACTTCGATCGCCAGCATCTGCATCGCATTTTGTGGAACCTGGTCAGCAACGCCTGGCGCCATTGTCGCCAGAGCTCCGCCTCGATCCGGATCGAGGTCGTGGTCGCGGGAGATCAATTGATCGAGTTATTGGTGATTGACGATGGCGACGGGGTGGGTGACGAGCATGCGGGCAAGTTGTTCGAGCCTTTCTTTACCACCGAGTCGCGCGGCACCGGGCTGGGTTTGTACATTGCCCGGGAGTTGGCGGAAGCCAACCGGGCGTCGCTTGACTTCATACCGTTGCCGGAGCGCAGCGGGCGAGCGCACGCGCAGCCTGGCGGCAGCGGTGCGGCTTTCAGGCTCATGATCGAAGGTCATGTCTAGTTCACGCGTCGCCGGCCAGGCGCAGCGCAAGTCGGGTTCCGGCGCCCGCAATCCGCGCGTTCTCGTGGTGGATGACGAAGCGGACCTGCGGGAGTTGCTTGAACTGACTCTGGTACGCATGGGGCTCGATGTGGATTTGGCGGACGGGATCAACGCCGCGCGGACGCTACTGGCGCAGCGCAGTTTCGACCTCTGTCTGACCGACATGCGGATGGCCGACGGCGACGGTCTGGAACTGGTGCGCCATGTATGCGAGCAGTACGGCAACACTCCGGTCGCCGTAATCACTGCTTATGGCAGTACCGACAATGCGGTTGCCGCACTCAAGGCAGGGGCTTTCGATTACCTGGCAAAGCCGGTTGCGCTGGAGCAATTGCGCACGCTGGTGCGGTCGGCGGTCGATGTGCCGGCGCGGGCGCGCGGTGCTGCGGCGAAAGTGCACGGCCGCGCGCTGCTCGGCGATTCGCCGGCGATGCACGAGGCGCGTTCCATGATCGACAGGATTGCCGGCAAACTGGCGCCGGTCTACATCACGGGCGAGTCAGGCAGCGGCAAAGAGCTGGCGGCGCGCCGCATTCACGAATTGAGTGGCCGTGGTGGTGCGTTTGTGGCCGTCAATTGCGGCGCCATTCCCGAGAACCTGATGGAAAGCGAATTCTTCGGTTATCGAAAGGGCGCTTTCAGCGGCGCTGACGAGGATCGCGCGGGTTTTTTTCAGATGGCCGACGGCGGCACCCTGTTTCTTGACGAGATCGCTGATTTGCCGCTGGGCATGCAGGTGAAACTGTTGCGCGTCATCCAGGAGAAGCGGGTACGACGCCTGGGAAGTTCGAGCGAGGAATTGGTCGACGTTCGAGTCGTCAGCGCGACGCACCAGAATCTTGCGGCCTTGGTCACTCTCGGGCGATTCAGGCAAGACCTCTTGTATCGCCTCAACGTGATTGAAATCAGGATGCCCGCCTTGCGCGAGTTCCGTGAGGACATTCCTGCGCTTGCCAAGGCGATTCTGCAACGACTGGCGACCGAAAACGGCCGTGCGGCCACGCTCAGCCGGGAAGCGCTGCGGGACTTGGCCGCCTACGACTACCCTGGCAATGTGCGCGAACTGGAAAACGTGCTCGAGCGTGCAATGGCGCTGGCCAGCGGCGAATCGATTGACAGCGCCGACCTGCGGCTCACACCGTTGCTGGCTGGCTCTGTCGTGCGCGGCGGGCGCGCGGGCGATGCGCGCGAGGCGGCGCAGACGCCTGCGGAATTGTCGCTGCAGGATTCGCTGGATCACGCCGAGCGCGAGCTGATTCTTGCCGCGCTGGAAGCGTCCGGGAACAATCGGACGGCGGCTGCCAAACGGCTCGGCGTTACTTTCCGCTCCCTTCGATACCGACTGCAGAGGCTCAACATTGCCGATTGAGGGCGGGCCGCTCGATCCGGTGGTCAACGCGCTGGCGCAGGCGGGTTGGCACCCGCAAGCGCGTCACATAAACTCACCCAACAGAGACGCCCGGCCGCCGGGCATGCTGGTGGTTCTGTTGGTGATTCACAACATCAGCCTGCCTCCGGGCCGCTTCGGCGGAGCTGCCATCGAACAGCTTTTCACCAACAGGCTCAATCCCGGCGAACACCCTTACTTTCGCCAGGTAGCCGGATTGAGGGTCTCGGCGCACTTCCTGATTCGTCGCAATGGCGAGTTGCTGCAATTTGTCGGCTGCGGCGAGCGTGCCTGGCATGCGGGCGTCTCGACATGGCGCGGGCGCTCGCGGTGCAACGACTTCTCCATCGGCATCGAGGTCGAGGGGACCGATGCGAGGCCGTACACCAACCGGCAGTACACACGCCTGGCTACGCTGACTCGTGCCCTGGTAGCTGCATTTCCCGATATCGCCGGCCTCGCGGGTCACGATGAAATCGCACCCGGCCGCAAATCCGATCCGGGGCACAGCTTCGACTGGAGCCGTCTGGTGCATGAGTCCGGCGTGCCACCGCGCATGCGAGAACTTTGATGCGGATAGTGCGCGGCCGAATCAAAACTTCTTGCGCGACTGCAAATCCTATACTAGACTTGGGCCTTGTTGCTGTATGACACACCATATGTTGTGGCTTGGTCAACCCAAGCTGTTTTAGATGTCCGGGTCGGGTGTTGCAGGCATGCTCAAGGGGTGGGCAGCCTGATGGGTGTCGGGTGAGGAGCTGGTACGGGTCGAACGCTTTTGACAGAGGCCGGTGCGGTGTGATCAGGGGGCGCACCACGTGAAGAGGACTGGTCCGCGTGTGACGCGTGATGGCCGTGGGCAAAGTAATAGCGGTGCGCCAGGTGGTCTGGTCTTCTGCACATTTCCGGGTCTTGTGCGAACCCCCCGGGCGTATCTGTCCAGGGAAACACTGAATCAGTCCGCAGGTCGGGAAAGCTGCTCTTGCATGATGGTGAATGGGCACGACCCTTCGTTCGAGAATGCGCATCCCAGGGACTTGGGCGGCTCTTTCCCGATTGTTCCAGCACGATGAGCGGTGTGACCCGCCGGCGAACCGTTTGATCAGCCATAAATTTCAGGAGACTGAGTCAATGCAGTCGATTCAACGAAGCGAAGTCGGCACGGCCGATGGCGTGGTACTGGCCCAGGCCGGGAAGGCCGCTGCGATGCCGCTTGACGCGGCCGCTTTGCAGGCGCAATTCCGGATCATTCGCCGCAATGGCGCGGTTGTCCCGTTCGAGCCGTCGAAAATCACTGTGGCAATGACCAAGGCATTTCTCGCGGTGAGCGGCGGCCAGGGTGCGGCATCGGCGCGCATCCGCGAGGTCGTGGCTGCGCTGACCGATGCCGTGGTTGGCGCGCTGGTGCGCCGCCAACCGGCGGGCGGTACGTTTCATATTGAAGACGTGCAGGATCAAGTCGAATTATCGTTGATGCGTTCGGGCGAGCATGAAGTGGCACGTGCTTACGTTCTCTACCGTCAAAAGCGTTCCGACGAGCGGGCGCGGGCCAGGGAACGCGCTGCGCCGCTGACCAGCGGCGGGATCATGATCACCGACGACAAAGGTGAAAAGGTTGCGCTTGACGTGGTGCGCCTGCAGAACCTGCTCGAATCGGCATGCGAAGGGCTGCCGGAAACCAACCCCGGCCTGATCTTCGAGGCTTCGCTCAAGAATCTGTACGATGGTGTTCCGGCGGGCGAGGTACGCAAGGCGCTGATTCTCACGGCTCGGACCATGATTGAATCGGACCCCGCGTATGGCTACGTGACCGCGCGCCTGCTGCTGCACGATATCCGGCACGAGGTGCTTGGCTACGAATTGTCCCAAGCCGAGATGGAAGCCGCGTATGCGAGCTATTTTCCGAATTTCATCAAGGGTGGCATTGCCGCGGAGCTGCTCGACGAACGGCTCGCCCAGTTCGATTTGAGGCGTCTGGCCGCGGCGCTGGTCGGACGGCGCGATTTCCAGTTCGAATACCTCGGGCTGCAAACCCTGTACGACCGCTACTTTCTGCATCAGGACGAGCGGCGAATCGAGCTTCCGCAGGCCTTTTTCATGCGCGTGGCGATGGGATTGGCCTTGAATGAAGTGGACCGCGAAGCGCGTGCCATTGAGTTCTACGAGGTGATGTCCAGGTTTGATTTCATGTCGTCCACTCCAACCCTGTTCAATTCGGGCACCTTGCGCTCACAGCTGTCGTCGTGCTACCTGACGACCGTGGCCGACGACCTTGATGGCATCTATGAGGCGATCAAGGAGAACGCGCTGCTGTCGAAGTTCGCGGGCGGCCTTGGCAATGACTGGACGCCGGTGCGGGCATTGGGCAGCTACATCAAGGGAACCAACGGCAAGTCGCAGGGCGTGGTGCCATTCCTCAAGGTTGTCAACGATACCGCGGTGGCCGTGAATCAGGGCGGCAAGCGCAAGGGTGCGGTATGCGCTTACCTCGAAACCTGGCACTTGGATATCGAGGAGTTCCTCGAGCTGCGCAAGAATACCGGGGACGACCGGCGCCGCACGCATGACATGAACACCGCGAACTGGATTCCGGACCTGTTCATGAAGCGTGTCATGGAGAACGCCGAGTGGACGCTTTTTTCACCTTCGGACTGTGTCGACCTGCACGACAAGTTCGGCAAGGATTTCGAGAAGGCCTATGTGGCCTACGAGCAGAAGGCGGCTGCCGGGGAGCTCAGGCTGTTCAAGAAGGTGCCGGCGGTTTCGATTTGGCGCAAGATGCTTTCGATGCTGTTCGAAACCGGCCACCCGTGGTTCACCTGGAAGGATGCCTGCAATATCCGCTCTCCGCAGCAGCACGTGGGCGTGGTGCATTCGTCGAACCTCTGTACCGAGATCACGCTCAACACCAACGAAAGCGAGATCGCGGTGTGCAATCTCGGATCGATCAATCTGCGCGCACATCTGAAAGACGGCAAGACTGATCACGCCAAGCTCAAGCGCACCGTGGCGACAGCGATGCGCATGCTCGACAACGTGATCGACATCAATTACTACGCCGTCGCGAAGGCCCGCAACTCGAACCTGAAGCATCGCCCCGTCGGTTTGGGGATCATGGCCTTCCAGGACTGCCTGCACGAGTTGCGGATTCCCTATGCTTCACAAGAGGCAGTCGATTTCGCCGATCAATCGATGGAAGCGGTGTGCTATTACGCGTACTGGGCGTCGAACGAACTGGCGGCCGAGCGCGGACGCTACAGTTCGTACAAGGGTTCGCTGTGGGATCGCGACATCTTGCCGCAGGACACGATTCGCCTGCTGCGTGCGGAGCGCGGGGGGTACGTCGATGTTGACGAGTCTTCCACCCTTGATTGGGACGCCCTGCGGGTGCGCATGCGCGAACACGGCATGCGCAACTCCAACTGTGTGGCGATCGCCCCGACGGCCACGATTTCGAACATCATAGGAGTGTCCGCGTGCATCGAGCCGACTTTCCAGAATGTGTTTGTGAAGTCGAATTTGTCGGGCGAGTTCACGGTCGTCAATGAGTATCTCGTGCGCGACTTGAAGCGCCTGGGCCTGTGGGATTCGGTGATGATCGCCGACCTCAAGTATTTCGATGGATCGCTCTCGAAGATCGACCGGGTACCGGCCGAGATTCGCAGTCTGTACGCGACTGCCTTCGAGGTCGATGCCAAGTGGATAGTCGAAGCGGCGGCGCGGCGGCAGAAATGGATCGATCAGGCACAGTCGCTCAACATCTACATGGCAGGGGCGTCGGGCAAGAAGATGGATGACACCTACAAGCTGGCGTGGATGCGCGGCCTGAAGACCACCTACTACCTGCGTACCCTGGGTGCCACCAATGCGGAGAAGTCGACTGTCAAGGGCGGCCAACTCAACGCGGTGCCGACCGATGGTGCGGCCTCGCTGGCGGCGGCGCCAACAGCGCCGGAGCATGAAGTGGTTGGTCAGGCCTGCATGCTGCGTCCCGGTGATGCCGGTTTTGACGAGTGCGAGGCTTGTCAATAGCAGCACGCGGCACAAGAGAATCGGATATCGCGCCATTCGGGGCGGCAATATGGAGTTGATGAATGCTGAGTTTTGAAGATGATGTACCGTTGGTGAGGACAGGTGGACCGGGCGCCATGCTCGGGATGCGCGGTGTCGCCGATTCGGCCTACGCGAAGCTTGCGCCACTGCTGCATGCGGCGCCTCTCGCGGGAATGCCATTCGCGGCGCGTACTGTCGGCACTGAAAGTGTCACTGCCCCGGTTGAACAACGTCGCGTCAACGTCGCCGACAAGCGCATCATCAACGGCCAGACCGACGTCAATCAACTGGTGCCATTCAAGTACAAATGGGCGTGGCAGAAGTACCTCGATTCCTGCGCCAATCACTGGATGCC
>JBEIFV010000125.1:0-17575 GCA_040382235.1 Burkholderiales bacterium
ATCATTGCTGATGCGATGGACAAAGTGGGCAAAGAAGGCGTGATCACTGTCGAAGACGGCAAGTCTCTGGACAGCGAACTCGAAGTCGTTGAAGGCATGCAGTTTGACCGCGGCTACCTGTCGCCCTATTTCATCAACAGCGACAAGCAGCGCGCGATCCTGGAAGACCCGTTCGTCCTGCTCACCGACCGCAAGCTGTCCTCGATCAAGGACCTGCTGCCGATCCTCGAACAAACCGCGCAGGCCGGCAAGCCGCTCCTGGTGATCGCCGAGGAAGTCGAGGGCGAGGCGCTGGCGACGCTGGTGGTCAACGCGGTGCGCGGCGTGATCAAGGTATGCGCGGTCAAGGCCCCCGGATTCGGCGACCGCCGCAAGGCCATGCTCGAGGATATCGCGATCCTCACCGGCGCCACCGTCATATCCGAGGAGATCGGCCTGGCGCTGGACAAGGCCAGGATCGAAACGCTTGGCCGCGCCAAACGGGTCGAGATCGACAAGGACAACACCACCATCGTCGGCGGCCACGGCGACGCCGCCAAAATCCGCGACCGCATAGCGGCGATCCGCGAACAAATCGATGCCAGCACCAGCACCTACGACAAGGAGAAGCTGCAGGAGCGTGCCGCCAAGCTGTCGGGCGGGGTGGCCCTGCTCAAGGTCGGCGCGGCCACCGAGACCGAATTGAAGGAACGCAAGGCGCGTGTCGAAGATGCGCTGCACGCCACGCGCGCAGCGATGGAAGAAGGCGTGCTGCCGGGCGGCGGTGTGGGCCTCATGCGCACGCGTGCCGCGCTCAAGGCCTTGCGCGGTGCCAACGAAGACCAGAACCTGGGCATCCGCATCGTCGCGCGCGCGCTCGAAACGCCGCTACGCCAGATTGCCGAGAACGCGGGCGCCGATGCCGCGGTGGTGGTGGCCGCGGTCGGCCGGCGCAAGGGTGCCTACGGCTACAACGCCGCCACCGGCAAGTATGGCGACCTGGTGGCGATGGGCGTGCTCGATCCGTGCAAGGTCACGCGCACGGCGCTGCAGAACGCGGCGTCGATCGCCAGCCTCTTGCTGACCACCGACTGCGTGGTGGTGAACAAGCCGAAAAAGGAAAGCCAGTCGCCTGCGCAGCCACAGATGGAACCGGAGTTCTGAACGCCGCCGGCGCGTTCAGGCGACGCGCCGGCTTCCAGGAGAACGCAGCATGCGCAACGCTGAACCCTGCATCCATCTGGACGACTGCCACTACCGCAATCTCGAGGCCTTGCCGCCGGTGGCGCAGTACACGCGCCAGACGCTGGCGGTGATTCTCGCAGGCGGTCGCGGCGAGCGCCTGGGCCGCTTGACCGACTGGCGCGCCAAACCCGCCGTGCCCTTCGGCGGCAAGTTCCGCATCATCGATTTCGCGCTGTCGAACTGCGTCAACTCCGGCATCCGGCGCATCGGCATCTGCACCCAGTACAAGGCGCAGAGCCTGATCCGCCATGTGCAGCTCGGCTGGGGTTTTCTCGAAGGCCGCTTCGACGAGTTCGTCGAACTGCTGCCGGCCCAGCAACAGATCAGCCAGGACTGGTACCAGGGCACGGCTGACGCCGTATTCCAGAACCTCAATGTCATGCGCCGCCACAACCCGCGTTACGTGGTGGTGCTGGCCGGTGATCACGTCTACAAGATGGACTACAGCCGCATGCTGGCCGAGCATGTGGCGCGCGGCGCCGACATGAGCATCGCCTGTGTCGAAGTGCCGCTGGCGGAAGCACGGCAGTTTGGCGTGATGGGCGTGGATCGCGATTTCCGGGTCACCGGGTTTGCCGAAAAGCCGGCCGCGCCGACACCCCTGACCGGGCGCACGGACGCGGCACTGGCGAGCATGGGCATCTACATTTTCGGCGCGGATTTCCTGTACCGCCAGTTGCGCCAGGACGCGGACGATCCGGCTTCCTCGCACGACTTCGGCCGCGACATGATCCCGCGCCTGATCGCCGGCAACCAGGCGCGCGTGTTCGCGCACCATTTCGCCGGCTCCTGCGTCAACATGAGCGACGGCGTGCCCTACTGGCGCGACGTCGGCACCATCGATGCCTACTGGGCCGCCAACATGGAACTGACGCGCGTCATGCCGGCACTCAACCTGTACGACGACAGCTGGCCGATCTGGACCCGCCAGGAACAGTTTCCGCCAGCGAAGTTCGTGTTCGACGACGACGATCGGCGCGGCCATGCGGTCGACTCCCTGGTATCCGGCGGCTGCATCGTCAGTGGCGCCACGGTCAGGCGCTCGGTCCTGTTCAATGCGGTGTTCGTGCACGACCATGCGCTGGTCGAGGATTCGGTGATCTTGTCCGGCGCGGTCATCGGCGCGGGCGCGGTGTTGAAGCGGGTGGTGCTGGACCGTCGCTGCCGGATTCCGCCCGGCATGCGTATCGGCGTCGATGCGGATGACGATCGCAAGCGATTCCAGGTAAGCGCCGGCGGCGTCACCCTGGTCACCCCGGAAATGCTGGGACAGAATATCCACGAATCGCCTTGATGCGCATGCGCCAGGCCGGCCGCGACGCGGCACAAACATGTGATGCCAGAACACAGGGCCTTGGACCCTGCACAAGCATTCGACCGCAGGGCATTGCACATGCGCGACACGAAAAAAAGCCGGCACAAGGCCGGCGTAAATCAGTTTTGACCGGCTCAGGCCGGCGGCGACTCAGGTGCCGCGCCCCCACAAGCCGCAGTAACGGCGCGCCACGAACTGCAGTCCGGCCGCATAGCCCGGCATGCTTTCGTATTTCGGCAGCTTGAATTCCTTTTCCGCGGTATCCCAGCACTTGCCCTCTTGGGCCAGTTTCTTCATCTCGGCCGAGGCATCCTGCAGCAAGGTCAGCTGATCCTGCACGTCCTTCTTGGTGCCCAGACGGTCGCCAGGGCCGGGGTGGCCAGGAATCAGGCGCTCCCAGTCCATCGCCAGCACCTGCTTCATGAAGTTCTCGGTCTCGAAGGGATGGAAATCGATCATGCCGCGCCCGGGAAAGGTGCCGACCGGAATGGTATCGACCACGAAAATGATCTTCTCTTTCGGCAGGCGCATCACCAGGGTCGAATCAGAATGGTTCAGGCCATGGTAGGTGAGTTCGAGCCGGGTGCCGCCGAGCGTGATGACACGCCCGCCGTCGCCCACCGACTCGTCCGGCAAGACCGTGTGCGGATCCTTGAGGTCATGCAGGCGCTTCCAGGCATTGCGGTGCGCGACGAAGGTGGCGCCGGCATCCTTGAATGCCTTGCCGCCGGCGATGTGGTCGTAATGGTGATGACTGTAGATCACATAGCGGATCGGCTTGTCGGTGATCTTGCGGATCTCGTTCAGGTAGGCCTGGCCGCCGGTCGGCCGGCCATAGGCCACCGGGTCGGTGACGATCACGCCGTCGCTGGTGACCACGAACATGGCCTGGTGGCCGACGTTGCGGAATATGTATACACCCTCTGTGCCTTCCACCTTGGTGGTCTGGATCGGCGGTCGCGCGGCCGGTTGTGCCTGTGCCAACCCGGCCAATGCCAGCGCGCAAACCGCGCCGCCCAACCATCTCGTTGCCTTGCCTGCCATGAAACCTCCTGTTGATCGATTATGGATGCGATGGTGGATGGTGGTCGCCGGCACGCACTCCAGCGCCAATGGGTAAACACCCAAGAGCAAAGTGTATTCCGGCCGCGGGCACATCAAACAGACTCTCGAAAACCCTTACCCCCTCGCTGCGACCAACGCGCAGCGATGCCCCGAATCGCGCATAATCGCATTTCGTGTCCGACCATCTTCTTTGCAGACAGGAGCCGACTCCATGATTACCGAACTTGTGCTTTTCGACCTGCCGTCCGGCATCAGCCGCGACGATGTGATTGCCGGCATGCGCGCCACCGCGCCGGCCTGGCGCGCCAATGCCGAACTGGTGCGCAAGAACTATCTGTATGACGCAGCAGCCGGCCAGGCCGGCGGCGCCTACCTGTGGCCCTCGATCGAGGCGGCGCAGCGCGGGCACGACGACGCGTGGCGTGCCCGCATCAAGCAGATGTACGGCAGTGAACCGGTGATCCGCTACTTCGAAACGCCGATGATCGTCGACAACGCGCAGGACGAATTGATCGAGGAATTCGTTTAGATCGCTGATGCCGACCCGGCCAGGTCGGGCGCCAGGCCCGGCAGCCTGGCCGCATTGCCGCATTGCCGCCGGCGATCGCGGCCAGATCGGCGACTGCCATGCCCGCTTCACGCAGCCAACCCACCGCATCCTTGTCGCCCACCGGCCAGTCGCTGCCCATCCCCAGGCGATCCGGCCCGACACTGTGAATTTCTGCGCCTGGCGGCTGCGTCTTACCCTGCGCCCTGTTCAGCATGGCTGCACGCGTCGCGCATCCCCACGTTAAGCCGCAAAACATGCTCCTTGCTCGTGATCAGGCTCTATGCTTCATCGAAGGCTACAAGTCCGCCCTGCTCCAGGTTCTGCACGCGGCGGAGATTGAACGAACCGACTCGATCATCGGGGACCTCGCTGACGCTCGGAAAAGGGTCAAGCAGCAGCCAATGGCCATGGAAGAGGCATTCGCCGCGATGGCAGCGCAAGGGATTCCGCTGGACGGCGCCGTTGTACAGGCGATTCGAACAATGAGAGTCAAGCGGTGGGTGTATCTCAGACATACGAGGCAAGCAGCGATCTTCATCGATGAAGAAGTTAAGAACGTATTTGCGGTAAAGGCACTTACAACCCCGATCTACGAGGTCGTTGACTCGCCGCCATCGACCTTCGAAGCAGGCGTGTTCGAGTACTGCGGACACTATGTCTGCGATGGAATTATTCTAAATCCGGTGATGCTTGGCCCTGGCTATGGCGCTCAATTCAAGGCGGCATACGCCGAAATCAGAAAGGCTGGCAGGTACCATGTAATGCCGGCGGCCTGACGCAAGTGCGTTCCGTCTTGCGGTGGTGCTTGAAAAAGAAATGGTCCAGCTTTTTTCAAACAACGATACCCGACAAATCATCTGCTGACGCCCTGATCAGATCGGGCGCAGACTCTTGCGTCACCCTCACATCCACCGCGTTCACGAAAACTCGACCGCCGTCGTATTCGCCCCGCACAACAACACGCCAACCGTCTGCCCCGCCTGCGCCCGCCACACACCGCTCGTAAGCG
Source organism: Burkholderiales bacterium (assembly GCA_040382235.1). GTDB lineage: Bacteria > Pseudomonadota > Gammaproteobacteria > Burkholderiales > JAEUOS01 > JAEUOS01. Next base: position 5,164 of record JBEIFV010000125.1, read on the forward strand.
CCGCGAACGCGGCCGCACCGCCCGGCTCAACCACAACGCGCAACACCCGCCACAGGGTGCGCTGCGCCTCGAGGATCGCTGCATCGCTGACCAATACCGAGCCTGCGCCGTAGCGCTGCATCAGCGGGAACATGAGTTGCCCGACCCGCCGTGGCGCAAGGGAGTCTGCAGCCACGCCGCCTGCCGGCGCATCGACTGGCCTGCCCGCCGCCAGTGCAAGATGCAAGGTCGGCGAGAGTTCGGGCTCCACGCCGATCAGGGGAATACGCCCGCGATACCAGGCGGCGATACCGCCGATGAGGCCACCGCCGCCCACCGCCACCAGCAGGGCATCGAGGTCGGGCGCATCTTCCTCCAGTTCGAGACCGACCGAGGACTGCCCGAGCAGCGTTTCCGGTTGGTCGTAGGCGTGAATCGGCAGCGCGCCGCTGTCCCGCACATAAGCTTCACTGGCGACCAGCGCATCGTCGTAACGCTCGCCCACGATGCGCAGGTCGGCGCCGTAGTCGCGGATGCGCGCGAGTTTGGCGGCCGAGGCCACACCGGGCACGAAGATGGTGGCAGGCACACCAAGGCGCTGTGCGGCATACGCGACCGCCGCGCCGTGGTTGCCGCCGGAGGCTGCCACCACACCGGCCGCGCCGGCTTGTCGCAATAGCAAGTTGGTGAACGCGCCGCGCGCCTTGAAGGACCCGCTGTGTTGCAGGAACTCCAGCTTGAACACCAGTTCGATGCCATCCAGGCCGAAATCGGCGCCATCAACGCGCAGCAAGGGGGTACGCCGTACATGCGGCGCGATACGCGCGGCGTTGCCGCGCATGGCGGCCGCATCGAACATGCCAGCAGGCGGATTCATGGATTCACCCGCGATCCGACCGGCCGTTTGCAAAGGGCTCGCCCATCGCCTGCCCCATGCGAATCGCGCCGCCAGGCACCCATTGACGATTGAACCTCAGGGTGTTCTTCGGAAACAGCATGACCACCGTCGAGCCCAGCAGAAAGCGCCCCATCTCGGCACCGCGGTCGAGCACCACTTCCTCGGCAGCATAGGTCCATTCCCGCACCGCCCCCGGCCGCGGCGGGTTGACCACGCCATGCCACACGGTGGCCATGCTGCCGACGATGGTGGCACCCACCAGGGCCAATACGAAAGGCCCGTGCGCCGAATCGAACACGCACACCACCCGTTCATTGCGCGCGAACAGGCCCGGCACACCGCGCGCGGTGACCGGGTTCACGGAAAACAGCGCGCCGGGCACATGGATCATGCGCTTGAGCACGCCGCGGCACGGCATGTGAATGCGGTGGTAGTCCCTCGGGCTCAGGTAGAGCGTCGCGAAGGCGCCATTGTCGAACTGCGCGGCCAGTTGCGCATCACCCCCCACCAGGGCGCGGCTGCTGTAGTGATGCCCCTTGGCCTGGAAGATCTGGTCCCCTGCGATCGGTCCGCACTGGCTGATGGCGCCGTCCACCGGGCACAGCCAAGGCGCGTCGGCCAGGGGTCTGGCGCCGGCCTTGAGCGGGCGGGTGAAGAACTCGTTGAAGCTGGCATACGTCTCGACGCGCGGCTCGGCCGCTTCGCTCATGTCGACCCCGTAACGCGCGATGAAGCGGCGCATCGCCGCATGGCTCAGTGCGCCAGCGTTAAGCGAGGCCAGCGCTCCGGCGGCAACGGTCAGCCCACGCTTGGGCAGCAGGTATTGGGGCAGGACTGCGAGACGGTCGGACACCGGCACTCCGATGCGGTGGAAGAATCGGATTTTACCGGCCCCGCCTGGGGCCGGCTTCGGCCACGGTCAGAGGTGCGCTTGCCGACATGCCATTAGCGCAATGCAATGCAAGGCGCGCCCGGGCCGCGGGCTGCCCGTTCAAGCGGCCAGCGCGCGCGGCTGGAATGGACAGTTGGCTTCCTTCTCGACTAAGTCATAGACAAAGATGAACTTGGCCATGCCGGTCAAAAAGCCGGCGGTCATGCCGAGCTCGAAAATCTGCGCATCATCGAAATGGGCGCGCAGTTCCGCATACAGCGCAGAATCCAAATGGCCGTGCTGGTTGGTCATGGCCACCTGGTCGGCCAGTTTCAGCACGGCGCGATCGCAGGCATCGAACACGGCATGGTTTTCATCCATGATGTGCGTGAGTTGCAGGTCGGTAAGCCCGGCCTTGCGCGCCGCATCGCTGTTGCCGCGGTTGCAGTAGGCGCAGCCGTGGGTCATCGACAGGCGATAACGCAGCAACTCCTTGGTGCGCACCGCCACCCGCCCACCGTAGAACACCTTGGCGTAAAAGCCTTCGCGATACCACTCCATCAGTTCCGGCGCATGGGCGCCGATTTCGATCAGGGTGGCATCGTCGCGCAATTCCAGCGCAGTGTCGTAGTCCTTCTGCAGGCGCGGGTTCATTGCCGAACGCGGCACGCGCGGCATCACGGGGTTGGGCATGGCAGGCCTTTCGAAATTGTCGCCGCCGGCGCGGCGCGCAACTGCTGATTATGCGCGAATCGCCGCAAGCTGCGATGTGGGGCGACGCCTCAAGCCCGGGGTGGCAGGCAAGGTGAAGCTCAAGCAACGAGTCGACGGCACACACCGTCAACCAAGGATTGTCACTCCCTAAACAGCCAGGCACACCAGCCATCGTAGCGAATCGGGCTTGAAAATGCGATCACCCAAATGCGACTTTTGTATACAAAGTTATGCAAAAGTCGCGACTTTTGGATAGTCCTGTATTCAAAAGTCACAAGCAGTCCAGTGCGCCAACAAGGCTCCCAGTTTTGCAGCCCGGGGCGCGACGCGCGAAATGCCACACCTTGAATCGATGCCTTCGGAACACGCGGAGCGTTTCGGCTTCGCCAAACACGTGTCAAAACGCCGGTTAAGTCACTGGACAGAAGGCAGGGGAACGGACGTTCCTTTCAATTTCATAGGTTGCCAGAGCGACATTCTCAACCAGTGGGCTTGTTCAGCGTTTCCTTGGTTCGTTCAAAAGAACAGCCCCTGCGCCAGCCGCGGCCGCGTCAGTTGTTCGATCCACCATTTGAGCGCACGGCCGTTCTCGCCGGCACGCCATGCCAGGGTACTTTGACTGGGCGGATGCGGTGTCTCCACCCGCAGCAGGACCAACCGACCGGCGCGCGCATGTTGTTTCGCCAGGCGCGGCCGAGTCAACGCCCGCAGCACCACTTACGGCCCGGTCAAGCGGCGCAGCGCTTCTTCCACCCGCTTCATCTGCGCGGGCGACAGATCGGCCAATGGCTTGGTTCCCATGAACCGCGTGTTGGAGATGCTGCGGATCTGATCGACCAGCAGGTCGGTCTCGGCTTTCGCCCGCGGCAGTCTTCCCAGGGCGACGCGCAAGGGGAAGCCGTCGCCCTGGACATCGCGATACACATTCGAGGTGCCAGGGATGACGATAGTGGTGGCGTGCCCCGCCTGGTTCAGGATATCGGTCTGGATCACCAGCGCCGGCCGGCCGCGCTTGCCGGGCTCTTCCTTGCGGGATTGCGGTTCGAAGTCAACCTCCCAAACCTGCCCGCGTCGCAATTTAGCCAAGGCCGTCCCCATTGGCGGCGCTCATGGCTTCGTTCTCGGCCAGATGCCGCGCCGAGAGCTTGCCCGATAGAAAAATCATGCGCTCCCTCAGCGTGCGCTCGTTCTTCTCGCGCACCGCCTCGCGAACGTAGTCCGAACTGGTCATGCGCAGTTCGGCGGCCAGGTTTCTGGTTTGCTCGGCGAATTCGGATGGGGCACGGAAGGAAAGTGTTGCTGAAGACATCATTTGTCTCGCTTTTTTGTATTTATATATTGTAATACATATTTGCAATGCGGCGTGACCCAGGCTCTGCCCTGGAACTCTTGGCGTCGCTTGCGTTCACCCCTTGAGGCGCCGCCATTGCCTCGCACAAAAGGCCTCCCGAGGCACGGCCTATAATCCCGCGCTGCCTTGCGGCACTTTTGTAACCAACGAGGGAATCCCGAATGTCCAGCCACTTTCCGCGCACCGCGTTGGCCCTGGTTTTTCTCCATCTGGCCTGCGCCACCCCGGCGCTGGCGCAAAGCTTTCCAAACAGGGCGATCAGGCTGGTCGTGCCCTACGGCCCCGGCGCCTCGACCGACACCATGGCGCGCCTGGTCGGGCAGAAGGTCAGCGAGGACCTGAAGCAGCCGGTGATCATCGAGAATCGCGCCGGCGCCTCCGGCATGATCGGCGCCGACTTCGTCGCCAAGGCGGCGCCCGACGGCTACACCATCCTGCTGGCGACCGACGCCACCCACTCGGGCAACGTACACCTGATGAAGGCGCCACCGTTCCATCCCTTGCGCGATTCAACGCCGATCACCATGGCTGCCAAAAACATCCTGGTGCTGGCGGCCAACCCTGCGTTCGCGCCCAACACCATCGCCGAACTCATCGACCACGCGAAAAAGAATCCGGGCAAGCTCTCGTATGGCAGCTCCGGCAGCGGCTCGCCGCACCACCTGGCCGGTGTGCTGCTCAACCAGATGGCCGGCATCGACCTGGTGCATGTGGCCTACAAGGGCGGCGCCCCGGCGATCACCGATGTGCTGGGCGGGCAGTTGCCGCTGGTCTTCTCAAGCATGGTGGCGGTGACCGCGCAGGTCAAGGCCGGCAAGCTCAAGGCACTGGCCGTCACCGAAAAGACCGGCGTCGCCGCCATGCCCGGGGTGCCGCCGATCGCCGACACGATCGCCGATTTCGAGATGCAGTCGTGGCTCGCCTTTGTCGGCCCCGCCGGGCTGCCGCCGGCGGTGCTGCAAACCCTCAACCAATCGATCACCAAAGCCCTCAAGGCACCGGATGTCGCGGCCAAGCTGGGCGATGGCGGCCTCTTGGTGGTGGCGAACACGCCAGAGCAGTTCGCGGTGCAGCTGAAGGCGGATTTCGAGAAGCGCGGCGAACTGATCCGCCGCAACAACATCACCGAATAGGGTTTCATGGAACAGCAACCCGGTGTGCGGGGCCCGCTTGCGGGCATGGTGGTGATCGAACTCGGGCACAGCGTCGCCGCGCCGTTCGCGGGCCAGGTGCTGGCCGATCTCGGCGCCGAAGTGATCAAGATCGAAAAGCCGGAAGGCGACGATGCGCGCAAGTGGGGGCCGCCGTTTGTCGACGGCGCCTCCGCTTCGTACCAGGCGCTCAATCGCAACAAGCGTTCGGTGGTGGGCCGCCTGCGCGACCCGGTGGAACTAGGCAAGATCAAGCGCCTGATCCTCGAGCGCGCTGATGTGTGCCTGCAGAACCTGCGACCCGGCCAGGTCGAGCAATTGGGCCTGGATGCGAAGAGCCTGACGACCGCGAAACCGGCACTGGTGTATTGCAACATGGGCGCCTTCGGCGCACGCGGGCCGCTGGCGGCGCGCCCGGGTTACGACCCGCTGATGCAGGCTGCCAGCGGCATCATGAGCGTGGTCGGCACAGAAGGCCAGCCCTCGGTGCGGGTCGGCCCCTCGATGGTCGACATGGGTACCGGCATGTGGGCGGTGATCGGCATCCTTTCGGCCCTGCTCAAGCGCAAGGAGACCGGCGTCGGCGGCGTGGTCGATGTCTCGCTCTACGAAACCGCGACCTCGTGGATGAGCCTGCACGCTGCGCAGTTCCTGGCCTCGGGCGTTGTGCCGGTCAAGACCGGCTCGGGCCAGGTCGGCATCGTGCCTTATCGCGCGTATCACACCGCCGATGGCGAACTGGTGGTGGCCGCTGGCAACGACAAGCTGTTCAGGGGTTTGTGCCAAGCCATGGGGCGGCCGGAGTGGGCAACCGATGCGCGCTTTGCCAGCAACCCGGAGCGGGTGCGCAACGCGCACCTGCTGTATCCGCTGATCGAAACGGAAATGAAAAAGCATACCAATCAGGCTTGGATCGTCAGGCTTGACGCCGAAGGCGTGCCCTGTGCGCCGGTACAAAATACCCGGCAGATGCTGGAGCACGAGCAGACGCAGGCGCTGGGCATGCTGCAGGCGGTGCCGGGCTCGAGCATTCCGATGATCGGCCTGCCGATCTCGTTCGACGGCGTGCGCCCCACGCCGCGCAGCGCGGCGCGCGCGCTGGGCGCCGATACCGAGGCAGTACTCAACCCATCCAAGGAGGCGCCGTGAGCGCAGCATTCGTCATACCGGAATACCAGACCATCAGGCTCGAACAAAAAGGCGAGCACACCCTCTTGGCAACGCTCAACCGGCCCGAGGCGCTCAATGCCATCACCACCCAGATGGGGCACGACCTGCTTGACCTGTGGACCCGGCTGACGGTGGCGCCGGCCAATATCCGTTGCGTGGTCTTGACCGGTGCCGGCGAACGCGCCTTTTGCGCCGGCGGCGACCTCAAAGAACGCAACGGCATGAGCAACCAGGCCTGGCAGATGCAGCACGAGTTGTTCGAGCGCGGCTTCATGGCCCTGATCGAATGCGTGGTGCCGGTGATCGCCGCGGTCAACGGCCATGCCTATGGCGGCGGCTGCGAAACCGCCTTGGGGTGCGACTTCATATTTACGGTGAAGGATGCGCGCTTCGCGCTCTCCGAAACCCGCCTGGGCATCATGCCGGGCGGCGCCGGTACGCAGACCCTGGCACGCGCGATCGGCGAGCGCCGCGCCAAGCAGATGATTTATTCGGCGCAGCCGATCACAGCTGCCCAAGCCTATGAATGGGGCCTGGTCAATCAGGTGTTCGAGACGCGCGAGGAACTGCTGGCGGGCGCCTTGGTGCTGGCCGACACCATCGCCGGCAACGGCCCGCTATCGATTCGCCAGGCCAAGAAATCGATTCATTACGGCCTGCAGACCGACATCCTCACCGGCTACCGCTTCGAGATCGAGGCCTACAACCGCCTGGTGACCACCGAAGACCGTCTGGAGGGCGTGCGCGCCTTCAACGAGAAGCGCAAGCCCGTTTTTCAGGCACGCTGACCCTTCCGCCTTCCAACCGGAAACCACTCCATGAGCTCCGAGCACACCCCCGAATCTGTCAGCGTTCCGCTTGGCGAAGACTTTCCCGAGATCCGCGACGGCGTGCGGCGCATCTGCGCCGACTATCCCGCCCCCTACTGGCGCGAACTCGATCGCCGCGAAGGCTATCCGACCGAATTCGTGCAGGCGATGACCGACGCCGGCTACCTTTCATCGCTGATCCCCGAGGAATATGGCGGCGCCGGCCTGTCGCTGCGTGCAGCCGGCGTGATCCTTGAGGAATGCCATGCCAATGGCTGCTATGCCGCCGCCGCCCATGCCCAGATGTACACCATGGGCACCCTGCTGCGCCATGGTTCGCCCGAGCAAAAGGCGAAGTACCTGCCGAAAATCGCCTCGGGTGAATTGCGCCTGCAGGCCTTCGGCGTGACCGAGCCGACCACCGGCACCGACACCACCAAACTGAAAACCCGCGCGGTGCGTGAGGGTGACCATTACGTGGTCAACGGGCAAAAGGTGTGGACTTCACGCGCCGAGCATTCCGACCTGATGCTGCTTTTGGTGCGCACCACGCCGGCCGACCAGGTGCAGAAGAAGACCGACGGCATCTCCGTGCTGTTGGTCGACATGCGCGAGGCGCGCGGCAATGGCATGGAGATCAAGAAGCTCGGCGCGATGGTCAATCACAACACCACCGAGATCTTCTTCGACGGCCTCAAGGTGCCGGCGGAGAACCTGATCGGACCCGAGGGCAAGGGTTTTCGCTGCATCCTGGATGGCTTGAATGCCGAGCGCATCCTGGTATCGCATGAGTCGATCGGCGACGCCCAGTGGTTCATTCGTACCGCTTCGAAATACGCCAACGAGCGGGTGGTGTTCGACCGCCCGATCGGGCAAAACCAGGGCGTGCAGTTTCCGATCGCGCGCGCCTATGCCGAGCTGCAGGGCGCCGACATGATCGTGCGCAAGGCGGCGGCGCTGTTCGAGGCGGATCTGCCCTGCGGCGAGGAAGCCAACATCGCCAAGCTCCTGTCGTCGGAGTCGGCATGGAACGCCGCCGAAGCCTGCATGCAGACCCATGGCGGTTTCGGCTATGCGCGTGAATACGATGTCGAGCGGCGCTGGCGCGAGGCGCGGGTGCAGCGCACGGCGCCGATTTCCACCAACCTGATCCTGGCCTATATCGGCGAGCATGTGCTGGGCATGCCGCGTTCATACTGAAGACAAGCAGCATGAACAACATCGCCGCAGCTGGAGCACCACCGCAGGCGCCGCCGGCGACGATGTTCGACAAGATCTGGGCCACCCACGCGATCCGCCAGCTGGCCGATGGCGTGAGCCTCCTGCATGTCGACCGCCATTTCATCCACGATCTCGAGGCCGGCCCGCGCTTGAACGAGATGCGCGCGATCGCGCGCCCGGTGGCGCGGCCCGACCTCACCTTTGCCACGCCCGATCACGCGGTCTCCAGCGCCCCGGGCCGCAATAGCGACACCAACCCGGCCGGCAGCCGCCTCATGCGCGACATGCGGCGCGGCACAGCGCAGAGCGGCATCCGCATGTTCGACCTGGGCTCGCCCGGCCAAGGCATCGTGCATGTGATCGGCCCCGAGCAGGGCCTGACGTTGCCGGGCAGCCTGATCGTCTGCGGCGACAGCCACACCTGTACCCACGGCGGCTTCGGCGCGCTGGCCTTCGGCATCGGCGCCAGCGAGGTCGCCCACGTGCTGGCCACCCAGACCCTGCGCCAGCGCAAGCCAAAAAGCATGCGCATCACCTTCAGCGGCAAGCTTGGGCCCGGCATCACCGCCAAAGACATGATCCTGCATGCCATCGGCGTGCTCGGTACCGCGGCCGGGCGCGGCCATGCGATCGAGTATGCCGGCGCCGCGGTGCGCGCGCTCGGACTCGATGCGCGCCTGACCCTGTGCAACCTGTCGATCGAGATGGGCGCGAAGATCGGCATGATCGCGCCGGACGATCTGGTCTACGACTACCTGGCCGACAAGCCGTTCAGCCCGCAGGGGCGGCTGTTCGAACAGGCGGTGGCGCATTGGCGTGCCCTGCCGAGCGATGCCGACGCGCGCTTCGATGTGGAACACGCCATCGACATATCGAACATCGCGCCACAGGTGACCTGGGGCACCAGTCCGCAGGACGTGCTGCCGGTCGATGGCCGGGTGCCCGACCCCGCCGCACTTGGCGATGCCTTGCGCCGAGAATCGATGCAGCGCTCGCTCGACTACATGGGCCTGGTGCCCGGCCAGCCGCTCGCCGGCCTTGGCATCGACCGCGTGTTCATTGGTTCGTGCACCAACAGCCGCCTGTCGGACCTGCAGGAAGCCGCACGGGTGGTCGCCGGCCGCCATGTCGCAAGCGGCGTCATCGCCTGGGTGGTGCCGGGCTCGGAGCAGACGCGGCGTGCCGCCGAAGCGCTCGGGCTGCACCGTGTATTCCTGGCAGCCGGTTTCGAGTGGCGCGCACCGGGATGTTCGATGTGCGTGGCCGCCAATGGCGAAACCGCCGCCCCGGGCGAGCGCTGCGTATCGACCACCAACCGCAATTTCGTCGGCCGCCAGGGCCCCGGTGCGCTCACCCATCTGGCGAGCCCGGCGATGGCCGCGGCGGCGGCAATCGCCGGCCGCCTGGTCGATGTGCGCAGTTTCGCAGGCGAGGCCCGACGGGCATGAGACCCTTTACCCGGCTCAACGCGATCGCCGCGCCCTTGATGCGCGCCAACATCGATACCGACCAGATCATTCGCATCGATCGCATGGTGGGCAATCCGCGCGATCAACTTGGGCCCTACTGCATGGGCGTCTGGCGCTTCCTGCCGGACGGCAGCGAGAATCCCGAGTTCGCTCCGAACACGCCACGTCACCGCGGTAGCGAGATTCTGGTGGCCGCCGAGAATTTTGGCTGCGGCAGTTCGCGCGAGCATGCGGTGTGGGCACTGGTCGGCTGGGGCATACGTGCGGTGATCGCGCCCAGCTTCGGCGATATCTTCTACGCCAACAGTTTCCAGAACGGACTATTGCCGGTGCGCCTGGCTGCGCCTGAGGTCGCGGCGATCGCCGTCGAACTTGAACAGTGCCCGACGGCCGTAATCGGCGTCGACCTTGAGGCGTGCACGGTCACCACCCCCGCCGGCCGCGTGTTGACATTCGCAATCGAACCGGAGCGTCGCGAGGCCCTGCTTGCGGGCCTGGACGAAATCGGCGTCACGCTGCGTGACCAGGCGTTCATCGAGGCGTTTCGCCGCGCCGACGAAACCGCGCGGCCGTGGATCTATCGGCAGACCGAAATCGCCGTGGCAAAAAAGCTGCTGATCTTGGCCGGCGATGGCATCGGCCCTGAAATACTGGCGCAGACGCGCCGCGTGGTCGAATGGTTCGCGACCCATCGCGGCATCCGCCTGGAACTCAAGGAGGAGTTGTTCGGCATCGCCGCGTGGAGAGAGCACGGCCACCTGATGCGCGATGCCACCTGGCAGGCGGTGCTGGAAAGCGACGCCATCCTGTTCGGCGCGATCGGTTCACCCGACTACGAGGGGATTCCGCCCGAGCATCGCAAGGTCGACCAGTTGCTGCGCATGCGCCATGAACTCGACCTTTACACCAACCTGCGCCCGGTGCGCGCGCTGCCGGCCCTGGCTGGCTGCTCGACCTTGCGCAGCGAAGTGCTGGCCGGCACCGACCTTATGCTGGTGCGCGAACTGACCGGCGGGCTGTACTTCGGCTCGCCGCGCGGCATCGAGACCCTGCCTGACGGCAGCCGCCGGGTGGTCAACACCATGGCCTACAGCGAAGCGCAGATCGAGCGCATCGCGCGCGCCGCGTTTGAGCTGGCGCGCACGCGCAGCGGGCGCCTGTGCTCGGTGGACAAGGCCAACGTGCTGGAGAATGGCGTGCTGTGGCGTGAAACGGTGACCGCCCTGCACCAGGCCGAATTCGCTGACGTGGAGTTGTCGCACATGTATGTCGACAACGCCGCCATGCAACTGGTGAAGAACGCGCGCCAGTTCGATGTGATGGTCACCGAGAACCTGTTCGGCGACATCCTTTCCGACTGCGCCGCGATGGTGGCGGGCTCGATCGGCATGCTGCCCTCGGCGTCACTTGGTGCCGCCACGGCAAGCGGGCGCCGCGCACTGTACGAGCCGATTCACGGCAGCGCGCCCGATATCGCCGGGCAGGGCATTGCCAATCCGTTGGGGTCGATTCTCAGCTTCGCGATGTGCCTGACTCATACCTTCGGCATGCCGCAGGAAGCGCGCCTGCTTGAACGGGCGGTTGAACGGGTGCTTGAAGCCGGCATGCGCACGCCGGATATAGCGGCGGGCGGTGGGTCTCACGTATCGACGGTCCAGATGGGGGACGCATTGATGCGTGAGCTTGGACAGTCGGCCAGATAGAACCAAGCTTTCTTGCCGGCTGCAACTTGAACTCCCCGCTTGACCAATCTGAACCGGCTGTCATTCCGGTATGCCGGCCGACGCGGCACGCAGGCGACGCGTTCTGTTCACTCTCGTGTATTCGGCTATCCTATTCCAGGGTCACAGATTGAAAAACGCGATCCTTCACGCCGGGAGTGAACCATCATGAATATCGAACGCATTACCCTTGATCCGTCGATCATGGGAGGCAAACCTTGTATTCGCGGAATGCGCGTGACCGTCGGCACGCTGCTCGGACTCCTTGCAGGCGGCCATTCGCGCGAGCGTATTCTCGAAGCGTATCCGTATCTCGAATCTCCTGATATCGATGCGGCGCGGGCCTATGCGGCCTGGCGCATGGAAGAGCGAGAGGAACCACTGGTCATCACATGACCTTCAGCATCCTCATCGACATGAATCTTTCGCCGGAATGGGCGCCGCGTCTGCGCGCGGCAGGATGGCAGGCGACACATTGGGCCGGGATTGGCGATCCGCGTGCTTCGGACGCGGAAATCATGGCGCATGCGAGGGCCAGCGGGATGGTCGTCTTGACCCATGACCTGGATTTCGGGGCACTGCTTGCTTTGACACATGCAGAAGGACCGAGCGTCTTGCAATTGCGCGGTGCAAATGTGCTTCCCGAGTTGGCAGCACGCACGATCGTCAAGGCGTTGAAAGCGCATGAGTCCGCGCTTTCGGACGGGGCACTGGTCGTGGTTGATCCTGGACGAAGCCGAGTGCGCGTCTTACCGCTCTAAGAACCCGGATCAAGAATTGAGCGCGCTCGCTGATCGTCGTCGTGCTGTCGAATAAAGGCATCAAGTCTCTCTGAGGCCCTGGGTCCCGTCTGCGCGGGAACGACGATGGAGGAGTTGCCCGAAGTTCGGGGAAATCGCTCCACGCATCCCGTCAAGCCACCGGTTTCACCCACACCGCGGTATCGTGAAACACCGCGCCGCCATTCGGCCAACCCGGCTCCGCGCTGGTGAGCGCATTGATGCCGATACCGTTTTCGAAAGTGCGATTGGGCCAGATGCCTTCGACCACCACCACAC
>JBEIFV010000126.1:0-17526 GCA_040382235.1 Burkholderiales bacterium
ACCATCGCATCGAGGATCTCCGCGATCGACGCCGGCGGCCCGGCACGCCCGAGCACCTGCGCCAGGCCGTCGCGCCGCGCCGCCGAGACCGCCGCGATGCGGCGCTCGAATACCGCGCGGTACACCCCGTCCTTCGAGCCGAAGTGATAGTTGGCGAGTGCCAGTGTGGTCTTGCCTTCCGCAGCCAGGTCGCGCATCGATACGCCGTCGATGCCGTGCCCGGAGAACAGGCGCTCGGCTGCGTCGAGAATGCGGTCGCGCGTGATTTCGCCGCCGCGGTTGGCGGGGCGCGCCGCGCGCGCGGTCGCCTCGGTTGTCAGTCTTGCCAGCTTCACGAAAATCCACCTTGCGCAAACTTGTTCACGAAATAACTTGATTATACGTTCGTTCAATAATACGATATGGCCCGGATGGCCTGTCAAGCACATTGACGCACTGCCACGCGGCAACCGGGCCACCTCGCCGCGCATGCGGAGTAAGCGATCAAAGCAGCTCATCAATAAACGCCGGCCGGATGCCGGCACGACAACCAGGAGGAGAAGACGATGTCGCACCGCCATAGCCTTGCCGTCATGCGAACTGTCCGCCGCTTCAGCGTCGGCGCCCTGAGCGCCAGCGTGTTATGCCTCGCCAGCCTGCCCGCCGGCGCGCAGGAAATCATCCGCATGACCATGGCCGCCGGCCACCCGCCGATCTTTCTGTGGGTCAAGCTGTTGCGGGAAAGCTTCATGCCCACGGTCGATGCGGAACTGGCGAAAACCGGGAAGTACAAGATGGATTGGAATGAGGCATACGGCGGGACGCTCGCCAAGCTTGGATCCGAACTTGAAACCATGCAACAGGGAATTTCGGATGTGGGAGCAGTCAGCTCGATATTCCATTCGGCCAAAATGCCCTTGAACAATGTCACCTTCTTCGTGCCATTCGGCCCGGCCGACGCCAACGTGGTCATGCAGGCGATGAGCAGTGCGCAGGACACACCCGAAATGAAGGCCGAATGGGCCAAGTACAACCTTGTCAATCTGGCGAGCGTGGTCCTCGACAGCTACAACATGGTCACCAGTTTTCCGGTCACCAAGATCGAAGACATGAAGGGCAAGAAGATCGGCGGCGGCGGGCCCAATCTGAATTGGATCAAGAATACCGGTGCGGTGGGCGTGCAGGGCAACCTCGCCACTTTCTACAACGACATCAAGACCGGTGTCTATGACGGCGCCATGATCTTCGCCACCGGCGCCGTGCCGTCCAAATTGTTCGAGGTGGCGCCCAACCTGATCAAGCTCGATTTCGGCGCCATGCATACCGGTGCGGTTGCGGTCAACAAGGGCCGCTGGGACAAGCTGCCAGATGAGGTCAAGGCGGCGTTTCGCAAAGGCGCCAATGCCTACAAGGCAACCTTTGTGGCCGAGCAGACCACCCGCGCCGAAGCCTCACTGGTCGCCTGGCAAAAGGCCGGCGGCAAGATCATCACGCTCGACCCCGCCGAACGCGCCAAACTGGTGAAGATGATACCGAACCCGACCAAGGACTGGATCAAGCAGGCCGGTCAGGGGCCGGCGAAGAAAGTGTTGGCGGCCTACATGGATGCCGCACGCGCCACCGGCCACAAGTTCGCACGTGATTTCGACAAGGAATAAAACGAGCTCAAACGGTCGGGGCGACTGGCTGCGGCAACGTACCACGGTCGGCGCGCAGGCCATAGCATGGGAGGAGCGAAACCATGAGTAGCGAAACAGAAGGCCCCGGCGACGCCGGGCGGAGCCTGTTCGGCGGCCTGGTTGCCGGCTTTTCGGCGCTGGGAACCGGCTGGATCTTTTTCCTGATGGTGCTGATTTGTGCTGACGTGTTGTCGCGCGACTTTTTCAACGCGCCGATCTTAGGCGTTGCCGAAATGGTGCAGTTTTCGATTGTCGGAATTGTGTTCCTGCAATTGCCGCAGACCCTGCGTAGCGGCGGCTTGACCCGTTCCGACGTGCTGCTCGCGGGCATCGCGCGGCGCTGGCCGCGCGGCGCCTATGTGATGCTGGGTCTGTTCGACCTGATCGGCGCGGCGCTGTTCGCAATCATTTTCATCACCACCGTCCCGCTGATCAAGGCAGCCTACGTTAACGACGAATTCTACGGCGCCACCGGCGTGGTGCAGATACCCATCTGGCCCTTAAAGCTGCTGATCCTGGTCGGCTGTGCCGCGATGGCCGTGCAGTTCCTGCTGCATGCCTGGCGGGCCGCGCAAATCGCCGCCGGCAGGATCGCCCCGGTACCGATCCAGGGAGCGCCCGAATGATGGATTCGACCACGATCGGCCTGATCTCGGTGGCGCTGATGCTGGTGCTGATTTACCTCGGCATGTATGTCGGCGTCGCACTCACCCTGCTGTCCTTCGTCGGCGTATGGATCATCCGCGGCGACGTGGGGGTGGCGTCGAACCTGCTTGCGCTGGCCTCCAACGACGCCATCTCCGACTACATTTTCGGCGTCATACCGCTGTTCGTGCTGATGGGCCTCTTGGTTTCGGTGGCCGACATCGGCCGCGACACCTTCGAGGTGGCCAACCAGATTTTCCGCCGGGTGCGCGGCGGCCTGGGCATCGCCACCGTGGTGGCCAATGCCATCTTCGCCGCCATCACCGGCATTTCGATCGCGTCAGCGGCGGTGTTTACCAAGGTGGCGGTACCGGAGATGCTGCGCCATGGCCACACAGCGCGCTTCTCGGTCGGAGTGGTCGCCGGCTCCTCGGTGCTGGGCATGCTGATCCCGCCCAGCCTCTTGTTGATCCTGTACGGCGTGCTGACGGAAAAATCGGTCGGCGACCTGTTCATCGCCGGCATCATTCCCGGCCTGTTGCTGTCGCTTGCCTTCATCATCGGCATCCTCTTGATGGGGCGCTTCTGGCCGTCGTTTGTCGGCGGCAATGAAGCTGCCATCAGCGGGGTT
Organism: Burkholderiales bacterium; assembly: GCA_040382235.1. Lineage (GTDB taxonomy): Bacteria > Pseudomonadota > Gammaproteobacteria > Burkholderiales > JAEUOS01 > JAEUOS01. The sequence goes on from JBEIFV010000126.1 coordinate 2,935, forward strand.
GACGCCGGCCCGCTGATGAGTGTGGCCGCGATGACCGGCAAACTGCTGCCAGTGGTGCTGCTGGTGGCCCTGGTACTGGGCGGGCTGTACGGCGGGTTGTTCACGCCGACCGAGGCCGGCGCTGTCGGTGCCGCCGGCTCCCTGGTGATCGCGGTGGCCAAGCGGCGCCTGGGCTGGGCGCAACTGTGGCAGGTGCTGGTGGAAACCGGCCGCATCACCGCCGCCGTGTGTTTCCTGATCATCGCCGCCAGCCTCTATTCGCGCATGCTGGCGATCTCCGGGGTGACCGAATTGCTCAAGACCCTGATCGTCGGGTCCGGCATGGGCTTCTGGGGCCTGTTGGCGATTTTCATCACCATCGTGCTGTTGCTTGGCACCATCCTCGATTCCGGCTCGATCATGCTGATCACCATCCCGCTGGTGCTGCCGGCGCTGGTCGGCTTCGGCACCGACTTGATCTGGTTCGGCATCGTCACCCTGCTGGCGGTCGAAATCGGCCTCCTCACCCCGCCCTTCGGCATCGCCTGTTTTGTGATCAAGGCGACGCTCGGCAACCAGAGCGAGATCACGCTGAACGACATTTTCGCCGGCGCGGCGCCATTCGCGGTGATCATGTTCATCGTGATGTTGCTGGTGATCGCTTTTCCCTCATTGGCTACCGGGCTGCTGTAGCGCTTTTTCAAAGGAGAGATGGATGATTCGGGCAGTTCGCAGGGCCGTGGCCGGCCACGACAAGAATGGTGACTCCCTGTTCCTCGCGGAGAGGTCGGCGCCGAAGCAGTGCGCAAGTCTCGCCTCCGGCGAGCGCTACGGGTACGGCGAGGCTTCGGTCAAGTATCCCGTTCCCCAAGCGTCATCACTGCGCCAGACATGAAACCCCACCCCTTCGCCTACCGCCGCGCCGACTCGGTCGCCGCCGCCTGCGCCTTGCTCGATGCCCACGGTAGCGACGCCAGACTCCTGGCCGGCGGCCAGAGCCTGATCCCCTCGCTCAACCTGCGCCTGTCCCAACCCGAACTCCTGGTCGACATCTCCGGGCTCTCCGAGCTGCGCGGCATTCGCATGGAAAAAGGCGAGATGGTCATCGGCGCCCTCACCCGGCATGCCGATATCGAGCGCTCCGCCGACGTGCGGCGCCTGTTTCCGAGCCTGGCCGAGGCGGCGCGCCACATCGCGCACCCGGCCATCCGCAATCGCGGCACCATCGGTGGTTCGCTTGCCCTGGCCGACCCGGCTGCCGAGTGGCCGGCGGCGGCACTGGCGTTCGACATGCGCTTGACCGCGGTATCGAGCAAGGGTGAACGCACCCTTGCCGCCAACGATTTTTTCAAAGGCCTGTTCGAGACCGCGCTCGAGCCGGGCGAATTGCTCAAGAGCATTCACGTGCCGCTGCCGGCTGCGAACCGGCGCGCGGCTTTCGGCGAACTGACGCGGCGCAGCGGCGACTACGCGATCGTCGGCGCTTTCGTCAATGCCGACTTGGCAGGCGGCAAACTGGTCGCGCCGCGTATGGCGTTTTTCGGCATTGCCACGCAGCCCCTGCTGGCCAAGGGGGCGATGCGCGCACTCGATGGCAGCAGCGGGGACGCGGCGGCCTTGACCGCCGCGCGCGCCTGCCTCGAAACCGACCTCGATCCGATGGCCGACCTGTACAACGGCCGCGCCACCAAACTGCACCTCTGCGGCGTATTGCTGGGCCGCCTGGTAGCCAAGCTTGTAGCTTGAAGGAACCCCCGTGGAAAACCTGATCACAATCAATCTCGAAGTCAACGGCGTGGCCGTGACCAAGGCAGTCGAGCCACGCACCCACCTGGTCGATTTCCTGCGCAACGAACTCTCGCTCACCGGCTCGCACGCCGGCTGCGAACACGGCGTGTGCGGCGCCTGCACGGTGCTGGTCAATGGCGAAATGGTGCGCGGCTGCCTGACGCTGGCCTGCCAGCTTGAGGGCGCCTACGTCGATACCATCGAAGGCCTGACCGAATCCGGGTCGATTGCCGACCTGCAGACCGCCTTTCACCAGCGCAACGCGCTGCAGTGCGGCTACTGCACGCCCGGCATGCTGGTGTGCGCCGCCGCGCTCCTCAACGAGCAGCCACATGCTTCGCGCGCGGAAATCCGTGAATACATGTCCGGCAACTACTGCCGCTGCACCGGTTATGAGGCGATCGTCGACGCGATCGAACTGACAGCGAAGAATCGCGCCGCCGGTAAAGAGCTCGCGCAGGTGCACCCATGAACGCGCCAACCCCGGGGCTTAGGCCCACCACCTACATCGGCCAGGGCACACCGCGGCCCAACGCGAAACGCCTGCTTGCCGGCCGCGGCCGGTATGTCGATGACCTGCGGCTGCCGCGTGAACTGCATGCCGTTTTCGTACGCAGCCCGCATGCGCACGCGCGCATCGTATCCATCAACCTTGCCGAGGCACGCCAAGCAAAAGGCGTTTTCTGGTGCGGCACCGGTCCGGATGTCGCTCGCGTTGTGTCGCCCTGGGTCGGCACCCTGACGAATTTGAAAGGCATGAAGTCCGCTCCGCAATACGCGGTGGCGATCGAGCGCGCCACCTGGCAGGGCGAGGCGGTTGCCGTGGTGGTGGCGCAGACCCGCGCGCAGGCGGAAGACGCTGCGCAACTGGTCGAAGTCGATTACGAAACCCTGACTGCGGTGACCGACAAGGAAACCGCGCTCGATGCCGCAACGCCGGTGATCCACCCTGAACTCGGCGACAACCTGGCCTTCAGCCACGGCATCGACACCGGCCAGGTGGCCGAAGCCTTCGCCGGCGCGCACCTGGTGGTGGAAGATACCTTCCGCTTCGGCCGCCACACCGGCGTGTGTCTGGAACCGCGCGCCATCACCGCCGACTACAACGCCTCGGAGAACCAGCTCACAGTGTACGTTTCCAACCAGGCGCCGCACATGATGCGCGCTCTGTTCGCCAAGCACCTGGACCTGCCCGAAGCGCATGTGCGGGTCATCGCGCGTGATGTCGGCGGCAGCTTCGGCATCAAGGTCCATATGTACCCGGACGAGATGGCGGTGGCCGGCATCGCCAAGCTGCTGGGCCGGCCGATCCGCTATGCGGCCGACCGGCTCGAATCGATGGCCACCGACATTCATGCGCGCGAGCACCGGGTCAAGGCGAAAATGGGCGTCGACCGCGATGGCCGCATCATCGCCATCGAGATCGATGACCTCACCGGCATCGGCCCGTATTCCATGTATCCGCGTACCAGCGTTCTTGAAGGCGCTCAGGTGGTGATGCTGACCGGCGGACCCTACGATTTCAAGCACTATCTGGCCCGCCTTAAGGTAGTGTTCCAGAACAAGACGCCGACCAGCCAGTACCGCGCGGTCGGCCATCCGATCGCGATGGCGGTCACCGAAGGTCTGGTCGATCACGCAGCGCGAAAGCTCGGCATGGACCCCGCCGCGTTCCGCCGCCTGAACCTGATCGGCGACGACAAGTACCCGTTCACTTCGGTCTCGGGCCTGAAGTTCGAACGCCTGTCGCAACACGCCTGCCTTGACCAGTTGCTCGGGCTGATGGACTACCCGGCCTTGCGCGCCGAGCAGCAGGCCCTGCGGGCCAGGGGCATTCATCGCGGCATCGGCCTGGCTGCCGTGATCGAACTCACCAGTGCGTCGTCCCTGGTGTACGGCATCGGCGGCGCGCCCATTTCGTCGCAGGACGGCTGCACCCTGCGGCTCGAACCGACCGGCTGGGTCACAGCGCTGACCGCCATTACCGAGCAGGGCCAGGGCACCGAAGCGATGATCGCGCAGGTGGTGGCCTCAACGGTCGGCATTGCGGTCGAACACGTGCGCGTGATCACCGGCGACACCGACACCACGCCTTACGGCGGCGGTACCTTTGGCTCGCGCGGCGCCGGCATTGGTGGAGAAACGGCACTGCAAGCGGCCAAGGAACTGAAGGCCAACATCCTGGCGCTGGCCGGCGCCATCCTCACGCGCGACGCCGCCGGTCTCGATGTGCGCCAGGCGCAGATCGTCGACAGCGTCAGCGGCGAAGCCGTGCTTGCCCTGTCGGAAGCGGCGCGCATCGGGCAGTATCGACCGGACACCTTGCCACGCGAATTTCAGCCGCAGTTGAGCGTGACGCGCCAGCACGGGCAGCGCGATTGGCCCGTTGTCTTCACCAACGGCATCCAGGCAAGCTATGTCGAGGTCGACCCCGACACCGGCTTCGTCAAGCTTCTCAAACACTGGATGGTGGAAGACTGCGGCACCATCATCAACCCGCTCTTAGTCGACGAGCAGTTGCGCGGCGGCATCGCGCAAGGCATCGGCGGCGCCCTGTTCGAGGAATGCCTGTACGACAGCGAAGGCCAGATGCAAAACGCCACCATGGCCGAGTATCTCGTGCCGATGGCCGCCGAAATGCCCGACATGGTGATCGGCCACGTATCGACGCCCACCCGCTGGTCCGAGCTTGGCGCCAAGGGCGCGGGCGAAGCCGGTACGGCAGGTGCGCCTGGCGCGGTGATGAACGCGATCAACGATGCACTGGCGCCCTTCAATGCGCGCGTGACCGAGATGCCGTTCACGCCGGAACGGCTGCTCAAGGCGCTGGGCCGGGTGTAGCGGTTTTCGCAACAACGTTTGCCGACCGAATCGATGGCGAAGGGAGACAGGTATGTCGCCACCGGCCGAAGCTGTGCAAACAGTTATCGGCGACTCGCCGACAAGGCCACTTCGGTGGCGCTAACTTAAACCAACCAGCCTGCACGAAACCCGGGGCGATTCATTCCGACGTATCGCGATCAGTCATTCCGGGCGTTCGCGAGCCCTGAGGTTTTATTGGCGACGTCAGGACCCGGCGCCGCTACACCCTATTCAGTGATCGATAGATTCTTGGCGCGCACGAATGCACTGAACTGTTGGTTCTCCAGTTCAAGTTCGGCCTTCAGTTCGGCAGGTGTGTTGGTTTTGCGCGGCAGGAACGCAAACTCCCGGAGGCGCGTGCGGAATTGCTCGCCGTCCATGACCCTGCCGATCACCTGATTGATCTTCTCGACAAGTTCCGGTGGAGTTCCTTTCGGGGCAAAGACCAGAATCCATGCGGCGAGAAGTTCCATTTCGGGATAACCCAGTTCCCGAAAGGTCGGAACATCCGGCGCCATCGGATGCCGCGCCGCGCTGGCTACCGCGAAGCCGCGGATGCGCCCATTCTGCAGTAGAGGTCTCGAGCCGACCATATTGTCAAACATCAATGGTATGTGCCCTCCGAGCAGATCAGTCATGGCGGGCGCACTTCCCTTGTAACCGACATGCCCAAGGTCCGTTCCGGCGCGATCATTGAGCAGCAGTCCGCCGAGGTGGGAAACCGAACCGGAGGCGTAGGACGCGTAGTTCACCGAGCGGGGCTTCGATTTCACGTAGGCGATCAGTTCGCCGAGGTTCTTCGCCGGGACATTCGTGTTGCCCACGAGCACCAGCACGTTGCGCGATGTTTCGATAACCGGTGTCAGTTCGGCGAGCGGATTGATCGCCATTTTCAACAGATGCGGGGTCAGCGTCGCAAAACTGTTGATCGTCACCAGCAGCGTGCGGCCATCGGGAGCCGATCGCGCAACATCGATGGCACCGATCGCGCCGGACGCACCGGGCTTGTTCTCGACAATAACGGTGGCGCCGTCCTTGTTCAGGCCATCGCCTATCTGCCGGGCGATCACGTCAACGGCGCCACCGGGGGGGAACGCCACGACGATCCGGGCGTTCTTCGTCGGCCATTGCGCTTGTGCAAATGCGATGCCTGTAGCGAGAAAAAAGACAAGGGCAACAAAAGCGGCAGGCCGCCACCTCAATGATTCCATTTTTACCTCCTCCGATTTATTCCAGGACGTTGAACTGTGGTCATCACCTGCATTGGACTGGCGATTTCCGGATGTACGCTCAGACCAGCTTCAACACGATCTTGCCGGTCTGCGCGAATTTCTCCATCAGACCCAAGGCCGTTCCGATCTCGGCGAGCGGATACACCTGGTGCACCAGCGGCACCAGGCGTCGCGCGGTTACGAAGGCGATCATCGCGGCGAACTCCGCAGGCGAGCCCATGGTCGTTCCCTGAATGCGCGCCTGCTTGAAGAACAGTTTGGCCATTTCCGGCCCCGACTTCGCGTTGCCGAGCGTCGCGCCGTAGAACACATAGCGCCCGCCCATACGAAGCGTGTCCAGCACGCTGTTCAGCCCGTCGCCGCCTGCGCTGTCGATAATCAGGTCGAAACCGCCGCCCGACTCCTTGCGCAGCTTCGCGTAACACTCCGGGTCGCGGTAATCACCACCGCCAACGGCGCCGATGGCGCGTGCCTTGGCCAGTTTGTCCTCCGAGCCGCTGGTCGCCCAGACCTTCGCCCCGTGTTGCGCGGCCCACAGGATCGCGAAACTTGAGGTTCCGCTGCCGGCGCCGGTGACGAGAACATTCATGTCCGGGCGGATGCCTCCCATCGTGACGACCGCACGCCACGAAGTCAGGCCGGCCAGTGGCAGCGCGGCGGCCTGATTGAAGTCGAGGTGCGCGGGCTTGGCCGCGATGTCGCTTGCCGGCACGCAAATCGCCTCGGCGAGCGTCCCGGGGTCGGGCATGCCAAGCACGCGAAACGTCGCGCCAGGGAAGGCCGGATCGGCCCCCCATTCACGCGCCGGATAAACGACTACCTCACGCCCGACCAATGAAGCGTCGACGCCGGCACCGACCGCATCGACAACACCTGCGCCGTCGGACCCGATGATCGACGGCAGCTTCAGCCCCGGATACCGGCCGAGGGTCAGGAAGTAGTCGCGGCGGTTCAGCGCCGCCGAGTGAATGCGGACCCGGACTTCGCCGGCCATCGGTTCCGGCATGGCGACTTCGCGCACCTCGAGTTTGTCGGGACCACCGGCTTCGGTCAGCATCACGGCTTTCATCATGTTGCTCATGGTTTTGAGTCCTGTTTGGGTAGTCGCACAATTTGAGTTGGAACGAAACGGCATTACGCCAGATCGAGGTTTACCGTGACGCACTTGAGCCGGGAAAAGCCGTCGAGCATTGAATCCAGGGAGACCTCCTTGCCAAGACCGCTTTGCTTGAAACCGCCGTAGGGTTGACCCAGCTGCTGTGACTTGCCCTGGTTCACCTGCACCCATCCTGCGTCAAGCCGGTGCGCCATGCGCAGGGCTCTTGCCGTGTCCCTTGAGAATACGTAGGCGGCCAGCCCGTAGTGGCTGTCATTGGCCATGCGCACCACCTCGTCGTCGTCGCGCCAGGGTATGGCCACCAGAACAGGCCCGAAGATTTCTTCACGCGCCAGCTTCCAGTCGTTGCTGGAAGGCGCGAATATCGTGGGCCGGCAATAGTAGCCGGCGGCGAGGGGCCCCTCTTCGACCGGCAAACCTCCGACCACCGTGCGCACCCCTGGGGTGGACAGTCCTTCCGCGATGTAGCCGCGCACCCGATCAAACTGCCGACGGTTGATCAGCGTGCCCATGTCGGTGGCCTCGTCCAGCGGATCGCCGATGCGGTAGCCCTGCACATGCGCAGCAAGGCGCTCCACGAAACTCTCGAATATCCGCTCATGCACGAAAAGACGCGAGCCCGCAGTGCAGGATTGGCTCTGGCGGGTGAATCGCATCGCCGATGCCACGGCCTCGACCACCCATGCTTCGTCGGCGTCTTGCGCCACGATGGACGGGCTCTTGCCGCCTAGTTCGAGCGAGACCGGCAGCACGCGCGCCGCGGCGGCCACGATGACACCTTTGCCTACCCCGGTCGATCCGGTGAATGAGAGCTTGTCGACACCTGGATGGTTCACCAGGGCGGCGCCACACGCCGAACCAGTGCCGGTGACGACATTGAGCACACCTGGCGGCAGGAAACGACTGCAGACCTCCGCCATCCACAGCACGCCAAGCGAAGCGTCCTCCGCCGGCTTGAGCACCACGGTGTTGCCGGCACATAGCGCGGGACCAAGCTTGATCGCGGCCAGCGACACCGGCGCGTTCCAGGGCACGATGGCACCGACCACACCCAGCGGTTCACGACGCGTGTAGCTCAGCACCGCATCTCCCAAGGGCAAGGTCATGCCCTTGAGTTCGCCGGCCAGGCCACCGAAGTAGCGGAACACCGCCCCGCACACATCGGCCTCGGGTCGCGACTGCGTGCGGACGGCGTTGCCGGTTTCGTGCGCGACGATGCGCGCCAACTCTTCGGCGCCTGCGTCCAGCGCATCGGCGATCTTCTGCAGCAGACGGCCACGATCGGCCGGTGGCATCCGCGACCAGCCGTCGAAGGCGCTGCGCGCGGCCTTGACAGCGTCGTCGATATCGGCCGCGCCGGAGCCTGGAATCTCGGCGATCACTTGCCTGTTGGCGGGGCACTCGACCGCCAAAGTAGTTCCATCGCGACTGCCCACCCAGGAACCGCCTATGAGTTGCTGGATCGGCCCCAGACGGACTGTGGGGTCGGCGCGGCTTTGCGGTGTCGCTCCTTGCGTCATTGCGGATCCTCTTTTCTTGCCGTGTGAATACACATTGCCAATGCGACAGGTACTGCCCGATGGCGGACAGGAACCGGACCACGATCAAGCCCTGCAGCGCGAGCACCATCAATAGCGCCAGCTTGCCGCTGGCATCGCAGCTGTTCGCCAGGGAGGACCAGGTGCATGGCCGCACCCTACTCGAGCTTGACGCCGGCCTGCACCGCACGCTCCAGCGCCGTGCGGCCGCTGGCACGTGCGAACTCGGTGAACTCGGCAGGTGTACGCGAGCCTTGCGCCTCGTTGCCACCGATCAGCAGCCCGGCCTTGACGGCGGGGTCGTTGACGGCCTTTGTGCTGGCGGCAAACAGTTTTTCCCGCACCTCCGGCGGCAGCCTGGCCGGCCCGAACAGGCCGAACCAGAAGTCATGCTCGAAGCCCGGCAGGCCCTGTTCGGCCAGCGGCAGCAGGTCGGGCGCCACGCTTGAGCGTCGCAACGACGTCACACCCAGCATGCGCACCAGGCCCTGCGGACCCAACGGCAGCACCGACGCCGCCGTGCCGAACGACAGTTGCACGTCACCCGCCGCCACCGCCTGCAAAGCCGGTGCACCACCCTTGTAGGGCACATGAGTCAGCGGCACTCCTATCGCTTTTTCAAAATCGACGCCGGCCAGATGCGGCGCGGCGCCAAAGCCGGAATGGGCGTAGTTCAGCTTGCCCGGGTTGGCCTTGGCGTAGGCCATCAGCTCGGCCACCGTGCGCGGCCCGAGGTTCTTGTACACCGCCAGAATCAAAGGAGACCGCGCCGTCAGGTTGATGGGGGTGAAGTCCGCCGCGGTGTACTTGACTTTGTAGAGGTGCTGGTCGAGCCCGAACAAGGCGGCGGTGCCCAGCAGCAGGGTGTAACCGTCGGCGGGTGCGCGGGCCACGATCTCGGCGGCCAACGTGGCGCCGGCGCCGGGTCTGTTATCGACCAGAATCGTCTGCCCGAGCTGGCGCTGCAGGTCGTTGACCAGGATGCGCGCAATCACATCGGCCGCACCACCTGGGGAGTAACCGACGACCACACGGATCGACTTGTTGGGGTATCCCTGGGCCGCGGCAGGCGGCACCAGGCCCAGCAGCGTGGCACACAAGGTCAGCAAGGCGAGGGTCTTCATTGGCGGTCTCTGTTTGGGGCGGGGTGAAGGCTCAATGGCCTTTGAAGTCGGGGGCCCGCTTGGCGGCCCAGGCGGCGCGACCTTCCTGCAGGTCTTGTGATTGCAGCGCACGCGTGATGTCGTGCTGCAGCTCCTCGGTGTCGAGCGCACCGCGGGCGATGCGGTTGAGGTGCTTTTTCATGCCCAGCACAGCCAGCGGGGCGTGGCTGGACAGGATCGCGGTCAACGCATCGGCCCTTGTCTGCAGGCCGTCGGCCGGTAGCAGTTCGGTCAGGAAGCCAATCGCCTTCATCTCGTCGGCGCCAATACGTTCGGCGGTCAGGAACAGCCGCTTGGCCTGATCCAGCCCCAGCCGCGAGACGTAGCGCTCCAGCCCGCGCCGGTAGAAGTGCAGGCCCAGGCGGGCCGCCGGCATGAACATGTCGACCGCCACGGTGCCCAGGCGAAAATCGCAGGCCAGCGCCAGGTCGGTGGCGCCGCCGTACACCCCGCCTTGCAGCACCGCGATGGTGACCGGGCGCGCGTCTTCGAGCCGGTTGACCATTGCGTCGAAAGGCACGACCCGAGCCCCACCGATGCGGCCGATGTCGTAGCCGCTGCAAAAATACTTGCCGGTGGACTGCAGGCGCAGCACGCGCACGTCGGGGTTGTCATTGGCGGCGTCGATGTGGTCGCACACGACCGCCAGGTCTTCGGGCTCCAGCCGGTTGGCCTGCTCGGGCCGCTGCAGGGTCAGCGTGGCGCAGGCACCGGTGATCGACAAGGTGGGCGTAGCCATCTCAACCGCCCCGGACCCGCGGCACACGTTTTTCCATCAGGGCCTGCCGGCCCCCGGCGTAGTCCTGGCTTGCGCAACAAGCGTCATCTGATGCGGCCACCTGCTGCATGGCCGTACGCCTGTTGAAGACGGCATGCGGGCTCACAGACCAAGTTCCCGCAACAGTGCGCCGCGCTGCTGGTCCAGGCGCGGCGCCGGCTGGGCCGGCGCTGGCGCTTCGTCCGCAAAACGCACCGGGTTGGCCGCGACAATGAAGGGGTCGCCGCTGGGCAGGGTCAATGTCAGCAGGGAGCCCCGTGCAAGAACCTGCGGGTCACGCATCACCGCGGCCACATCGTTCATCGGCCCGGTGGGGATGCCCTGTTGCTTCAGGTGCGCCAACCAATCAGCCACTCCACGCGAGGCCAGCGCCTCTTCGATCAGCACCTTCAACGCCGCGTGGTTTTCGCAGCGCAAGGCATTGCTCTTGAAGCGCGGGGCGTCCTTGACCTCTGCCGGCATGGCAAGGGCGTTGCACAGGGCCCCAAACATGCGGTCGTTGCCTGCCGCCAGCACGAGGTAGCCGTCGCGCGCCTTGAACAGGCCGAAGGGTGTGATCGACGGGTGACGCGAGCCGATCGGCCCCGGCACACTGGGCTCCAACTGACCGCGGGCGAGTGCGTTCTCCAGCAATGCGACCTGGGCATCGAGCATCGCCACATCCACATGTTTGCCAAGGCCCGTGCGGCTACGCTCGATCACCGCCGCCTGCACGCCTATGGCTGCAAACATGCCGGCGGCCAGGTCGCCGATGGAAACCCCCACCCTGGTGGGTGGCCCACCCTCTTCGCCTGTCAGGCTGAGCACACCGCCCATGGCCTGCACCACCATGTCGTAGGCCGGCAGTTCGCGGTAAGGGCCGGTTTGGCCAAAGCCCGAGATCGACGCCAACACCAGTGCCGGATGGCGCTGGTGCAGCATGTCCCAGCCATAGCCCAGCCGGTCCATCGTGCCCGGCGTGAAGTTCTCGACCAGCACATCGGCGCTTTCGATCAAACGGTCCAGAACGGCGCGATCCTCAGGGCTCTTCAAGTCCAGCGCGATCGACTCCTTGTTGCGATTGACGGAGAAGAAGTACGCCGACGTGCGGGTACCGTCACCGTTGTCGATGAAGGGACCTACTTGACGCGCGTCATCGCCGGTGACGGGCAGCTCGACCTTGATCACGCGCGCGCCCAGATCAGCCAACAGCATCGTGCAATATGGGCCGGCCAGCACACGCGTCAGGTCGACGATGACCAGGCCGGCCAGCGGGCCGATGGTTTTGGGCTGAAGCATCGTCGTCAGGGGATCAGCACCGGCGCGCCGGTGGTGCTGCGGTTTTCCAGGTCCTGATGCGCACGCCGCACGTCGGACAGCGCGTAGCGGCGGTTGACCTCGAGGCGCAGCATGCCGCTGTGTACAGCGTCGAACAATACTGCTGCACTTCTGCGCAACTGTGAGGTCTCGGCGATGAAGGTGCGCAAGGTCGGCCGCGACACGCTCAGCGATTTGGCATGCAGGCGCTGCAGGTCGAACCCCTCAACATCACCCGACGCGGTGCCGTAGCTGATGGCGATGCCCAGCGGACGCAGGCAGTCCAGCGACGGAAGAAAAACGTCCTTGCCGACCGCGTCGTAAACCACCTGCACGCCGATTCCGTCGGTCAGGGCCAGGGTGCGGGCGGCGAAGTCATCGCTGCGGTAGTTGATCACGTGATGGCAGCCGTGCGCCAGCGCAGTCTCGATTTTGGCGTCAGAGCCGACGGTGCCAATCACGGTGGCGCCCAGCGCACGGGCCCACTGCGACAGGATCACCCCCATGCCGCCGGCGGCGGCGTGGACCAGCACGGCGTCGCCCGGCTTGACGATGTACAGGCGCCGCAGCAGGTATTCGGCGGTCAGCCCGCGCAGCAAGGTGGCGCCAGCCACCTCCTCGGAAATGTGCTCGGGCAACGCGATCACACGCGCGGCCGGCACGTTGCGCACCGCCTGGTAGGCCCCCGGATAGATGTAAGTCACCGACTGGCCGACGCGGAAGTCGGCCACACCACTGCCCACCGCATCGACAACGCCCGCGCCCTGCCCACCGAGCGTGACGGGAAACGGCGCCGGCGCATACGGGCCATGGGCGCCGCGCCGCTGGTAAATGTCGGAAAAGTTCAAGCCGATCGCCGACTGGCGGATACGCAACTCGCCGGGCGCCGGCTCACCGAGTTCGACGCTGACGACTTCAAGTACCTCGGGCCCGCCGTTGGCATGGATGTGGATCGCGCTGGTCTGCATGGTCAGGCCCCGGCTGATGAACGACGTTTTCGCGCCGCGCGCCTGGGCTCGACCGGGACCTTGGCCGCCGCTGCGGCCGCGGCGACCGATGGGGCCGCCGAAGTCGAAACAGGGGCGGCAACCGGCAGACTGGCGATGGCGTCGGCGAAGACATTGCCGCCGCTGGAGATATGGTCGACCATGGCCAGGTAGGCCGACTCTTCCTCGCCGTCCAGAATGGCTTGAAGCACCCGCTGGTGCTCGGCGAGCGACTGGCGGATGCGACCGGGCCGATCGAACAACCCGCGCTGCAGATGGCGGGTACGCAGCCGCATCGATCGCAACTGTTGGGCCAGCACCTCGTTGAGACTGCCGTCGTAGATGATTTCGTGGAAGACGCGGTTGGCCACGGCATAGCCCTCGGCGTCGCCCAGGGCCGCGGCCTGCTGGCAATCGGCAGCGGCCTGCACCAGCTGATGGCACAACGTGGCCGGCATGCGGCGCGCTGAAAGTCGCGCGGCAAGCCCTTCGAGCGGCATCAGGATCTCAAGTATCGCGATGCATTCGGACAGCGAAATGCTGGCCACCACCGCACCCTGCCGGGGCACCGATACCACCGAGCCCGCCGACATCAGGCGCAACAGCGCCTCGCGCGCCGGCGTGCGCGAGACGTCGAAACGGTCCATCAGCATCTGCTCGTCGATGCGGGATCCGGCCGTCAGTTGACCGGAGGTGATCTCGGCCTCAATGGCGGCGCGGATCTTGTCGCTGAGGCTGATGCGGGTCGAAATGGGCGCGGATGTCATAGATGAACGGAATTCCAAACGTATTTACACAGAAGGTAAGGAAACATATACGTAACTTTATTCTTATTTACACAAAAGTCAACTATAAGTATATTTAATGTCTGCTTTTGTATTTTTTGCAAGATATCGAACTAAAATAGAGCTGAAAGCAGCGGAATTGATGATGCAAGCCTATCGAGTGCTCCCGGGCCAAAAAAGCGCCGACTCGGAACGCATCGAAGTCGCGAGCGCGGCACTTGGCCCGCGCGACCAGGGTGCGCAGGTGAATCGGGGCCGCGGCAATTGCCTATACCCATGACTCTTTCATTGACAACAACTCGCCGGTCCTGACCGACGCACGGAGATACCCATGAAAACCCGCATCACCGAACTCTTCGGCATCCAGCACCCCATCATCCAGGGTGGCATGCACTTTGTAGGCTTTGCCGAGCTGGCTGCGGCCGTAAGCAACGCCGGTGGTCTGGGCCTGATCACCGGCCTCACACAGAAAACGCCTGCACTGCTGGCCAGCGAGATCGCCAAGTGCCGCGAGCTCACCGACAAGCCGTTCGGCGTGAACCTCACCTTCCTGCCCACAGTGAGCTCGCCCGACTACCCCGGCTACATCCGCGCCATCATTGACGGCGGCATCACGGCGGTGGAAACCGCCGGCAACAACCCGCAGAAATGGCTGCCGATGCTGCATGAAGCCGGCGTCAAGGTGATCCACAAGTGCACCAGCGTGCGCCACTCGCTGAAAGCCCAGAGCATCGGCTGTGATGCGGTGAGCGTGGACGGTTTTGAATGCGGTGGCCATCCGGGCGAGGACGACATCCCCAACTTCATCCTGCTGCCGCGGGCGGCCGACGAGTTGACGATCCCCTTCGTCGCCTCCGGCGGCATGGCCGACGGACGCAGCCTGGTCGCCGCCCTGGCACTGGGTGCCGAGGGCATGAACATGGGGACCCGTTTCATCGCCACGCGCGAGGCCCCGGTGCACCAGAACGTCAAGGACGCCATCGTCGCCGCCACCGAACTCGACACCCGCCTGGTGATGCGCCCGCTGCGCAACACCGAAAGGGTGCTGCGTAACGCGGCGGTCGATCG
>JBEIFV010000127.1:0-17431 GCA_040382235.1 Burkholderiales bacterium
CAGGTCGTCCATGTCGAAGGCGAGGATGCGGCCGTCCTTGTCGACCGCCAGGCGCGCCTTGACGCGATGCTCGCGCGCATGGATGTCGGTGGACATGGATTCGAGCCGGTCGGCCGAATAGCGGATCGGCCGGGCTAGCAGCTTGGCGATGCCGGCCACCGCCATGTCGTCGGGATACACATGCACCTTGATGCCGAAGCTGCCGCCAACGTCACGTGCGATCACCCGCACATGGGCTTCCGGGATGTCCAGATGCTTGGCGAAGATGTCGCGCATCATGTGCGGTGCTTGATTTGCCAGATACACGGTGAGTTGGTTTTCGGAGGCGTTGTAATCAGCGGTGATCGCGCGCGGCTCCAGACACACGCCGGTGTGGCGGCCGAAGCGAAAGGTGTCTTCCACCACCACATGCGCGCCGGCAAAGGCTTCGGCCACGTGCCCGGTATCGATGCCGCGGGTGAACGCCAGGTTGTCGCCCAGTGCCGGGTGGATCACCGGCGTGGTGGCGTCAAGCGCGGTTTCCATGTCGGTCACCGCGGCCAGGGTCTCGTACTCGACCTCTACCAACTGTACGGCGTCCTCGGCCTGGGCGCGGGTTTGCGCTACCACCACCGCGACCGCCTCGCCCTGCCAGGTGGCGCGCTCGAGCGCCACTGCGTACTGCGGTGCGGATTTCATGCCCTTGAAATGCGTCAGCGTGCCGACCCAGGGCGACACCACGCGGGCCACGTCGACGCCGGTGCCGCACCAGAACACACCCTTGGCCTTGCGCGCCTCGGTCAAATTGATGGAAATAATGCGCGCATGCGCATGGGGGCTGCGCACAAAGGCAGCGTGCAGCTCGCGCGGCAGGCGCAGGTCGTCGACATACTGACCGCGACCGGCGAGCAGGCGTTTGGCATTCGGCCGTGGCGTGTCCTGGCCGATGTAGGTGGTGGGCTTCAAGCCGGGGGTTGGCGCGTTCATGCGTTCACCTTCGCAAGCTCTTTGCCGGCGGCACGATTCTTCGCCGTCAGCTCGATCGCATCGACAATTGCCTCATAGCCGGTGCAACGGCAGTAGTTGCCCGACATGTACTCACGAATCTCCTCGCGCGAGGCGTGCGGGTGTTCGTTGATCAGCGCCGAGGCGCACACCAGCATGCCCGGCGTGCAGTAACCGCACTGCAAGGCGTTGCGCTGATGGAAGGCGGTCTGCAGGTCGGCGATGGCGCCGGTCTCCGTCAGGCCTTCGACGGTATCTACCGATGCGCCTTCGAGCTGGCAGGCCAGGGTCAGGCAGCCGCGCACGATCTCGCCATTTACAAGCACGGTGCAGGCGCCGCACACGCCGTGCTCGCAACCGGCGTGCGAGCCGGTGAGCGAAAGCTCGTTACGCAGGAAATCGACCAGGTGGGTGCGGGGTTCGACGGCCTTGGTCACGGCTGCGCCGTTGACTGTCAGGGTGACGGTGATCAGGTTTTCCATGAGGTTTCCTTCAGGCAGTGAGCTTGGCCACAAGGCGGCCAAGCAATACGCCGCACAGGTGCAGTTTGGTGGAGCGGCCGTTGTAGAGGTCAGCCATCGGATCGAGGTCGGCCTCGAGGCAGGCGCGGGCAGCGGTGAGCGCCGCGGCGTCACCCGTGCTGCCATTGAGTGCCGCCATCGCACCTTTGGCGAGCAGTGGCTGCGAAGCAACAGCGAAAAAAGCCACGCGCGGCGCGAGCAATTTGCCCCCGGTCATGCCGGCATTGACGAAGGCGCCGACGATCGCATAGTCGCCGCTGCGCCGCGTCAGTTCGCCGAATGCCGCACGCTGGTTCGCGCCGGGCAGGGGCACGTGAATGCTCTTGAGCACCTCGCCCGGCTCGAGCGTGGTCTCGTACAGTCCCTTGAAAAATTCAGTTGCGGCAAGCACGCGCTCACCCTGGCTCGATACGGCGGTGAAGCGCATGTCAAACGCAAGCGCTGCGGCCGGCCACTCGGCGGCGGGGTCGGCCAGCGCAAGCGAACCGCCGATGGTGCCGCGGTTGCGGATCGCCGGGTGCGCGATGTGGCGCGCCGCTTCGGCCAGGGTCGGAAACAGGCGCCGCACCTCAAGCGAGCGTTCGATGTCGGCATGCCGGGTGAGGGCGCCGATCACCATTTCCGTTGCTGTTACGCGAATGCCGCGCAGGTCGGCCAATTGCGAGATGTCGATCAGCAGTTCGGGCTGCGACAGGCGCAGTGCGAGAGATGGAATCAGGCTCTGGCCGCCGGCCAGAATGCGCGCGTTGCCGGCGTGCGCGTCGAGCATCGCACAGGCGTCCGCGAGGCTGGCGGCACGTCGGTAGGCGAAGGGTTGGGGTTTCATTGCGTCTCCGTCTTGGTTGTATTGCTTAGGCGAGGTTGGATATTATCCAAACTTTGGGTGGCCGACGCGAAATAGGTGGCGCGGCCGAGTCATGTCGCAAGTGGCGCGCTGCGAATTGAAGTTTCCATCGCTCAGGGTATTGTCTGCGGAGCAATCCTTGGAGCTGTTTCCATGTCCA
Source organism: Burkholderiales bacterium (assembly GCA_040382235.1). GTDB lineage: Bacteria > Pseudomonadota > Gammaproteobacteria > Burkholderiales > JAEUOS01 > JAEUOS01. The sequence continues at coordinate 2,510 of JBEIFV010000127.1, forward strand.
CGTTGACGATCCGCCTGCCCGATGACAAGCATGAGCGTCTGAAAGCCCTTGCGCGCTCGAATTCCATTAGGTTCAACAAATTGATGGATGAACTCGCGACCGTGGCACTGGCCAACTATGACGCCCGGGTGCGTTTCGATACACGCGCGGCACGCGGCAGTCCCAAGCGGGCGCTGATACTGCTGGACAAGTTGGACGCGGCCGACTGAAGCGACGGGTATTTTCATCGCACCGCAGTTGGTGGGTTGGATCGAAATCAGCCAGGTCGTCCAAGTTGCCCTGCGGGGATGATCGTGGCGGCCTGCCTGAATTGAAAACGCGCGAACAAGCGACCTTGCAGCGGTGTCATTTGCTCGCCAAGCGCGCCTGTGCCCTGCAAGCTAAGCCTGCACGACACAGCGGATGACCCGCCTCACTTGATCTTCAGCAACATCTCCGCAGTGCCGCCAAGAATCGCCACCCGGTCGGCGTCGGACAAGCCCGGCGTGGCCAGCACCTCGTCGACCATGGTCTTGGTCCAGGGATACGGATAGTCGGTGCCGACCATCAGCTGGCTGGCGCCCATTTCGGCCGCCAGATGGCGGATCGCCTCGGTTGAAAACACCATGGTGTCGTAGTACATCTGCTTCAGGTAATCGGTGGGCTTCTTCTTGATGCCACCGTAGGTGCCCCCCTCGCAGGCGGCGGGCAGGGTCAGGCAGCCATGGTCGGATCGCCCGGCATACGAAGGCAGAAAGCCGCCGCCATGCGCACTGCAGATCTTCAGATCGGGAAACCGGTCCAGCGTGCCTTCGAAAATCAGGTGCGACAACGCGATCGATGTCTCGACCGGAAAACCGATGATGTTGGAAAGATAGCCGTTGCCCTTCAAGCGGCGCGCCAATTCGGTGGTGACGCCGGTGGCCTGCGGATGGATGAACACCAGTACGCCGAGTTCTTCCACCTTTGCCCAGAACGGATGGAGCCTGGGATCGGAAAGCTCCATGTCGTTGACCGAGGCGCCAATGGCTGCCCCGCGCAGTCCGTATTTCTTGACGCCGTCCTCGAGCTGACGCGCCGCCATGTCGGGGTGCTGCAACGCCACCGAGGCGAAGGCCACAAAGCGGTCCGGGTGCGCGGCGCAGGCTTCCGCCAGCTTTTCGTTCTGGATCCGGATCACCTCTTCGGCCACCTCACGTTCGGCCGAGTACCAGAACGGGTTGATCGACAAAGCCTGCATGTCGATGCCTTGCGCGTCCATGGTGGCCAGGCGCTGCTGCACGCTGGTGCCCATATGCAGGTCGGCCTGCAACGGCGGGCCATCCATCTTGAGCCCTGGAACATTCATCGCTTCGGGCACCGCGCAATGCGCATGCACATCGACCACCCGCACGCGTTTGCCGGCGACCATGGTCGCGCGACGCCCGGTCAGCGGGCCGGCGGTGTTGCCGTCCTTGAGGTCGCAACCAACAAAGCTCACGCCAGCCGGCGTACTGGTGGGCGTGCCCTGATTGTGTTGATGATCGGTGCTCATTGTCTTCCCCCCGTGTCTTGTTTTGATCGGCCAGCAGACTACCACAGGCATTTTTCGGGCGAACCTTAACGACGCTAAGGCCGCCAGGCAATCACGCGAATCGGCGTCGGGTTGTAATCGTTGACCGGATTGTTGATCTGCGGGCAATTTGAAATCACCGCCAGCGCATCGTTCTCCGCCCGCAGGTCGACATAGTCGCCGGGCTTGGAAATGCTCGGGCCCATGTCCATGTCGCCGTTCTCGCCCACCGGCACATACATGAAGAAATTGACGTTGGCAGCCAGATCCTTGGGGCCGAGCTTGACCTTGTCAAGCTCGCGCAAAAAATTATCGCGGCAGTTGGGCTGATAGCCCACGCCGTAGCGGAACTTGTTGAGGGCGGCGCTGCAACAACCGCCGATCGTGTCGTGCTTGCCGCAGGTGTCGGCGACGATTGTGAATAGCGGCGTAAGCCCCACGCTGTAGAGCACCGTACCGGTGGAGAGGAAGATGCCACCCTGGTTGATCTTCATGGTGTCGGCCGCGGCATAGCGGTCGGCGTAGTCGTGGGCGTTGTAGCACAGGAAGTCGACCGCCTGCTTGCCTTCGAGATCGACGATTCGCAACATTTCGCCTTTGGCAATCATGCGGCTCCACGAGCCTCCGGCCGGAACAATGGTGTCTTCGACGAGCGTGCCTTGAATGGTTTCGTATGGTTTGGTGGTGGTCATGGATTCGAAAGTCCTTCTAAAGTGCAGGTTTGAGTTTTCAGCGGCATGGTCGATTCTACTTTCATCATGCGCTCCTTAAAGGGGGGGCCGGCAAGCTGCGATGGCAGGCGACATCACGAGCATGATTACGCACAGACCCGCCGCATGATTCCGTTCGCCGCCACTCACGGCAGACGCGTCAGCAGCGCCGCCCGCGCGAGAGCTTGCGGCAAGGAAGTGCGCCCGGCGGATCTTCAGTAGACATTTATGTCAGACATGCATGTTGACTGGTGCGAGTCAGAGACATACAATCGTCTTGGACATGTAAGCCAGACCGTCATGTCCGTGCGCGACTGAACGTTGACGCTTCGCTGGCGAGCCCGTCCGAGGTGCTGGTGGGGCGCCACCGGGCGGCTGTTGCACCGGCTTGGATGGTCTTGGATGTGAGCGGAGGACCGCATGGCTGGGCGAAGCAGCAATGCCGTGACCAAATTCGAGGTGGACATTAACCTCCAATCGCGCATCGAAGCGATCGCGGCGCGGCTCTTTATCACCCACGGCTACAACGGTGTGAGTTACCTCGACATCGCACGCGAACTGGGCATCTCGCACTCCAACATCCACTATTACTTCCGCACCAAGCCGATGTTGGCCAGCGCGGTGCTTTCCAGCGTGGCCAGTGAGACGGTCGCCGCCATGGAGGGCGTGTGGGCGGGGCGCGAGGAGGGCCTGTTCGACAAGTTCGTCGCCATGCGCGGCTGGGCACATGAACAGTACCTGCAGTTCAACCCAGGTGGCAAGGGCGGCCGGCTGTGGGGCCTGCTGGCGCGCTTTTCGATGGACGCGGACTCGCTCAATGACGAGATGCGGCGCCTCATCCGCGCCACATTGCGCAAGATCGAGGAGCACATTGCCGCCGGCATCCAGGCCACCGTGGACAACGGCGAGTTGCGGGCCGGCGCGCCGGTGGACGGCATCACCCTGCAGATTGCCAGCCTGATTTCAGCCACCGGTCAGGTCACGCGTTTCGCGGCGAGCTTCGATCGTCTGGACGACCTGTTGCGCTGGACCTACGAAGGCATTGCACTGGCCTACGGTGCGCCGGGCGATGCGCCTCGAGAATGGCCGGCGCTGCCGAGCCGAAAGCCGGGCGCAAGCAGCCGAGCGAACGCAGCTGCCGCATGACATGCTTGCAAAAATTCATTACACAAAGGAGTGAGACATGGACATCAAGAATGAAGGGCAGGCTAAGGCCTGTGCCGCCCGGCGAAGCACCGTCTCGGGCGCGTTGGCTGTGGCTCTGGCAGGCGCGATAACGTGCACGCCATCCGTGGCGCAGGAGTCCAAGCCCTATCCCGCCCGGCAGATCACGCTGGTGGCGCCATTTCCGGCCGGCAGCGCGACCGACACCATCGCCCGCATGCTGGCCAACAGCATGAGCCAGGATGCCCGCGTGCCGGTGGTGGTCGAAAACAAACCGGGTGCGGACGGCAACATCGCGGCCACCCATGTGGCACGTGCCGCCGCCGACGGCGCCACGGTATTTGTCACCACCAACTCCACGCACGCGGCCAACGCGAGCATTTTCAAGTCGCTGCCGTTTGACCCGAAGGCGGATTTCCAGCCGGTTGCGGGGCTGGTGAAGATACCGATCATCCTTATGGTGAAGGCGGACTCCGCGGTCGAGTCGATCACCGATTTCATCGCGCGGGCCCGCAGGAGCGCCAAGCCGCTCAGCTTCGGCAGCAGCAGCCAGACCGGGCGCGGCGCCGGCGAGGCGATGAAGGTGGCGGCAGGCGTGGATTTGCTCAACGTGCCGTACAAGGGCTCGCCGCAGGCGCTGACCGACCTGGTCGGCGGGCAGATCGACAGCGTATTCGGCGATCCGGTGAGTGCGGCCGGCATGGTGAGCAAGGGCCTGGTGCGTGTGCTGGCGGCGACCAGTGCCTCGCGCGTGCCGACCCTGCCGGATGTTCCCACTCTGGCCGAGGCCGGGCTGGTCGATTTCGAGCTGACCGCCTGGGTGGCCATGTTCGTGCCGGCGAAGACGCCACGTGACGCCATCGACCGGCTCAACGCTTATGCCAACGCGTTTCTCAAGAACCCGGCCACGGTCAAGCATCTCGCCGGCATGGGCGCCATCGCGTTTCCGACCTCGCCCGAGCAGCTCGGAGCGTTCGCGGACGCGGAGGCGCGACGTTGGGCACGTATTGTCGAGTTCGCAAAGATAGAACGGCAGTAAGGCCGTCAACATTTCCCGGAGAACCCCATCATGGCCAGCCAATACACCCAAGACAGCCCGCGCCCCATCGCCGAGAGCGGCGTTGCCGGCGGATACGACCCCGCCAACTACGGCCATGTCGCGCCCGACTGCGCGGGCCTGAATTTCTACGACATCGACTTAAGTCTCAAGGCTTCGCTGCGGGTCAATGCGGAAGCCAAGCTGTTCGCCCATTTCGACCCCTGGCTGAAAAAGCTGGGCGAAGCGACCGGCGGCGAGCTTGATCGCCTGGCGCGCATCGTCGATCGCAACCCGCCGCAACTCGAGCAGCGCGACCGCTACGGCCGCGACCGCGACCGACTGGAATACCACCCGGCCTATCACCAGATGGAAAAGATCGGCTTCGAGGATTTCCAGATCCACTCCCTGTGCCATGTGCATGGCGCCCTTGGGTGGGACGGCATGGTGCCGCAGATCATGAAGTTCGCTTTCCAGTACCTGTTCGCGCAGTCGGAGATCGGCATGATGTGCCCGCTCAACATGGGCGATGCGACCGCGCATGTGCTGAAGTCTTTCGGCAGCGAGGAATTGAAGCAGTACTTGCTGCCGAAGATTCTCTCGAACAATATGTCCGAGATGTGGCGCGCCACGCAATGGATGACCGAGAAAGCCGGCGGGTCGGATGTCGGCGCGCTGGAAACGGTGGCGCGCTTCGAGGACGGCGCCTGGCGCCTGTATGGCGAGAAATGGTTCGCCTCGCATACCGACGCCCACGTGGCGCTGGCGCTGGCGCGGCCGGAAGGCGCGCCGCCCGGCGTCAAGGGCGTGGGCATGTTCGCGGTGCCGCGCTACCTGGCTGACGGCTCACGCAACAAGTACCGCATCGTGCGCATCAAGGACAAACTGGGCACCCGCTCGCTGGCTTCCTGCGAGGTGGTATTCGAGGGCGCGCAAGCGTTTGTGGTGGGCCGCCTCGATCAGGGTGTGAAGCAGATGATGGAAGAGGTAAACATGTCGCGCCTGTCGCACGGGGTGCGGGCGGCCGGGCAGATGCGCCGCTGCTACAACGAGGCCATGCAGGTGGCGCGCAACCGCGACGCCTTCGGCACGCCGTTGATCGACTTGCCGCTGATGCGCCGGCAGATCATGAAGATCCTGGTGCCGGCCGAGCAGTCGCTGGCGATTTCGATGCTGGCGGCCGTGCAGTTGGAACTGGCCAATGCGGGCTCGAAGGACGCGCAGCAGGTGGTGCGCCTGCTCACGCCATTGCTCAAGATGCGCGCCTGCCGCGACGCGGTGATCGCCGCGCGCTCGGCGCTGGAATCGCGTGCCGGCAATGGCGTGATCGAGGAATGGGTCAATTCACGCCTGGTGCGCGACGCCCACATCAGCCTGGTGTGGGAAGGAACGAGCAACATCAACGCGATTGACGTGGTGCGGCGTGCCATCGGCAAGGCGCGCGCGCATGTGGCGCTAAAGGCATTGCTGATGGAGCGCATCGCGCAACTGGGCAAGGTGCCCGAGGCTTACCGGCGGCGCCTCGCCGCGGCAGTGGACAAGAGCTTCGATTTCGCCGGGCGGGTGGCGGACGCGGCGGATGACGAGCACCTCGCGCGCCAGGCCACCAGCGCCCTGTACAACGTGACGAGCGCCGTGATCCTCGCATGGGAAGGTGTGCAGGCGCATGGCGACCCGCGCAAGCTCCTGGTCAGCCGCTTCGTGCTGGAGCATCGTGTCGAGGCAACCGACCCGCTGGCGCCGCCGGATGGCGCGTGGGAGCAGCCGGCATACGACTATCTTTACAGGGAGGAGTGCACAGCGACGCTGGCCGACGCGGCGGCGTTGGTGGGCGACGCGCGACAACGCCGGGCGCCGGCCAAGTCAAAGCCGGCGCTGCCCAAGAAGGAAGCGTCGCTCGTCTGATCGTTCGTTTCGCCGCATGCTCCATCTTTCGTGGGCCTGCGCGCGCGGCGCCGGAAAATGAAAACAAAACTGCGGTACCCGCCTCGGCGTGGGGTGATTCGCGCCTGTGGCCTCGCGCCGGGCTACAGGCAGCACTCTGCAGGCGATTGGCAATACTGTTTTCGAGTCGTCAAGCATGCCCGCGAGCAGTTAACGATTGATCGCGCCATCCGGCGGCAGTGATAGTCCACGACGGCCCGTTGGAAGTCCTAAGCTTCCCAACCAGGGCCATTCAATACAGTCGAAATCCGGCGCGATTCGGTCGCCACGCATCGCGGAGCGCGTCTTCATCGCTCGCAGCGACCTCGTACGCGAACTTGCGTGTCTGTTCGAGCCACTAAATCACTTCCTCGGGTGTATTGGCGGTACGTCGTCCATCCGGTGTGGCGGAGGGAATCTACCGCGGACTTTTGAGCAATCCGTTTCCCATGTTTGCGTCACTCGCCGAACTTCATCAGTTCCACTTGATGGACAGCACAGGCAGTGCGAATGCCGCCGTCAAGCGTAGCGATTGGTGCCTTTAAGCGCAGTGCCAATTCAAAATAGACGGCGTCGTAGCCTTGCAGGTAATAGCGCAAGCCTGCTTCAATCACTTCGGCCGCAGTCAACTGAAGTACCAATGTTGCAGGCTGGAACGTCGTCAAATTCGCCGTTGCGGCTTTCAATTTGGCAGCGCCGATGCGTCTGCTCCGTTTGGCCGTCAGCAATGCACTCGCCATTTCGTAGTGCCACAAGTCGGGCACAGCCGGTGTAATGTCGTTGCGGTTTATCGCCACCAGCACTGAGGCGGCGTAGGGATGGATCGATCCAGCTTCAGGCAAGAACCATTCAAGCGCCACACTGGCGTCGAGGATGAACCGCCTAGCGGCCATGCCGCGCGCGAACCCGCGCAAGATAATCCCGCCCGCTCTCGCCCGCTGGCGAAGGCTTGGCACCACGCACTTGCCGCAAAATCGAAGCAATCGCCTTGCGGCGCAAATCGAGATCGACCGGCACATCCGGACGCAACAGCAACACCCCGGGAGCGACTTGCAGGCTGGTGATGCGTTCGGGAGCGTTCATGATATTGCTGCACGGTAGATGGATGAAAAGATTATACGTCCGGTCAATAGCATTGTCGTTCGATTGTGTTGCCCTGGATGGTGCGTTGTGGATAGTCGAGGCGATGCGGGCCGCATGACGGTCCGTTGCGGGCTCCGCGGGCTGAACCGGGCAGTTGGCCATCCCGGGCGGAGATGGGCTCCGCGGCCAGCTCAAGGCGGCGTGGTGATTGCCCCCACAGCCTGGAACAGCCCGCGGATCGAATCGGCCGAAATCCCGCGCGTGATGAATACCAGGCGCGTGCCATGATCATCGCTCGGCCAGCGGTCCAGCGTCACCGGTGGATGGAAGATGTGCTGCACGCCTTGCACCACCACCGGTTTGCCTTCCACGTTGACGATGCCCTTGACGCGCAGCATGTCGGGCCCGCGCAGGTTGGTGAGCAACTGCAGCGCGGCCGAAAACGTGTCCCAGGTGAAGGGCGTGTCGAAGCGCAGCGACAGCGTGCCGATACGCGGGTCATGGCGGGTGGTGCGTGCGCCTAGATAGCGCTCGCCTTCCTGCGTGCCGGCATCCAGCTTCTCGCCCAGGAAGCGCAGCGTGGAGTCGGTCGCCCGCGCGCTGCCCAGGCCCAGGCCAATCAACTCCGATGGCGCGATCTCGCCCATCCGCACATGGCGGATGTCGGCCTGCTGGTTGATGGCGTGGATGGTGGCTTCGAGTGTCGCAATCTGTTCGGCAATGGCCAGGTCGCCTTTGGTGAGGAGCACACGGTCGGCCAGTGCGACCTGCTTGCCGGCTTCAGGCTGGTGCTCAAGTACATAGGCGCCGTTGACGGCGTCCACCAGGGTCACTACGCCATCGAGCCGGAACTGCGCCTCCAGCAGGGTGTCGCTGACCATGGTCTGTACCACCGGTGCCGGATCTGCCATGCCGGTGGTTTCGACGATCACCCGGTCGAAGTCGGCCATCAGCCCGGCGCGGCGCTGGTTGAAGAGTTCGCGCAGGGTTTCCTGCAGGTCGGTGCGCACGGTGCAGCAGATGCAGCCGTTGGCCAGGAGCGAGATGTTCTCGGACGACATCGTGACCAGGTCGTGGTCGATGCCGATCTCGCCGATTTCGTTGATCACCACCGCTACCCGGTTCATGTCCGGGTGGAGCACCAGCTTCGAGATCAGGGTGGTCTTGCCTGAGCCTAAAAATCCGGTGATCAGCGTGACCGGCAGCTTGCCGGAGAGCGGGTCGCGCCCGGTGGCCATGCCTAAATGTTCATCTCGAGAACATAGAGCCCGCCGCCGAAACGGTCTATGGTGTAGACGATGCGGTTCTCGTCGACGAACACGTCGTTCAGCTGGATGGCGCCGGCCGGCGACAGCGGCGGTGCGCCCGGCACGTAGTAGGCGATTTCTTCCACCTGATAAGGATTGGTGGTGTCGTAGACACGCACGCCGGCGTTGAAGAAGGTGCCGACGATGATGGTGTCGGAGCGGAACGAGGCCGGACCCGGCAGGTTCTCGTGCATGTTGTGCGCGCCGAAACGGCCGCCGCGCTTGGCGAAGGCGTCGTACGGTGCAGCGGGGAAGGTACCGATCGGCACCGGATTGGCTTCGTTGCGCGCATCGATCATCCACACCAGCTTGGGCCAGTCGGCGCCGCCGTCCTGCACGCATTCGTCCGACACCACCCACAGGTTGCGCTCGAACAGGGGCAAGAGGGTGTGGATGAAGCCATTGAAGGGGGGCGAATGGTTCCAGTGCGAGCGCACCTTTATGTTCGACTTGTCGGAAATGTCGAGCACGAAGGCGCCGCCGTCGATGTAGCCGATATAGGCGCGGTCCGGTCGCTCGGGGAACACGTTGGTGTTGTGCGCGCGGAAGCCGGTGTCGAACATTGAGATCAAGCGCTGGGGCGCCGGCTCGGCATCGCCTTCGCGCGTGCCGGGATACCACCAGCGGCCGGCCTCTACCGGTTTCGACGGATTGGACACGTCGAGGATGCGGTAGAACTGGTCATCGAGCTGGTTGCGCGGCTGGAAGTCCGGCGCGCCCGAGGCCATGTGCACATACTTGCCATCGACGAACCAAACCGCGTGCACACCGCGCGAGTAGGGTCCGGAGCAGTCGAAATGCGAGATCAGCTTCGGAGTCTCGGGTGTGCTCACGTCGAACAGGTCCACGCCCGCCGGCTTCATGCCCGGCACCTGGGTCTGGTAGGCCACCGCGAGAATGTCGCCCACCACATCGAGCGAGTTGGAGCGCACCTTGGCATGCGGCAATTCGGTCTGCACGATCATGCGCGGGTTTTTCGGATCTGTGACATCCACACCGGTGAAGTTCTTCGGCGCCGATTCGTGCGCCAGCCACAGGATGCGCCGGCCGTTCGAGGTGACCTGCAGGGAGATGCCTTCGCCCATGCCGCCGAAGCCCGACAGGTCATTGTGGGCGAGCAGTTTCATGTTGCGCGACAGGGTCTGGTCGGCGCGAGCTGCCTGTTGCGGTGCGGAAAGGGAGGCCATGGGGTTTGTCCGGGGTGTGTTGTTTATTTAGCAAGCGATAATATAGACTATTGCCTCGGCAGTCGCATACAAAGCGGGCTCGCGGCTCTCGCAATCGGGCGCCGGCGCATTTACAAAGTATTACCAAAGGAGTAACGCAATGAGACACGTTTTCAAGTTCCGGATGTCGGCGCATGGTGTGCTGCTCGCGCTGATGTGCCTGTTCCCGGCGACCTTGCTGGCGCAGGCGTTTCCGAACAAGCCGGTGCGCCTGATCGTGACCTATCCACCTGGCGGCAGTTCGGACCTGATGGCTCGCATCATGGGCCAGAAGCTCAACGAGTTCTGGGGCCAGCCGGTGGTCATTGAAAGCAAGCCAGGTGCGGCCGGCTCGATCGGCATGGAATTCGCCGCGCGCCAGCCGGCCGACGGTTACACTTTTGTCATCGGCAACATGCAGCCGGCGGCGGTCAACCCGCTGATTTCCAAGGTGCCGTACAGCATCGACCGCGACTTCATTCCAGTGGCGCTGACCACGACCGGTCCAAACATCCTGGTGGTGCCGGCGAACTCGCCCTACAAGACCCTGGCCGACCTGTTGGCCGCTGCGCGCGCCAAGCCGGGCGCCATCAATTTCGCCACCAGCGGCCCCGGCAGCCTTTCGCACCTTGCTGGCGAACTCATGATGCGCCAAGCCAACATCAAGATGACGCATATCCCCTACAAGGGCGGCGGCCTGGCGATCATCGATGTCATCGCCGGCCAGGTGCAGATGATCGTGTCCGACGCTTTGCCGGTGGCACAGCACCTCAAGTCAGGCAAGGTGCGTCCGCTGGCCATTACCAGTGCCAAGCGCTCGCCGCTGTTCCCCGACATTCCGACTTTCGCCGAAGCTGGCCTGCAAGGCATCACCGTGGTCAACTGGTGGGGTGCGTTCCTGCCGGCCGGCACGCCGCAGGCGGTGGTCAACCAGTATCAGGCAGCATTTGTGAAGGTGATGGCGGACCCCGACTTGAAGGAACGCTTCGCCGGGCTGGGCGTTGAAGCGCACGCCAGTACGCAGGAGGAGTTTCGCTCCTTCATGGCATCCGAAAAGGCCATGTACACCAAGCTGATCGCCGACAACAACATCAAGGGCGAATGAGCCTTTTTCGCAAGATAGCGAGCAACCGATGAGCACCATGCTTCCCAGCCAGCGCGTACCTTACTCCGCGATTGTCGATCGGCCCCCGCTTACGGTGCCCGACGGTGGCCGCATGCTGGTGTGGGTGATTGTGAATGTCGAGCACTGGAGCATGGAGCGGCCGATGCCGCGCACGGTGCTGTCGCCGCCGATGGGGCAACCGCTGCAGCCGGACCTGCCGAACTGGGCCTGGCACGAATACGGCATGCGGGTCGGGTTCTGGCGCCTCCACGAAGCGCTCGTTGCACGCGGGATCGTGCCCACCCTGGCCATCAACGGTATCGTTTGCAAAAGCCATGAGCGGGTTGCGCGGGCGGCACTTGATGCCGGCTGGGAATTCATGGGCCATGGCTACGTGCAGGGACCGATGCATGCTGTGGCCGACCAGAGGCAGTCGATCATCGATACGGTCGAGGCGATTCGCGCCTTCACAGGCCAGGCGCCGGTAGGCTGGGAAAGCCCGGGCTTGACCGAAACCGCCGACACCGTCGATTACCTGTCGGAAGCGGGTATCGAGTACGTTGCCGACTGGGTGTTCGATGACCAGCCGGTGTGGATACCGACGGCGCACCGGCCGCTGCTCTCGGTGCCCTACAGCGTCGAGATCAACGACATTCCGATGATGGTCCTGCAAAGCCACAACGGCGCCGAGATGTATGAACGCGGCGTGGCGCAGATCGACCGCCTGTGGCAGGAGAGCGCGCACATTCCGCGCGTGATGGCCATCAGTGTGCATCCCTATATCACCGGTGCGCCGCACCGGATCGCCATGTTCGAACGCCTGCTTGACTACGTGCAGTCGAAATCCGGCGTGAGGATTCGCACCGGCGCCGATATCGCCGCCTGGTACAAGGCGCAGGTGCCGCCGCCGGCCTGAGGCCTGCGCCCGCTACAGGCGTCGTTTTCCCCAACTCCCACCTGCCCTGGATGGCACGCACAAAGTCCGCGTCGGTCAAATCGCCCGCCAACGGCACACCATTCACGTGTTCGCGCGCTCAACCTGTCCCGCGCACGGCGTCACGTCTGTCGCCAGTCGAGCGCGAGAAGCAGATCATCGACGGCGCCATTGCGTATTTTTCCGAGGTGGGCTTCTCCGGCCAGACGCGCGAATTGTCCAAGCGCCTGGGCATTACCCAGCCATTGCTATATCGTTATTTTTCGTCCAAACAGGCACTGATCGAACGCGTCTACAAGACCGTATTCGAAGGACGCTGGAACCCGGCTTGGGTTTCGTTGATCCGTGATCGCTCGATTCCCCTGCGCGACCGCCTGATCGAGTTTTACCGCCAGTATTCGGCAGCCACCTATCGGCCAGACTGGATGCGCATCTATCTCTACGCCGGCCTATCCGGCCCGGTGCTCAACCAGCGCTACATCAATCTGCTGCAGCGCGAATTGCTGCCGGTGTATTGCCGCGAGGTACGTCAATACTGTGGCGTCGAGTCGCCTGATTTGCCCGTCTCGAGCGAGGAGATCGAATTCGTCTGGAGCCTGCACGGCGGCATTTTCTATTACGCCGTGCGCCAGCATGTTTACCTGCTGCCCATGGACGTTGATTTCATGTTCAAGGTGCAGTATGCCGTCGACAATTTCCTGGCCGGCGCTAAGACCACTTTGCCGAAATTGCTGGCTACGGTTTCCAGGAGCACGGGCACGCCTGCGCCCAAGTACAGGGGTTCGCGGCCGCGCTGATCTGGCCCGGACACGCGGAGCATGATCGCCCGGTGGGCGCGTTTCCCGCGCCGGGTTCCCGGGATATCGTGGGCGCAACCTGTCGACTTAAGCTCAGGCGCGGCCGCTACGCGGCGCCTCTTTTGTATTGCGCGCCGAGCCTGATCGTCTCTTGGGCGATGCGGGCGCGCCAGTAAGCCTTTCCAGAACGGCATAGACCGAACCGGTATCGTCATCGCCGTGACCGAGTGCCATTGCGGCGTTGTAGATCGGGACGGTAGCGGCGAACAATGGCGCGGGCGTATCGCTGGCGCCCAATGCCTCTGTAATCAGGCGCATGTCCTTCTGCCAGGTCGAGACCTTCATGGTGGCCTGATCCCAATTGCGCTCGACCATCATCGGGCCGCGTACCTGGAACATGCGCGAACCACCGGCGCCATCGGCCACCACTTTGACGATCTGCGCAGCATCGAGGCCGCTGCGCACGCCCATCAGGATCGCTTCCGCGGTCGACACGTTGTGGATCGCCACCAGCAGGTTGGCCACCAGCTTCATGCGAATGCCATTGCCGAACCTGCCTACGTCATAGCGCACGCGCGCGAAGCCGTCGAACACCGGCGCGAATTCGCGAATCGACCTGGCATCACCGCTGGCATACACCGCCAGATCGCGGGTCAGCGCCTGCGCACCGGTGCCCGACAGTGGGCAATCCAGCAGCGTTATGCCGTGGGCCCTTAGCAACTTGTGCGCACGCTGCTTGGTCGCCAGCGGCAAGGTGCTGGTTTCGGCAACGATCAGGCCGCGCTTGCCGGCGGCGATCAGCTTGCCGCATGCACCTTCGAGCGCAGCTTCTGACGGCAGGGAGAGCACGATGAACCGGCAACGTGCCGCGACGGCGGTGGCATCATCCCAGGGCTGCCCGCCGGCAGTCCTTAAGCGCGCACGCGCGACCGGCAGCGGGTCGTAGCCGTGGACGACGAAGCCGGCCTTGACCAGGTTGGCCGACATGGCCGAACCCATGATCCCCAGGCCAATCATGCCGGCACTGCCTGCCGGCGGTGCGGCGGTTTTTTTTGTTGCCATGCGGAAAAGTCCTCTCCTGGGTCTTATTGAGCTTTTGATAAATTGAGATTACCATACAGAAAAAACATCACAATGTTGCACTTAGAAAGCAAACATGATCGGTGTTGCGCAGGTCGATCGCGGCGGCGACAATCCTGACTTTCCGGCCCTTGAAAAAGCTTCGGCGGCGCAGCAAGCGTCCGACCAACGGAGGCATGACAGCATGGCAATTAAACCCGTTCGCTTCGCGGTCATCGGTTACGGCTGGTGGGGCAAGAACATCACACGCACCCTGGGCGGCAGTGATCTGGGGAAGGTGGTTCTGGTGGTTGAAACCGAGGCCGCCACGCGTGAGGTCGCGCGCGCCGACGGTGCTGCCAGCGGCTTTGCGGTTGCCGAGCGGTTCGAGGCGGCACTGGCCGACGCATCAGTCGATGCGGTGGTGCTGTGCACGCCGCACAAGGCGCACGCTGCACAGATCGCCGCTGCGGCCGCGGCGGGCAAGCACGTGTTCTGCGAAAAGCCTCTGTGCCTGACTTATGCCGATGCGCTTGCCGCGATCAGCGCCTGCGAACGTGCCGGCGTGATGCTCGGCATCGGCCATGAACGACGCTTTGAACCAGTGATGATCGATCTGCGCGCGCGCATCGCCCGCGGCGACTTGGGCGCGATCTTGCAGATCGAGGCCAACTTCAGCCAGGACAAGTTTTTTGCACTGCCGCCCGACAACTGGCGTCTGTCGAACGAACATGCGCCGGTGGGTCCGCTCACGGCCACCGGAATCCACCTGGTCGACCTGGCGATCGCGATCATGGGGCCGGCCGAAAGCGTTTGGGCGCGCCTGGCCACGCGCGGCAGCAGTTTCGCCAATGGCGACACCTTGGGCATGATGTTGGCGTTCCCTGGCGGTGCCAGTGCGCTCATCAGCGCCATGCTGGCGACCCCGTTCGAGGGGCGGTTTGCGGTCTATGGTTCGCGCGGCTGGGTCGAAGTGCGCGAGCGCGCACCTCCCGCGACCCCGCGCCGGGGGGACGGACGCACCGACCAAAGCGGGCGCGAACACGCGACCGGTTATGTGCCGCCGAC
>JBEIFV010000128.1:0-17369 GCA_040382235.1 Burkholderiales bacterium
GGCCGAATACGCTGGCGTGGCGAAGTTTTTCGAGTTTCTGTCGTCGCCTGTGATCGCAGCGGAATGGCATCAGGAAACCGGTTATCTGCCGATTACCAATGCCGCTTATCTGGCCACGCAGAAGGGTGGCTTTTACGACCGCAACCCGGGCACCGACATTTCGGTGCAGCAGATGACCGGCACCAAGCCGACCAAGTTCTCCAAGGGTGTGCGCCTGGGCAACTTCGTGCAGATCCGCGCCATCATCGACGAGGAACTGGAAGCGGTGTGGGCCGGCAAGAAGGCGCCCAAGGATGCTCTGGACGAGGCCGTCAAGCGCGGCAATGAGCAGTTGCGGCGGTTTGAGGCGGCCAACAAGGGCTCCAAATAAGGGTTTCACGACACGCCTTTGGCGTGACGTGCGAACTCTCCGCGTTGAACCGGACGCTGCGTTGCAGCGCCGGTTAACTTGGAGTTGGTCTTGCTGGCTCAGTTGCGTCTTCGCGCTTGGTGCCTGGCCTTGGGGTGCCTCGGCTACTTCTGTCGCTGTTGATGTTGGGCACAGCATCGCCACGCAGGGCGCGATTTCGGCGCGCGGGGTGGCCGAGTTTGACTTCAATCGTGCGTTGGCGCTGGTGCTGGACGATGAATTGCGTCGCCGCGGCTTTGCTACGGTGCTGATCGCCGCCGAGGGCAGGACCGCCGACCTGGTATCGCGCCCGCGCCTGGCCGCGCAGGCGCGTGCCGACCTGTTCGTCTCGGTGCACCACGATTCGGCCAAGGCACGCTTCCAGCGCGACTGGGAATTCGAGGGCCAGGCGCGCAAGTATCTGGACGACCGTTTTCGCGGGTTTTCGCTGTTCATCTCGCGCAATAACGCGCAGTGGCCCCAGGCACAGCGCTGCGCCTCGGCGATGGGTGCGCGCATGATCGCCGCCGGCTTTCGGCCCTCGCGCTATCACGCCGACCCTTACCTGGGCAGCGGCCGCGAGTTTGCCGACGAAGCCAATGGTGTGCATTTCTTCGACAACCTCGCGGTGTTGCGCCATGCAAGCATGCCGGCCCTGCTGTTCGAGGCGGGGGTGATCGTCAATCGCGACGAGGAGGCTTGGCTCTCCCGTGACACCACCCGGCGCGCGATCGCCGCGGCGCTGGCGCAGGGCGCAATCGACTGTGGCTATCAGCCATGAGCCTGGCGCTGTGCGCAGTCTCCATGTCTGCCGCGCCGCCGCCTGAAACGCCCGCCCGCCCGAGGTGCTAGGGTAGCTGGATGGAAAAGCGCACCGTCTTCCGTTCCGCCTGGCTGCCCTATGCCCTGGTGGCGCCGCAGTTGGCGGTGACGCTGGTATTTTTCATCTGGCCGGCGGCGCAGGCCCTGTATCAGTCGGTGTTTGTCGAAGATGCGTTCGGCACCCATGTCGAATTCGTCGGGCTGGCCAACTTCCGCGCCTTGTGGGTCGATCCGCACTATGCGCAAGCGTTCGCCACCACGGCGCTGTTCTCGGTTTGCGTCGCCGCCTTGTCCCTGGGCAGTGCGTTGCTGCTGGCGGTGCTGGCCAATCGTGTGGTGCGCGGTGCGGCGGCCTACAAGACGCTCATCATCTGGCCTTACGCGGTGGCACCGGTGGTGGCTGGCGTGCTGTGGCTGTTTCTCTTCGACCCGTCGGTGGGTACCCTGGGTTTCGCGTTGAAGAGAATCGGCATGGACTGGAATCCGCTGCTCAACGGCACGCAGGCGATGGTGCTGGTGGTGCTGGCGGCAGCCTGGAAGCAGGTGAGCTACAACTTCGTTTTCTTCTTGGCCGGGCTGCAGGCTATCCCGAAATCCCTGCTTGAAGCCGCCGCCATTGACGGCGCTGGCCCGGCCACACGCTTCTGGAAAATCGTTTTCCCGCTGTTGTCGCCGACTGCGTTTTTCCTGTTGGTGGTCAATGTGATCTATGCGTTTTTCGATACCTTCGGCGTAATCGATGCGGCCACCCAGGGCGGACCTTCCAAGGCCACCGAAGTACTGGTGTACAAGGTGTTTCACGATGGCTTCAAGGGGCAGGATTTCGGCGGTGCGGCGGCGCAATCAGTGGTCCTGATGGCGATCGTGATCGCGCTCACCGTCGCGCAGTTCCGCTACCTGGAAAAGCGTGTGAACTACTGATGGTCGAACGCCGCCCCTTCGCTGATTTTCTGACCCACCTGGTGCTGGTACTGGGCGTGGGTCTGGTCGCCCTGCCGGTATGGCTGGCCTTTGTCGCCTCGTCGCTGACGCCGGCGCAGGTGCTCGATGCGCCGATGAGCCTGATACCCGGCGACCAATTGGGCGTCAACTATCTGCATGTGTTGACCCAGGGCTCGACGCCGCTCAAGATGCTGCTCTTCAACAGCGCGGTGTCGGCGCTGGTGATCGCCTGCGGCAAGATCGCGATCTCGGTGCTGTCGGCGTTCGCGGTGGTGTATTTCCGTTTTCCAGGTCGGGCCTTTTGTTTCTGGCTGATCTTCCTGACCCTGATGCTGCCGGTGGAGGTGCGCATCCTGCCGACCTTCCAGGTGGTGGCAAGCCTGGGGCTGGTCGACAGCTATGCCGGCCTTACCATTCCCTTGATGGCGTCCGCCACCGCGACCTTCCTGTTTCGCCAGTTCTTCCTGTCGGTACCCGAGGAACTGGCGGAAGCGGCGCGCATCGATGGTGCCGGGCCGATGCGTTTTTTCTGGAGCATCCTGCTGCCGCTGGCGCGCACCCAGATCGCCGCTTTGTTCGTGATCCTCTTCATCTACGGCTGGAACCAGTATCTGTGGCCGCTGATGGTCACCACTCGCGAGGACTACTACACCGCGGTCATCGGCATCAAGCGCATGATCTCGGGCGGCGATGCCGCCACCGAATGGAATCTGGTGATGACCACCGCGATCCTGGCCATGCTGCCACCGGCGCTGGTGGTGCTCTTGATGCAGAAGTGGTTCGTCAAGGGCTTGGTCGAGACCGAAAAATGAGGCGGTGTTGATGCCCTATACCTATCCTTCCCGGGTTATTGCGCATCGCGGCGGCGGCTCCCTGGCACCTGAAAACACCCTGGCCGGGATGCGGTATGCGCGTGAGCGCGGGTTCTCCGCAGTCGAATTCGATGTCATGCTGGCGCGCCATGCTGTACCGGTGCTGATGCATGACGACACGCTGGAGCGCACCACCAATGGTCATGGCGCGCTGCCGGACTCAAGCGCGGCCGAACTCGCGCGTCTTGATGCAGGCAGTTGGTTTGCCGAACGCTTTGCCGGGGAGTCGGTACCGGGCCTCGAGGCGGCGGCAAGCCTTTGCATGACGCTCGATTTGTTCTGCAATGTCGAGATCAAGCCATGGGCACCGGGGGGCGAAGCCGTGGCCGCGCAAACCGGGCGAATTGTCGCCGCCGAATGCGCCCGACTATGGCAGGCGGCGCCAGCCAAGGTGCTGCTTTCTTCTTTCGCACCTGCCGCCTTGGCCGCGGCCAGGCAAAGCGCGCCGAAACTCGCGCGCGCCGCCTTGTTTGATGCGGTGCCCGCGAACTGGCGCGATCAACTCGAGTTGCATGCCTGCGTGGCGCTGCACTGCAATGCGAAAAGACTCGATGCTGTCACGGCGGCGGCGATCAAGTCCACCGGTTATGGCCTGATGTGCTGGACCGTCAACGATCCGGTTCACGCAGCCCTGCTGTTCGATTGGGGGGTCGACGCTGTTTGCACCGACCGCCTTGATCTATTCGAAGGATTGGCTGCGGCGCTGTAGCGCCGGCGCTGGCCGATTCGGGCCTTGCGTCGCGTCAATTGTTGCTGCGCTTACACGTTGTTACAGCGTCGCGGTCAGCGAAGATGCGATCCGGCGAGTTGTATGCGCCATGGGCAGTGCGCCCATCACCTTTTCAGGCAACCCACCGGAGATATCGTCATGACCTTCAAGCCTTTCGCAATCGCCTTGCTCCTGGCCGCAGCCATTCCAGCGGTCGCCCAGACCGCCACGCCGCCGACCGCGCAACAGCGCATCGACCAGCGCGAAGCGAATCAGCAGAAGCGCATCGAGCAGGGCGAGAAATCGGGCGCGCTGACCCAGCGTGAAGCAGGGCGCCTGGACAAGGGGCAGGCGCGGGTCGAAAAAATGGAGCAAAAAGCCGCAGCCGACGGTACGGTCACCGGCAAGGAAGCACGTCGTGTCGAGCACGCGCAGGATGTGCAGTCGCGCCAGATTCGGCGTGAGAAGCATGACCGCCAGCATGATGCGAACCACGATGGCAAACAAGACCGTCCGCATCGCAAATCGTGAAATTTTGTGGCGATCCATCGATTAGATGCCGCAAAGGCCTACTATTCAGTCATACAAACGACATCCAAAGCATTCATAATCTTCGCATTAAACGTTCGCGGGGATGCCCGCCAGGTTTGATGACAAGTCGACAAGCCACCGCTCCCAGATAGGGCGGGGTGCGTCGCAAAACGACGGCCGCGAGAATCGCGGCCGTTTTTCTTTGGTGCGCCTGCCGGGCGCGCTTGCTTTTCGGCACTTCCGCTGATGCATGCCGCTTGCCCGCATACAACCCGTTCTGCAACGTTGACGGGCGATGGCCGTGCGGCTGGACGAAGGCAGGGAAAGCAGCAACGTCGAGGACCGGCGCGACCAGGTTTCTTCCGGTGGCGGGCGCGGCGGTCTGCCGCTGATGAGCGGCAAGCTCGGCATCGGCAGCATCGCCATTGCTTTGGTGGCCGCCTACTTCCTGGCATCAACCCGCTGACGGTGCTGTCGCTCCTGTCCGGCGGCGATGGGGGTGGCGCGCCCGTGATGCAGCAGGGCCCGGCCAAGGCACCGCCCAGGGACGACGCCGGCGCGCGCCTGGTATAGGTGGTGCTGGCCGATACCGAGGATGTCCGGAAAGAGTTGTTCGCCAAGACCGGGCGCCAATACGCCGAACCGAAGCTGGTGCTGTTTCGCGCGGCCACGCCGACCGCCTGCGGCACCGGCCAGTCCGCCATGGGGCCGTTTTACTGCCCCGGCGACCAGAAGGTCTACATCGATCTGGCGTTCTACGAGGAGATGAAGACGCGTTTCAACGCGCCGGGAGACTTCGCCCAGGCCTATGTGATCGCGCACGAGGTCGGGCACCATGTGCAAAACCTGCTGGGTATTTCAGACAAGGTCGATCAGGTGCGACGCAAGGTGTCCGAGCGCGAAGGCAACGCCTTGTCGGTCAGGCTCGAACTGCAGGCCGATTGCCTGGCCGGGGTATGGGCATGCCACGCCAATCGCGCGCGCCGCATCCTTGAGTGCGGTGATCTCGAAGAGGCGCTGCGGGCAGCCACCGCGATTGGCGATGACACCCTGCAATGCAGTGCCGGCCGCGGCGTCACCCCGGATTCGTTTACCCATGGTTCAGCCGAGCAGCGTGTGCGCTGGTTCAGGAAAGGTATCGAAAGCGGCGAAATGAACCAGTGCGACACGTTCGCCGTCCGCCAGCTATAGCCGCGCTCCGGGTTCAACTTGCGCGGGTGTTCGAAACGCCCAGCGATGCACCGCAAGCAGAGCGAACGACCAGAACACCACGAAGCTCCCAAGCAACAGGAACGCCGACTCGATGCCAAGGTAGTCGCGCAGCACGCCCATCAGCAAGGGTGTCGTGAAATGCGACAAGCCCCAACCCAGGCCGCCCAGCGCGTTGGCCGAGCCGCGATCGGCGGGGCTGCTGATATCGCCTATCAGCATCTGGAAGTTGAGCGACATCAGGCCCGAACCCAGGCCGACGGCGAACAGCATCACACCGACCGCATAAAGGTGGTCGGTAGCACCGACGGTGGCGATCGACACGGCGACCACCAGTGCGGCGCCGAACGCGACCGCGCCCTTCATCGAAAAATCCAGCAGCCGCGCCACCACCAGGCCGGCGAGCGCGGCGCCGACGCCGCGCAGCGCAAGGATGCTGCCGTTGATTTCATGGCTGTAGCCGTAGGCGTCGAACAGCAGGGGATAAAAAGAGACACTCAGCGAGAATGGCAGAGCTGAAATGTAGGCGCACATGATGGCGAACCACATCGGGCGCAGCCGCAGCAATCGACCATAGCGGGACCATGGTGAAGACGCCGAGGCTGCCGGCACCGGCGCCCCGCCGGCGTGGACCAGCATGGCGACGAAAGCGGCGGCCGCCACCGCGGCCAGGGTCAGGAACGACCACGAAAAGCCGGCCCAGGTGATCAGGAACCCGGCTGAGAAAGTGCCTGCGATCTGGCCGATGTTGGTGGCGGCGTTGAGCCGCCCCATTTGTACGCTGCGTTCACCTTGCAGGCTGCCGGCGATGGTCCAGGACGCCGGCCAGAAAATCGCGCGCGCCATCACCATCATGATCTGTGCTGCCATCAACGAAGCAAAACTGCCGGCGAAGGCGTAAGCGCTGGCGCCGGCTACCATCATCAGGCAGGATGCCTGCACCATCGCACGACCGCCAATGCGATCTGTGGCGGCACCGCCAATCAAATTGAAGGTGATCTGCAACACCACCGGCAGGGCGACCAGCGTGCCGATAGCGACGCCCGACATGCCCAGCGAATCCGCATACAGCGGGATCAGCGGGTAGGTCATGCCCAGCCCGATATTCCAGGCAAAGGCGCAAATGAAGAACGCTAGCGATGGTTGGATCGGGTATCCCCCCGTCATGGTGCCGCGCGCAGCGGGTTCAGGCTGCAAGCATGGATCGCGCGGACGCTCGCGCTGCTACTTCCGCCAGGGGGAGAAAGCTCACGCGGTGCTTGTGAAGCGAATGCCGGGGTGCATCCCCTGCCGGCCGGTGTGCGTCTCGCCCACGCTGCGATAGGCGTCGCTACTTGGCCTGCTTGAGGACGTCGGTCACCAGTGCGGCGATCATCTTGAAGTCGTTGCGGCCCTTGTACTTGACCTTGAAGTGGCGCATGGTCTGGCCTTCGCCTTCGATGATCGGATACTTCTCGCACAAGGCGACGCCGTCCCAGATCTGCATGTCAACATGCTTTTCGCGCGGCACGATCGACAGGAGGTTGCGGCCTCGCGAGTACACCGGGCTGCCCCACTTGACCGTCTCGACGATGGTCGGGTCGATGTTGATGATCAACTCGCGCAGCTTGTGCATGGTTGCCTGCTGCTCGTAAGGCAGGGTCTGGATCATTTTTACAGCGGTCAGCATTGCATCTCCTTGCGTCCGGCGATCACGCCGGTTTCGCCATTCCTCCGATCTTATCCTACCCGCTTCAATCGCCCGGTTCAATCGCCAACCCGCCTTGCGCGATAATGCGTATGTAAAGTCATGCGACATGTATGTAAAGTCATGCGACATCTCTCCCAGGGCGAACCTTCGCCCGCGACCAAACCGCAGTTCGGCGCCTGGTCCACCATCCGCACCCTGCTGCCCTACTTGCTCCAGTACAAGGGCCGGGTGGCGCTCGCGCTCGGCTTCCTGCTGGCGGCCAAGCTGGCGAATGTGGGTGTGCCGCTGATCATGAAGGAAATCGTCGACGGCCTCGGAGTCGTGATCGGCGGTTCCGGCGAAAAACTGGCCTTCGGCGTGATCGCCGGCCTCTTGATCGCCTACGGCGCGGCGCGCCTGTCGACCACGCTCTTCACCGAATTGCGCGAGTTCGTGTTTGCCAAGGTCACGCAATCGGCGGTGCGACGCATTTCGCTCGAAGTGTTTCGCCATCTGCATTCGCTGTCGTTGCGCTTTCACCTGAATCGCCAGACCGGCGGCATGACGCGCGACATCGAACGCGGGTCGCGCGGCGTTTCCTCGCTGGTCTCATACACGCTCTACAGCATCCTGCCGACGATCGTCGAGATCACGCTGGTGTTGTCGATCCTGGCCTGGAAGTACGACATCTGGTTTGTCATCATCACCCTGATCGCCCTTGTGGCCTACATCGTATGGTCGGTCGGTGTCACCGAGTGGCGCACCAATTTCAGACGTGCGATGAACGACCTCGATTCCAAGGCCAACGTACGCGCGATCGATTCGCTGCTCAACTACGAGACCGTCAAGTACTTCGGCAACGAAGAGTATGAAGCGAAACGCTATGACCAGAGCATGGCACGCTGGGAAGCGGCGGCGGTCAAGAGCCAGACCTCGCTGTCGCTGCTCAATCCCGGGCCGAGCGCGATCATCGCCATCGCGGTCACCGCCATCATGTGGCGCGCCACCGTCGGCGTGGCCAACGGCAGCATGACCCTGGGCGACCTGGTGCTGGTCAACGCGTTCATGATCCAGCTTTACATCCCGCTCAACTTCCTGGGCGTGCTGTACCGCGAGATCAAGCAGTCGATGGCCGACATGGAGCGCATGTTCACGTTGTTGGACGAGAACCGCGAAGTCGCCGACAAGCCGCAGGCACCGGCGCTGGCCTTGAGTGGCGCCGCGGTGCGTTTCGAGCAGGTCGATTTCGCCTACGAGCCGAACCGGCAGATCCTGTTCGGCGTCGATTTCGAAATTCCGGCGGGGCGCACCATCGCCGTTGTCGGCCACAGCGGCTCCGGCAAATCGACCCTGGCGCGGCTCCTGTATCGCTTCTACGACGTCGGCGCCGCCGGCTTGGCCGGCGGTCGCATCACCATAGACGGCCACGATATTCGCGACAACACCCAGGCCACGTTGCGGCGCGCGATCGGTATCGTGCCGCAGGATACCGTGCTGTTCAACGACACCATTTTCTACAACATCGCCTACGGCAACACCGAAGCCTCGGCCGAGGAGGTCTATGCCGCCGCGCGCATGGCGTCGATTCACGATTTCGTCGAAACCCTGCCGGCCGGCTACCAGACCATGGTCGGGGAACGCGGGCTCAAATTGTCCGGCGGCGAAAAGCAGCGCGTTGCGATTGCGCGCGCCCTGCTCAAGAACCCGGCGATCATGATTTTCGATGAAGCCACCTCGGCGCTGGATTCGCAGACCGAAAAGGCGATCCAGGCCGAGTTGAAGAAAATCGCCGAGAACCGCACCACGCTCACCATCGCGCATCGCCTCTCGACCATTGCCGACGCGCACCAGATCATCGTCATGGACCGTGGCCGCATCATCGAACGCGGCACCCATCATGAGTTGCTGGCCGCCGGCGCGCACTATGCGCAGATGTGGGCCTTGCAGCAGGAAGCCGAGGAACAAGTGGCTGGCCCGGACACCGCCCCGCCATTGCGCACCGCGGCCTAGACGGCGGGATCCCCCTGCGCACTGATGCCGAATGCGCATCGCGCCGCCCGAAATACGCCACAATCGATACGCAATCGGCATTTGATTTCGCCGCTTTCATTGTTTAGTCTTGATTTCATGAAAACCTTCGAAACCGCTATCGCCACCCTGCCGCGCATTGGCGTGCTGGGCGGCATGGGGCCACTGGCCACCGCTGATTTCATGGCCAAGCTGGTGTATGCCACGCCGGTTTCGCATGACCAGGATCACTTTCCGGTCAGCGTCGACTCGACCCCGCAAATTCCCGACCGTGTCGCCGCGCTCGAAGGCCGCGGCTGTGATCCGTTACCAGCCTTAGTCGGCGCGGCACGCCGCCTGCAGTCGGTGGGTTGTGACCTGATCGCCATGCCTTGCAATACCGCGCACCTCTGGCATGCGCGCCTGGCAGCACAGATTTCACTGCCGCTCATGCATATCGTTGAAGCGGTCGATGCGGAACTGGGCGCGGCTCGCAAGGTGGGCCTGTTGGGCACCACCTCCACACTGCAGCATGGGCTCTACCAACAGCATCCCGGTACCCTGCGTCACTGGGTGCTGCCCGAGTCGGATGAAATGCGGGATCTGGTGATGCCTGGCATCGCGGCGGTCAAGGTCGGCGACATGGTGACCGCCGCCAGACTGTTGCGCAGCGCCGCGCGCAAGCTTGCAAGCAGCGGAGCCGAGGCGATCGTACTGGCGTGCACCGAGATTCCGCTGGTGCTGACTGCCGATGACGTTCCGGTACGCATGGTCGATGCCACCTTTGCACTGGCACGGCACACCATCGCGACCGCCAGAAGCATCGGCGTGCCCGTTATCGCCCGCGCTGCCTGAACCGCGCTGATCTTCACCGCCATGGAATCGAAGTGGCTTGAAGACTTCGTATCCTTGGCCGAGACCAGGAGTTTCTCGCGTGCGGCGCACTTGCGCCATGTGACGCAGCCGGCCTTTTCAAGACGCATTCGATCGCTTGAAACCTGGCTCGGTGCCGACCTGATCGACCGCACTTCGTATCCGACACGGTTGACGCCGGCCGGTGAAGTGTTCTACCCACAGGCACTGGAAATGCTGGCGGCGATTTCCGGTGCCCGGTCCCTGTTGCGCGGCCAGCGCGCTGCCACGGCGGGGGAGATCGACTTTGCCGCTCCACATACCCTGTCGTTGACCTGGTTTCCGCAAAGGCTGACCACCATCGAAAAAGGCTTCGGCCCGATCCGCAGCCGACTGTTGGCCGCCAACGTGCACGATGCAGTGATGCGCTTGGTCGAGGGTGGCTGCGACCTGCTGTTGTGCTATCACCACCCGCGCCAGCCAGTGCAGCTTGACCTCCAGCGTTACGACATGCTCCTGCTCGGGCAAGAGCGCATCATGCCCTACGCGGCATGCGACCGCCAGGGCCGTTCGCGTTACGACTTGCCGGGTTCGCAGGCAGCACCCCTGCCCTTTCTTTCCTACGGCCAGAACGCCTATCTGGGCCGCATGGTGGAACTGATACTGGCCGACGCCAAGCCGCCGTTGCATCTGGAAAAGCGTTTTGAGACTGATATGGCCGAAGGTCTCAAGATGATGGCCATGAGCGGTCACGGCGTCGCCTTCCTTCCCGAAAGCGCGGTGGCTGCCGAAGTGCGCGGGCGCAAGCTGGCATGCGCCGGCGCACTTTGGGCGGTGGAAATGGAGATTCGCCTGTATCGCGAAAAGCCCGGCCCGGGCCGCCCGGGCAAGGGTGCCCCCCTGGCCTTGTGGGAGCATTTGATCGAAGCTTCCAAGCCCATGCCGAAAAGGCATAAAGTGATGAAAAAATAGCATCGGCCTTTGTGAAAGGCGGCGCCTAAAGTTCCGATCCATCGAATCGCGGAAGCCGCACATGAACTCCTTCACACGTACCGAACACGATCTGCTGGGCGAGCGCGAAGCGCCCTCCAGCACGTACTGGGGCATTCACACCCTGCGGGCACTGGAGAATTTTCCGATTTCCGGCATGCCCATCGGGGCCAGCGACGACCTGCTGCGCGCACTGGCACTGGTCAAGCATGCCGCGACCCTGGCCAACCGCGATCTCGGCCTGTTGCCCGACGCCAAGGTAGCGGCCATCGTCGCCGCCTGCCAAGAAGTGGCCGGCGGCGCCTTGCGCGGCGAGTTCGTGGTCGACATGATCCAGGGCGGCGCGGGCACCTCGACCAACATGAATGCCAATGAAGTCATCGCCAAGCGCGCGCTTGAGCTGCTGGGGCGGCAGCGCGGCGACTACACGGCCTTGCATCCGATCGAGGACGTCAATTGTTCGCAGTCGACCAACGACGTGTATCCGACGGCGCTGCGCCTGATGTCGGTGTTCGCCATCAGGAAGCTGATCGCCGCCATGGCGCACCTGCGCGCGGCCTTCGAGGCCAAGGCCTTCGAATTCCGCGACGTGCTAAAGATCGGCCGCACCCAGTTGCAGGATGCGGTGCCGATGACGCTCGGCCAGGAATTCTCCACCTACGCGGTGATGCTGGGCGAGGATGAGTTGCGCCTGGGCGAGGCCCTGGTGCTGATGCGCGAGATCAGCCTGGGCGCCACTGCGATCGGCACCGGCATCAACACCGATCCAGCCTACGCGGCCACCGCTTGCCGCCACCTGTCCCGACTTTCGGGCGAGGCGCGGACGATGGCGCCCAACCTGGTCGAGGCGACGCAGGATACAGGCGCCTTCGTGCAGCTTTCGGGCGTGTTGAAGCGGGTGGCGGTCAAGCTCTCAAAGAGCTGCAAGGACTTGCGCCTGTTGTCCAGCGGTCCGCAGGCCGGCTTGAACGAGATCCGCCTGCCGGCACGCGCCGCCGGCTCATCGATCATGCCAGGCAAGGTCAATCCGATCATTCCGGAGGTGGTCAACCAGATCGCATTCGAGGTGATCGGTAACGACATGACCATCACCATGGCGGCCGAAGGCGGTCAGCTGCAGCTGAACGCGTTCGAGCCGATCATCGCCTTTTCGCTCTACAAGAGCATCAGCCATTTGGCTGCAGGCTGCCGCACACTGACCGACAACTGCGTCGCCGGAATCAGCGCCAACCGGGCCCTGCTGGAAGCGCGGGTGCGTACCTCGGTGGGCCTGGCCACCGCGCTCAACCCCTACATCGGCTACGACAACACCGCGCTGATCGCCCGCCTGGCACTGGAAACCGGGCGCAATGTCGAAGAACTGGTTTTGGAACGCGGCTTGCTTGATGTAAACAAGCTGCGGGCCATTTTGCAGCCCGATGTGTTGACCCGGCCGCAGCCACGGGTGGGCGATACTGGTGCGTCAAACTGACCAAACCAGTGCGCACGGACGAAAGTGCTTGAGGGTTTCCCCATGTTCGCGCTTGGCGGCGGGCTCTGTTAGACTTTTCGGTCGTTTTGAAACGGGGCAACCCCGTCTTGTCGGGGTGAGAGCCGGCAGGCACGTGCTCCATAAGCAGCACTGCAGGCGCGGCGCCCCCGTATTTTTCCGGATTCGCAGTATCAACTTGGAGACTTGAAAATCATGAAAATGCTTCCCGCCCTGTTGGGCATCGTACTAGCCTTGGGTTTTGCCCCGACCATCCACGCACAGGAGTTGACCGGTACCCTGAAGAAGATCAAGGAAACC
Organism: Burkholderiales bacterium; assembly: GCA_040382235.1. GTDB lineage: Bacteria > Pseudomonadota > Gammaproteobacteria > Burkholderiales > JAEUOS01 > JAEUOS01. The sequence goes on from JBEIFV010000128.1 coordinate 12,781, forward strand.
GGCCAGCTGACGGTGGCACATCGCGAGTCGTCAATCCCGTTCTCCTATCTCGACGACAAGCAGCAACCCATCGGTTATTCGATGGACATTTGCGCCAAGGTCGTCGATGCGGTCAAGGCCGAACTGAAGATGCCCAACCTGAAGGTGGTGTACCAGCCTGTGACCTCCAGCAACCGGATTCCGCTGCTGCAAAACGGCACTATCGATCTGGAATGCGGTTCGACCACCAATTCGGTGGAGCGCCAGAAACTGGTGGCATTCGGGCCCACCTACTTCCGCATCCAGGTCACCGCGGCAGTGAAGAAATCATCCAACATCAATAGCCTGGCCGAACTGAACGGCAAGAACATCTCGACCACCTCGGGCACCACGGCGGTACCCTTGCTCAAGAACTACGAGAAAACCAAGAGCGTCGACGTCAAGGAAATCTACGGCAAGGACCACGCCGAGTCGTTCCTGCTGCTGGCCGAAGACCGGGTGACCGCCTTCGTGATGGACGACATCCTGCTCGCCGGCCAGATCGCCAATGCGCGCAATCCCGGCGATTTCAAGATCCTGAACGAGTCGCTGCGTGCCGAACCCTATGGCCCGATGCTGCGCAAGGACGATCCGCAGTTCAAGGCCCTGGTCGACAAGACCCTGACCGCGCTCTACAAGTCGCCGGAGATGGAGCGCATCTACAACAAGTGGTACATGAGCCCGATCCCGCCCAAGGGCGTCAATCTCAATTTCCCGATGACGCCGCAACTCAAGGCCGACTTCGCGGCACCGAACGACAAGGGCGTTTAAGCAATGCGTGACCGGATGGCTTGAATCCGGCGCAGCAGGAAAAAACGGCAGGCCCGCGGGCCTGCCGTTTTGCGTTGTGAAAACACTGAACAAATCTCTGGAATTCGGATTCTCGTACGAAGAGTCTTTTCGATCCATTGTGTCCGGCAGCGACTTTTTCGACCTGCGGACCTGTTCAGGGTTTCCTTGTACTATTGGCACGGTAGCTGCATAAGAAAAAAGAATCACAGGAGGGGATGCATGAACCCGGCAATTCTGTTCGAACAGGTGCCTGACGGCGACGGTACCTGGATCATGAGTTTGCTCTCGGGCCTGCAGTACACGTTGGTTATCGCGGGGCTGGCCTGGATCATCGCCTTTGTGCTGGGTTCGATTCTGGGCGTGATGCGCACCACCGAGAACAAATGGGCGGTGCGCGTGGGCAATGCCTATGTGGAGTTGTTTCGCAACATTCCGCTGATCGTCCAGTTCTTCGTGTGGTATTTCGTCCTTCCCGGCCTGATACCGGCGGTCAAGACCTGGGTGATTTCGCTCGATCCGACCACCCACCAGTTCGTGACGGCGATCGTGTGCCTGGGGCTTTTCACCGCGGCACGCATCTCCGAGCAGGTGCGTTCCGGCATCCAGGCCCTGCCGCGCGGCCAGCGCATGGCCGGCTACGCGATGGGGCTGACCCAGGCGCAGACCTACCGCTACATCCTGCTGCCGGTGGCCTACCGCATCGTGATCCCGCCGATGACCTCCGAACTGATGAACCTGATCAAGAACACGGCGGTGGCGTTTTCGATCGGCTTGGTCGAACTGTTCTTCCGCACGCGCGAAATGGGCGAACTCACCTTCCGCTACTTCGAGGCCTTTGCCGCAGCCACCCTCATCTACGTGGTGATCGCCATGATCGCCAACCGCGCCATGGCGTTCATCGAGAAGCGTACCGCGATCCCCGGATTCATCTCCGGCGGTGCCGGCGGCGGCGGGCACTAGGAGCGCGACATGACCGAACTCGATTTTTCCGTCATCAAGAATTCCCTGCCCTATCTTTGGAAAGGGCTTGAGTACACGCTGCAGCTGACGGTGGTGGCGGCGATTGGCGGCGTCATCTGGGGCACGCTGCTGGCAATGGCGCGCCTGTCGTCAAACAAGTTGCTGTCGACAGCCGCCGCCGCTTATGTGAACCTGATGCGTTCGATCCCGCTGTTGCTGGTGATCTTCTGGTTCTATTTCCTCTCGCCGGTGCTGCTGCAATGGGTCAGCGGCATGGATCGTCCTCCGCAGATCGGCGCCGACCGTTCGGCCTACATCACCTTCATCCTGTTCGAAGGCGCCTATTTCTGCGAGATCATGCGGGCCGGCATCCAGAGCATCTCTCGTGGCCAGGTCGCGGCGGCCTATGCGGTCGGTCTCAATTACTGGCAATCGATGCAGTTGATCATTCTGCCGCAGGCCTTTCGCAACATGCTGCCGGTGCTTTTGACCCAGACCATCATCCTGTTCCAGGACGTGTCGCTGGTGTCGCTGCTCAACGTGACCGATTTCGTCGGCGCTGCATCGAAGATCGCGCAGCGCGATAGCCGTCTGGTGGAAATGTACCTTTTCGTGGCGGTGGCCTATTTCATCATGTGCTTTGGTCTGTCGCTCCTGGTCAAGCAGCTGCAAAAGAAAATCGCCATCGTCCGCTGAGAATTGTCGGACGCGTCGCACAAGAAGGGGATCCGCATGATCGAATTCAAGAATGTCAGCAAGTGGTACGGAAGCTTCCAGGTGCTGACCGATTGCACCACCAAGGTCAACAAGGGTGATGTGGTGGTGGTGTGCGGGCCTTCGGGTTCCGGCAAGTCGACCCTGATCAAGACCGTCAATGGTCTTGAGCCATTCCAGAAGGGCTCGATCGATGTCGACGGCATTTCGGTCGGCGACCCGAACACGGACCTGCCCAAGCTGCGCTCGCGCTGCGGCATGGTGTTCCAGAATTTCGAACTGTTTCCGCACATGACCGTCACCGAAAACCTGACCTTGGCGCAGGTCAAGGTCTTGAACCGGTCCAAGGACGATGCGCTGGCGCGCGGCCTCAAATACCTGGAGCGCGTCGGCCTGTCGGCACACAAGGACAAGTATCCCGGCCAGTTGTCTGGCGGCCAGCAGCAGCGCGTGGCGATCGCGCGCGCCCTGTCGATGGATCCGATCGTCATGCTCTTCGACGAGCCGACCTCCGCGCTCGACCCCGAGATGGTGGGCGAGGTGCTCGATGTCATGGTGCAGCTGGCACAGGAAGGCATGACCATGATGTGCGTCACCCACGAGATGGGGTTCGCGCGCAAGGTGGCGCACCGTGTGGTCTTCATGGACCAGGGCAGGATCATCGAGGATTGCCAGAAGGACGAGTTTTTCGGCAACCGTGACGCACGGTCCGAACGTGCCAAGAACTTCCTCGACAAGATTTTGGAGTACTGAACGACGTGGCCACTGGCTTGGCGTCTTCCGGTAACGCCTTGCGCCTGATGCTCGAAGGCGGGCCACCACCGCCCTGTTCGCAAACGCTCGGGTTTGTGAGCGCGCGCGTCGAGGCCGATACCGTGGTGCTCGAATACGAGCCCGGCGCGAACCTCCTGAACCCGATCGGCACACTGCAGGGCGGGATCGTCGCCGCCATTCTGGATGACGTGTTCAGCGTGGCGATCCTGGCGCGGCTGGGGCCGGACGATTCGGCGCCGACGGTGGAAATGAAGGTCAGCTATCTGCAACCCGTGTTGGCAGGCCGGGTGCGCGGCATCGGTCGGGTCTTGAAGCAGGGGCGCAGCATGGCGTTCGTCGAAGCGGAGTTGCAGTCGCTTGATGGCGCGCTTCTTGCAAAGGCTTCTGCTTCGGTGGTGATTCGCAAAGGGCGGGCAAATCCCGTGGGCGGGCTAAACCCGATTGACGCGGGCGCGGCGCTGGCATAGGATGCGCGCCTTGCCGATTTTCATAATTTTCTTTTTAACGACGCAGGTACTTTTCAAGGGGATTCGAATGAAACTGATGTGGACCAAAGGCCTCGTGGCCTCTGCCCTCGCGGCCGCCCTGGCCGCCGGCGGCGTGAGCGCACAGACCGCGCCGCGCACGCTCAAGATGCAATCGACCTGGCCGGCCAGCCTGAGCTTGCAGGACAACTTCAGGTATTTCGCCGAGCGAGTCGACAAGCTTTCCGCCGGCACCCTCAAGGTCGAGGCGCTGGCCGCAGGCCAGGTGGTGCCGGCCTTCGAGATTCTGGATGCCACCAGCAAGAAGGTGATCGACGGCGGGCATGGCGTGGCCTATTACTGGGTGGGCAAGAACAAGGCCGCGGCGCTGTTCTCGGGCCCGATCGGCGGCCCCTTCGGCATGGATCACATGGATTACATGGGCTGGCTGTATGAGGGCGGTGGCCTCGACATGTGGCACGACTTCTACCAGAACACCCTGAAGCTCAACGTGATCGCCTTCCCGATCCTGCCGTCGAGCCCGCAGGCGCTGGGCTGGTTCAAGAAGGAGATCAAGTCGGTCGCCGACTTCAAGGGATTGAAGTGCCGCCAGACCGGCCTTAATTCCGAGGTCTATGCCAAGCTCGGCATGGCGGTGGTCAACATGCCCGGCGGCGAGATCCTGCCCGCGGCACAGCGCGGCGTGATCGATTGCGCCGAATGGGTGGGCGGCGTCGAAGACCTGCGCCTGGGTCTGCATCAGGTGTTCAAGTACCACTACACGCCCGGCATGCACGAGAACAACTCGATCGGCGAGCTGATCATCAATACCGAGGTGTGGAAAAGCTTGACCCCGCAGCAGCAGGA
>JBEIFV010000129.1:0-17293 GCA_040382235.1 Burkholderiales bacterium
CGGTCAAGTTTTTCCCTGCGCGACGCGCGGCCGACCTGCCGGCCGTCGGGCCCGGTACGCGCCTGCTGCCGGCGCAGCCTTTCAATGGGGAAACCGTGCGCGCGCTGGCAGCGCGCGGCGCCCACTTGCTGACCGCGCCGTACCCGCTGGGCGCCGAAGGGACGCGCGACTGGTTCCGCGCGGCGGCGGATTCATGGGGCGTGTCCGACGATCATTTCGAGCGCATCACCGCGCCATTAGTCGAGCGCGCGCGCAAGGGGCTGGCGCGCTACCGCCCGCAACTGCAGGGCAAGCGCGTCACGTTTTTGCCGGATTCGCAACTGGAATTGCCGCTGGCGCGCTTTCTGGCCTGCGAAATGGGCGTCGAACTCGTCGAGGTGGGCACCCCGTTTCTCGACCGCCAAATGGTACGTGCAGAGTTGCAGCGGCTGCCGGCCGACCTGCTCCTGAGCGAGGGCCAGCACCTCGAACTGCAGCTTGAGCGTCTGCGCGCGGCGCGTCCGGACATCACGGTGTGCGGTCTGGGGCTGGCCAACCCGCTCGAGGCCGAGGGCCTGACCACCAAATGGTCGATCGAGCTGGTGTTCAGCCCGATCCACGGCTTCGATCAGGCGGCCGATCTGGCGGAACTGTTCGCGCGGCCGCTGGATCGCCGCCAACGCCTGAGCGTCTGAAAGGAGCCGACACGTGCAACTCACGCTCTGGACCTACGAAGGACCGCCGCATGTGGGGGCGATGCGTATCGCCGCCTCGATGCGCGATGTGCACTATGTGCTGCACTCGCCACAGGGCGATACCTATGCCGACCTGCTGTTCACCATGATCGAGCGCCAGGACCGCCGCCCGCCGGTCACCTACACCACCTTTCAGGCGCGCGACCTCGGGGGCGATACCGCCGGTCTGGTGACCACCGCCGTGGCCGAAGCGTACGAGCGCTTCCGTCCCAAGGCGATGCTGGTGGGTGAGTCCTGCACCGCCGAATTGATTCAGGATCAGCCAGGCGCCTTGGCGCAGGGCATGAACTTGCCGGTGCCGGTGATCTCGCTGGACCTGCCGTCGTACTCGAAGAAAGAGAACTGGGGCGCCTCCGAGACGCTCTACCAGCTGGTGCGTCGTCTGTTGCAGGATCGCATACCGGCCCCCGGCGCGGCGCCGCGCACGCGGCCTGTCGGCGCCCGTCCGCGCGCCAATCTGCTGGGACCCAGTCTTCTGGGTTTCCGCTGCCGCGACGACGTGCTTGAAATCAGCCGCCTGCTGGGGCAACTGGGCGTCGACGTGAACGCGGTGGTGCCGCTGGGCGCGGGCGTCGAAGACATCCAGCGCTTGCCCGATGCCGACTTCAATATCGACCTGTATCCCGAGACCGGCCGCGCCACCGCGCAGTGGATGCAGCGCACCTTCGGCATGCCGTTCACCCGCGTGATCCCGATGGGCCTGAATGCGACGCGCGATTTCGTGCGCGAAGTCAGCCAGTTGGCCGGCGTCGATGCCGAAGCCATGCTGGCCCGCGAGCGGCCCGGTGTGGCCGCGCGCGACACCTCGAGTTCACGCATGCAGTGGTACGCGCGTTCGGTCGATTCAACCTACCTGACCGGCAAGCGGGTGTTCATCTTCGCCGATGCCACCCATGCCATCGCCGCGGCGCGCATCGCCACCGAGGAGATGGGTTTCACCGTGGTGGGCCTGGGCACTTACGCGCGTGAATTCGCGCGCGATGTGCGCGAAGCCGCGGCCCGCTACGGGGTCGAGGCGCTGATCAGCGACGATTACCTCGAAGTTGAAAAGGCGATCGGCGCGGCGGCTCCGGAACTGGTGCTGGGCACGCAGATGGAACGGCATATCGCCAAGCGCCTGGGGGTGGCCTGCGCGGTGATTTCCTCGCCGATCCACGTGCAGGACGTGCCGGCGCGCTACAGCCCGGTATTCGGCTTCGAGGGCGCCAATGTGCTCTTCGACACCTGGGTTCATCCGCTGGTGATGGGGCTGGAAGAACACCTGCTGCAGATGTTTCGCGACGATTTCGAGTTTCACGACGATGCTGTCGCCTCGCACTTGCCGGATGGCGGCAAGGCGGCGATTCGCCCTGACAGTGGCGCCCATGCGCAATTGCTGGCGCCGCCGGCCAGTCAGGCGAAGGACTTGCCGCAGTGGACCGTCGAAGCCGAGAACGAACTCAAGAAGATACCGTTTTTCGTACGTGGCAAGGCCCGTCGCAATACCGAGAAGTACGCGCTTGAGCGCGGTCTCGGAAAGATAACCGTGGAGACACTGTATGAAGCCAAAGCGCATTTCGGACGCTAGCCCGGTGGTCGTGCGCATGGTCATCGTGACCATGGACACGCATCTGGCCAGCGCCGCCGAACGTGCCGCTACCGGTATGGCGCGCGAGTTGCCCGGCCTTTCGCTTACCGTACATGCGGCCTCCGAGTTCGCGGCGCGTCCGGCCGCGCTTGAGCGCTGCCTTGAAGGTATCGCCGGCGCCGACATCGTGGTCGCGACAATGCTTTTCTTGGAAGACCATTTCACGCCGGTATTGAAGGCGCTGGAAGCGCGGCGCGAGGCCTGCGATGCGATGATCTGCATGATGTCGGCCGCCGAGGTGGTGCGCCTGACGCGCATCGGGCGCTTTTGCATGGATGGGTCGCAAAGCGGTCCGCTGGCACTGCTCAAGCGCCTGCGCGGAAAGCCCGCCAAGGCGGGCGCCGCCAGCACTGCTGGCGCGCAGCAGATGAAAATGTTGCGGCGCCTGCCGAAGCTGCTGCGCTTCATACCCGGCACCGCGCAGGATGTGCGCGCCTATTTCCTCACCCTGCAGGACTGGCTGGGCGGTTCCGAAGACAACCTGCGCAACATGGTGCGCTTCCTGATCGACCGCTATGCCGACGGGCCGCGGCGCGCGCTGCGCGGGTCGCTCAAGGCGGATGCGCCGGTGGAGTATCCCGAGGTCGGCGTGTACCACCCGCGCTTGAAGCCGCGTATCGGCGAGCGCGCCGATGCGCTGCCCGGCAAAGGCGCGGCCGGCACCGTCGGCCTGCTGCTGATGCGCTCCTACCTGCTGGCAGGAAACACCGGCCACTACGACGGCGTCATCACCGCGCTGGAAGCCCGCGGCCTGCGGGTGTTGCCCGCCTTCGCCACCGGTCTGGATGCGCGCACGGCGATCGACAAGTATTTCCGGGCCGATGGCCGCACCCTGGTCGATGCGGTGGTCTCGCTGACCGGGTTCTCGCTGGTCGGCGGCCCGGCCTACAACGACGCCCATGCCGCCGAGGAAATCCTCGCGACGCTCGACGTGCCCTATCTGGCCGCCCATCCGGTCGAGTTCCAGACCATCGAGCAATGGGGCGCATCCGAGCGCGGCCTGATGCCGGTCGAATCGACCATCATGGTGGCGATTCCCGAACTCGACGGCGGCACCAACCCGATGGTCTTCGGTGGCCGCATCAACGCCCCCGGCGGCGCCTGCAGCGGCTGTCACCGGCACTGCACTTTCGAGGCGACCGAAGTCGCGCGCGACATGCACGTATGCATCGAGCGCGCCGAGATGCTGGCCGCACGGGTCGAAAAGCTGGTCGCCCTGCGTCGCTCGGAACGTGCAGAGCGCCGCATCGCGATGGTGCTGTTCAACTTTCCGCCGAACTCCGGCAACAGCGGCACTGCCGCCTACCTGTCGGTATTCGAATCGCTGTTCCAGACCCTGACCGCGCTCAAGGCCGAGGGCTATAGCGTCGATGTTCCAGCGGATGTCGATACGCTGCGCGAAGCAGTGATCGCCGGCAATGCGGAGCGCCACGGCGCGTTGGCCAATGTGCATGCCATGATCAAGGCCGACGATCATGTGCGGCGCGAAACCTGGCTGGCCGAAATCGAGGCGCAGTGGGGCCCCGCACCTGGCAAGCAGCAATCCGACGGTCGCTCGATCCAGATTCTCGGCGCGCAGTTCGGCAATGTGTTGGTCGGCATCCAGCCAGCTTTCGGCTACGAAGGCGACCCGATGCGCCTGCTGTTTGAAAAAGGCTTCGCCCCGACCCACGCGTTCTCCGCCTTCTACCGCTATCTCAAGGAGGATTTCGCGGCGCACGCGGTGCTGCATTTCGGCACCCACGGCGCGCTTGAATTCATGCCCGGCAAACAGTCCGGCATGTCGGCGGCCTGCTGGCCGGACCGCATGATCGGCGCCTTGCCCAATCTCTATTTGTATGCATCCAACAACCCGTCCGAAGGGGCCATCGCCAAGCGCCGCGCCGGTGCCACGCTGATCAGCTACCTGACCCCACCGGTGTCGCATGCCGGCCTGTATCGCGGCCTGATCGATCTCAAGACCTCGATCGAACGCTGGCGTGGCCTGCCGCCGGAGGCCGGCATGGAGCGGGCGCAGATCGCCGACCTGATTCATGCGCAAGCCGAAGAGCTGGACCTTTGGGTCGATGCGAAAACCATCGATGCAGCCATCGCCGACTTGGGCACCCGTGTGCTGGAACTCGAGGAAACGCTGATCCCCAATGGCTTGCACGTGGTTGGCAAACCGATGTCGGATCAGGAGCGCGTCGACATGCTCGAAGCGGTGGGTGAGGCCACCCACGGCGTACGCATCGACACGCGCGCCTTGGCAGTGCTGGTGGCCGGCGGATCGGCTGCGCATGCCTGCGCGCAAGCCGGGCTGGCGGCTGACGCCGCGACCATCGCCATCCTGGGCGAGTTGGCCAGGACCGACGCCATGCTGGCGATCGACCATGAACTCAAAGCCATCGTGCGTGCCCTGGATGGCCGCTTCATCCGTCCGGCACCGGGTGGCGATCTGTTGCGCACGCCGGCGATCCTGCCGACCGGCCGCAACCTGCACGGTTTCGATCCGTTTCGCATTCCCAGTGCCTATGCGCTTTCCGATGGCGCGCGCCAGGCCGAACGCCTGCTGGAATGCCACCGCGAGGGCGGGCATCCGCTGCCCGAGTCGATCGCCATCGTGCTGTGGGGCACCGACAACCTCAAGACCGAAGGCGCGGCCATCGGCCAGGCCTTGGCCCTGATGGGATGCAGGCCGCGCTTCGACAGCTACGGCCGCTTGGCCGGCGCCCAACTGGTGCCATTGGCCGAGCTTGGCCGCCCGCGCATCGACGTGGTGGCGACGCTATCCGGCATTTTCCGCGACCTCATGCCCTTGCAGATCAAGCTCCTGGCCGAGGCGGCGTATATCGCCGCGGCGGCCGACGAAGCGCCGGAGCAAAACTTCATCCGCAAACACGCCCTGGCCTACATGGCACAGCATGGCTGCGACCTCGAAACGGCGGCGCTGCGGGTCTACGGCAACGCCGAGGGCGCTTACGGCTCGAACGTCAACAACCTGATCGAGAGCAGCCGCTGGGAGGATGAGGACGAACTGGCCGAGACCTACAGTCGCCGCAAGGGCTTCGCCTATGGCCGTGGCGGGCGCCCGGTGCAACAAACGGAGTTGCTCAAGAGTGTGCTGGCCGATGTTGCACTGGCCTACCAGAACCTCGACTCGGTCGAACTGGGCGTGACCACAGTCGACACTTATTTCGACACCCTGGGCGGCATCAGCCGCGCGGTGCGGCGCGCCAAGGGCGGGGTCGATACACCGGTGTACATCGGCGACCAGACGCGTGGCGAAGGCACCGTTCGCACCTTGTCGGAACAGGTGGCGCTGGAAACCCGTACCCGCATGCTCAATCCAAAGTGGTACGAGGGCATGCTCAAGCATGGTTACGAGGGCGTGCGGCAAATCGAGGTGCATGTGACCAACACCATGGGCTGGTCGGCCACCACCGGCCAGGTCGAACCGTGGGTCTACCAGCAGCTCACGCAGACCTTCATGCTCGACCCCGAGATGCGCGAACGGCTGGCGGCGCTCAATCCGGCGGCATCGGTGAAAGTGGCCAACCGCCTGCTGGAGGCATCGGACCGAAAATATTGGCAGCCCGAAGCGGCTGTGCTTGAAGCCTTGCGCAGGGCCGGCGAGGACCTGGAAGATCGACTTGAAGGCGTTTACGAAGGAGCAACAGCATGATGACAGCATCGGTGCCGGTATCGGCACTCAAGGGTTCACGTGGCCGCGGCGACGGCGAAGGCAGCGTGCAGGTCGAGATGGACCAGGGGGTCAAGATCGGCAATGCGCGCGTGTTCGCGGTCTACGGCAAGGGCGGCATCGGCAAGAGCACCACCTCGTCGAACCTTTCCGCGGCGTTTTCGAAACTGGGGAAGCGCGTGCTGCAGATCGGCTGCGACCCCAAGCATGACTCCACCTTCACCCTCACCAAGCGTCTGGTGCCCACCGTGATCGATGTGCTCGAGTCGGTCGATTTCCATCCCGAGGAACTGCGCGTCGAGGACTTCGTTTACGAAGGCTACAACGGTGTGCTGTGCGTGGAAGCCGGCGGCCCGCCCGCCGGCACCGGCTGCGGCGGCTACGTGGTCGGACAGACCGTCAAGCTGCTCAAGGAACACCACCTGCTGGAAGACACCGACGTGGTGATCTTCGACGTGCTGGGCGATGTGGTGTGCGGCGGCTTCGCCGCGCCCTTGCAGCATGCCGATCGCGCCCTGGTGGTCACCGCCAACGATTTCGATTCCATCTTCGCGATGAACCGCATCGTAGCCGCGATCCAGGCCAAGTCGAAGAACTACAAGGTGCGCTTGGGTGGTGTGATCGCCAATCGCAGCGACGCCACCGACCAGATCGACCGCTTCAATGAACGGGTCGGCTTGAAGACCATGGCGCAGTTCGCCAACCTCGATGTGTTTCGCAAAAGCAGGCTCAAGAAATCGACCCTGTTCGAGATGGAAAGCTCGCCCGAAGTCGATGCGGTGCAGGCCGAATACATGCGCCTGGCCGCCGCCCTCTGGGTCGGCACCGAGCCGCTGTTGGCCGAGCCGATGCGCGATCGCGACATTTTCGACCTGCTCGGATTCGACTGAAAAAACGCATAGCGGAGGTCTTGATGAACAGCAGCACTTACACCGAACGTCGCGGCGAGATCGAAACCTATTTCGATCGTACCGCGGTGGACGCCTGGAAGCGCCTGACGTCCGACGCACCGGTCGGGCGCATACGCGCGACCGTGCGCGCCGGGCGCGAAACCATGCGTGAAACCCTGCTGTCGTGGCTGCCGGCCGACTTGAGCGGCACCCGCCTGCTCGATGCCGGCTGCGGCACCGGGGCGCTTGCGCTGGCGGCGGCGCGGCGCGGCGCGCAGGTGGTGGCGATCGACCTTTCACCGACCTTGGTCGATCTGGCGCGCGAACGCGCCGCTGTCGATGCGGCCAGTGGCAGGATCGATTTCCGCTCCGGCGACATGCTCGACCCTGCTTTAGGCGAATTCGATCATGTGGTGGGCATGGATTCGCTGATCCACTACCGCGCCGTCGATACCCTCAAGGTGCTGACCGGCCTGGCCGCGCGTACCCGCAACTCCATCGTTTTCACCTTTGCGCCGCGCACCGCGCCGCTGGCGCTGATGCATGCCGTCGGGCGCCTGTTTCCACGCGGCGACCGCGCGCCGGCGATCGAACCGGTGGCCGAGACCCGCTTGCGTGCGTTGATCGCCGCCGACTCGGCACTCAAGGACTGGCGCGCCGGCCGCACCCTGCGCGTGTCGAGCGGCTTCTACACCTCCCAGGCAATGGAGCTTCGGCGATCATGAAACCGGATGGCTTGCAGGCGCGACTGGCGAGCAACTGGCGCACGATCAACCCGAGTTTCCTGCCGTTCGCCGATGCGGCGACCAGGGAACTGCCGCTGGGCAGGCTGCTGCGCCTGTCGCTGTTCCAGGTTTCGGTTGGCATGGCGCTGGCACTGCTCAACGGCACACTCAACCGCGTGATGATCGTCGAACTGGGCGTATCGGCCTGGCTGGTGTCGCTGATGATCGCACTGCCGCTGCTGTTCGCGCCATTCCGCGCGCTGCTCGGTTTCAAATCCGACACGCACCGCTCGGTACTGGGCTGGCGCCGCGTGCCGTATATTTGGTGGGGCTCGATGCTGCAGTTCGGCGGCTTCGCCATCATGCCGTTCGCGCTGGTGCTCCTGGCCAGCGAAACCAGTTCGTCGGCGCTGATCGGGCAGGCCGGCGCAGCGCTGGCCTTCCTGCTGGTGGGCGCCGGCATGCACACCACGCAAACCGCCGGGCTTGCACTGGCGGGCGATCTGGCGCCGCCGGAAGCACGTCCGCGCGTGGTTGCCTTGCTTTATGTGATGTTGCTGCTGGGCATGGTGGCAAGCTCGGCCGTGTTCGGTGCCCTGCTGGCCGATTTCGGCGAGGTGCTCCTGATCCGCGTGATACAGGGCGCCGCGGCGGTCACCATGGTTCTCAACGTCATCGCGCTGTGGACGCAGGAGGCACGCAACCCTGCGCGCACCGCCGCCGGCCTGCCGCGCCCGGCGTTTCGCGACAGTTGGCGCGCCTTCATCAATGGCGGCCGCTCGCGGCGCCTGCTCACAGCACTTGGTCTGGGCACCGCCGGCTTCAGCATGCAGGACATTCTGCTCGAACCTTATGGCGGCGAAATCCTCCACCTGACCGTGGGCGCCACCTCGGCCCTGACCGCCATCACCGCCGGCGGCGCATTGCTCGCCTTCGGGCTGGCGTCGCGCTCCCTGCGCGCCGGCGGCGATCCCAACCGGCTGGCCGCCTTCGGTGCGCTGACCGGCATCTTCGCCTTCGCCGCGATCATCTTTTCGGCGCCGCTCGAGGCCCCCTTCCTGTTCCGCTTCGGTACCGGGCTGATCGGCTTCGGCGGCGGACTGTTCGCGGTGGGCACGCTGACCGCGGCGATGAACCTTGATCTGCAGGATCAAAACGGCTTGGCGCTGGGCGCCTGGGGCGCGGTCCAGGCCACTGCGGCCGGCCTTGCAATCGCCCTGGGCGGCGCGCTGCGCGACCTGGTGTCGGGATGGGCCGCCAGCGGCAGCCTGGGCCCGGCGCTGACCGATGCGGCGGTCGGCTACAGCGCGGTATACCACCTCGAAATCGTGCTGCTGTTCGCCACCTTGATCGCCATCGGGCCGCTGGTGCGCAACCGCAGTAGCGCCCGACAGGCGCCGCCGGCGCGCTTCGGGCTGGCCGAGTTTCCCGGTTAAGAAATTTCATTGTCGAAAAGGAGTTAGTCATGGCAACAGGCGCGATCACCGCATACATCGACGTGGCCCAATTGGCCCTGTACGGTTTCTGGATCTTCTTCGCCGGCCTGATCGTCTACCTTCAGCGCGAAGGCATGCGTGAAGGCTACCCGCTGGAATCCGAGGTTGCCGGGCGCACAGAGTACGGATTGTTTCCGCAGCCCGATCCGAAGTCGTTCAAGCTGCACGATGGGCGCGTGATCGTGGTGCCACAGCCCGAGGCGCCGCGCGACCTGAAAGCCGTGCAGGTCGATGGCTGGCCCGGTTCGCCGTGGGAGCCGACCGGCGATCCGATGGCCGACGGGGTCGGGCCGGCCGCCTATGCCATGCGCGAAGACGTTCCGGAACTGACGCTCGAGGGCCAGCCCCTGATCGTCCCGCTGCGCATCGAAACCACCTTCGCGATCGCCACCGAGGACGCCGACCCGCGCGGCATGGAAGTGCTGGGGGCCGACGGCCTGGTGGCCGGTACAGTCGCGGATTGCTGGGTCGACCGCGCCGAGCCACAGATTCGTTATCTGGAGGTGGCCTTGCCGGCAGCGGCTGGCGGGCGCCATGTACTGCTGCCGATGACGATGGCGCGCGTGGTGGTGCGGCATCCGATCGCGATCACGGATTTTTTGCTGGCCAAGCGCCAGCCGGGAAGTTTCTCGGCCCAGGGCCGTGTTCAGGTAAAGTCGATTTTGGCTGCGCAGTTCGCCGGCGTGCCGGCTACCGCCAGCGGCGACCAGATCACCAAGCTCGAGGAAGAACGCATCTGTGCCTATTACGCCGGCGGCACGCTCTACGCAATGCCTTCGCGCCAGGAGCCCTACCTGTGACCGAGTTCGAGATTCAGCGCGCGCTTGACCTGCCGGCGCCGTTGCCGGCCGACGAAAAGCTGGTGTGGCTCGGAGCACCGAGTTGCGCTGCGATTGCCCGCAACGTGTTTCATCTGCCCGCGCTCGCCGCCTACTTTGGCGTCGTGCTGCTGGCCCACTTCACCTGGGTGGCGGCAGGTGATTCGAACATGAGCGATGCCCTGCTGTCCTCGGCGCGCCTGTTGCCGCTGGGGCTGCTGGCGCTGGCGATGTTCCTGTTCCTGGCCTGGATGGTGGCGCGCAGCACCGCGTATGCGTTCACCGACCGGCGCGTCATCATGCGTATTGGCGTGGCCTTGTCGCTGACGCTCAATATTCCGTTTCGCTGCATCGCGTCGGCCGATCTGCGCTTGTACGCGGACGGCAGCGGCGATCTGCCGCTCTCGCTCAACGGCAGCGACCGCATGGCTTACCTGAACCTGTGGCCGCATGCGCGGCCCTGGCGACTCAAGGACACCGTGCCGATGCTGCTGGGGATTCCCGACGCTGCGCGCGTCGGCGCCTTGTTGGGCGATGCGCTGCGTGACCATCTCGCGCAGGCGCAGGCGTCGCGTCTGGGCATGCCAGAGCGGTTATCGACCGGCGTTTCCGGGGCCCGCGGCAAGACCGGCGTGGATGGCGGCCTGCTGGAGGCGGCGTGAGCGGTGCGCGCCACGACGAGATTGCGCTGCCGCGCGCGGTACTGATCGGCGCCGGCCTGCTGCTCCTCTTGGTCACGCTGGCTGCGGCGACCAGCCGACTTACCGGTGTGGGCGCCACCCGGGTCGCCGATTCGCCGGCGGTCGCCGTGCGCCACTTGCTTTTTGCCGATGCCACCAATGGCAGCCTTCTGATCAGCGATGCGAAGAGCGGCGCGCTGGTCGCCGAAGTAGTCGCCGGTGAAGGCAATTTCATTCGCGGCACCATGCGCGGCCTGGCGCGCGAGCGCAAGCGCAGCGGCATCGGCATCGAGCCCGCGTTCGTTCTCAGCGGCCGCGCCGATGGCCGCCTGACACTTGAAGATCCGGCCACCGGCCGCCGCGTCGACCTGGAGGTATTCGGGCCGACCAATGCCGCCGAGTTCGTGCGCCTGATGGCGCCAGCCCCCGCCATGCGCGTGTCGCGGCTGCACGCCGCCACCGCCACTGACTAGACCGCAACATCAATCTCTACTGGAGCCCGCCATGGACACCACGCTGCCACGCCACACTTCCGCCGATGCCACCGAAAAGGCACGCGCCGAATCGCTCTTGAGCCCGCGCTTCTACACCACCGACTATGCGGCGATGGACCGGCTGGACGTCTCGCCGGTGCGCGCCGAATGGGACAAGATGATCGCCGAGTACGAGGGCGACAACAACCACGATCACTTCCAGCGCACCGACGATTTCGCCGCCGAGATTCGGGAACTTTCGCCGGAGCTGCGCCAGGAGTTCCTCGATTTCCTGATCAGTTCGGTCACTTCGGAATTCTCGGGTTTCGTGCTGTACAACGAGATTCGCAAGAAGGTGGACAACCCCGACATCAAGGCGCTGATGACCTACATGGCGCGCGACGAATCGCGCCATGCAAGCTTCATCAACCAGGCCCTCAAGGACTATGATCTGGGCATCGATCTGGGCGGCCTCAAGCGCACCAAGGCGTATACCTATTTCAAGCCGAAGTACATTTTCTACGCTGTTTACCTGTCGGAAAAGATCGGCTATGCCCGCTACATCACCATCTTCCGCCAGCTCGAACGGCATCCCGAGCTGCGCTTTCATCCGATTTTTCGCTGGTTCGAGCGCTGGTGCAATGACGAGTTCCGCCACGGCGAATCCCTCGCCCTGATCCTGCGCGCCAATCCCCATTTGCTGACCGGCCTCAACAAGCTGTGGATCCGCTTTTTCCTGCTGGCCGTGTACGCCACCATGTACGTGCGCGACCACAGCCGCCCGGCCATGCACCAGGCGATGGGCATGGACCCGACCAACTACGACTACACCGTATTCGACATCACCACGGCGATCTCGCGCCAGGTGTTTCCGCTTTCGCTGGACACCGACAACCCGGCCTTTCGGGCGGGCCTGACCCGGCTTTGCGAGATCTCCGATGCGCTCGCGCAGGCCAAGGCCCAGGGTGGGGTATTCGGAACACTCAAGCGCGGCTGGCATGCGCTCAACGGTGTGGCGCTGTTCGCCCGCCTGTACCTGATGCCGGTCAGGCGTCACGACCTGCCGGCGCAGGTGCGGCTGGCGCCGACCTGGTAGGCGCGGCGACAGACTGGTACCGAGGCGGCAATGGCATATCTTCTACCGATTGGATTCACACTGCTGGTGTGGTGGTTTTCGACCGGGGCGATCATGTTGTTGAACGGCTTGCCGCGCGGTACACATCTGTGGAGCTTCGCCGGTTCCACCGTCCTGCTCGGTGCCGGCCTCATCGGGCTGTGGGCCTCCGGCGGCGACACCAGCGTGGCCGGCGCCTACTGCGCCTTCAGTTGCGGCTTGCTGGTCTGGGCCTGGCATGAAGTGAGCTTGCTGCTGGGCTTTGTCACCGGACCGCGGGTGGTCGCCTCGCCACCCGGCTGTTCCGCATGGCGGCACCTGGTATGCGCGGTCCAGGCCATCCTGTATCACGAGATCGCGCTCGTGGTGATGCTCGCGGTGGTGCTGGGGCTGACCTGGCATGCGCCCAATCAAGTCGGCGCCTGGACCTTTCTGGTGCTGTGGAGCATGCGCCTGAGCGCCAAGCTCAACCTGTTTCTGGGCGTGCGCAACGTCGGCGAGGGTTTCCTGCCGGACCATCTTCAGTATCTGCAGACCTACTTCAGGCGGCGCCGCATGAATTTGCTGTTCCCGCTGTCGATTTCGGTGGCCTCAGCCCTGGCTGCGGTACTGTGGCGCGATGCGTTCGCTGTCACGATCAGCCCATTCGAGCGCACCGGGCTGGTACTCACCGCCACCTTGCTGTCGCTGGCGGTGCTGGAACACTGGTTCATGGTGTTGCCCTTGAATTCGGCCGCACTGTGGAACTGGGGCCTGAAGTCGCGCGCCTGGTTGCGCGGCACCTGAGCTTCGCGGCCGCGCCTGGCGCCAATTGCCGATCCGCTGCAGGCTGCGGCGGCGGCGACCAAACCGCAAGCCACGCGCGGCAATACCTGCGGGTGCGCTGTGGGCCGCAGCCCGGTCGTCACGCGGCTTTTCAGGCCAGTTTCTTGAGCTTCTGCAGCGAACGCATGCGCCACGGCACGGTCTCACCAGGGAACAGGCGCGGATATTCGGTATAGCTCACTTCGCCCACATAGATGTCGCCGCGCGCATCGACCGCCAGCCCGTGCGGCGCGACGAATTTGCCGCTCGCCAAACCGGGCCCGGCTTCGCCGCCCAGGCGCGCCAGCGTCTTGCCCTGGTGGTCGACAATCGATAGGCGCGGCCCGATGTTGGGCGTGTTGCGGTTGACCGCCATCGAAGGGCCCAGTTCGCCGATGATGAAGCGCGGCTTGGCGCCGCCGCAGCAGAACAGGCCGCAGGGGCGGTGCATGTTGGTCCACTGCGTCTCATAGCGGCCCTTGTCATCGAATACCTGCACGCGGTGGTTCTCGCGGTCGGCGACATACACCCAGCCTTCGGCGTCGGTTGCGATGTTGTGGGCCACGTTGAACTGGCCCGGATCGGTGCCCGGCTCGCCCCAGGAGAACAGCAGCTTGCCGTCCGGCGAATACTTGTGCACGCGCGCGTTGCCGTAGCCGTCGCTGACATAGATGTCGCCTGCCGGCGACAGCGCGGTGTGGGTGCAGCGATGAAACGGCAGGCCGCTCATGAAGGGCGCCGCCTTGCCGGGCACACCGATTTCCAGCAGCACGCGGCCGTCGCCCGTGCACTTGCGCACGAAGTGGCCACCGTCATCGGTGCAGTACAGCATGTCGTCGGCGTCGATGTAGAGGCCATGGGCGCGCGGGAACGTGCCTTCGCCCCACGAGCGCAGGAAGTTGCCGTCGCGGTCGAACACGATCATCGGGTGTTCGCCACGGTTGAACACATAGACCTGGTCACGGCTGTCCACGCCGACTGCGGCCACATCCTTCAGTTCCCAACCCTCGGGCAGGCGCGCCCAGTCGTCCACCACCTGATAGCGGTGTTCGCCACTGCCCAGAATTGCTGTCATGATTTGCCCCTTTGTCGTTGGTCGCATGGTCATCAAGCCTGCGGTCAAAGCCTAGCACGGCGGCTGCGGGGCCGCGCGCGCAGCGCAGCCGTAGTGCCGGGCGACGCCCCGATTCCTGGAGAAATTTCGATGTCAGACTGCGACGATCACGATCATCCGGCAGCAACCGCGGGGGCCTTGGGCATCCCGCGCGCCGGCCGCTTCGATGCGCCCGCCTTCGAGCAGGCCATCAACGACCTGCTGCGCGCCTGCGGTGTGGCGCCGGAGAGCGCGCATACCGGCATGACAGCGCGCCGCGTGCGCGAGCTGTGGGAAAAGCGCCTGCTGGGCGGCTACGACATCGATCCCGCCACGGTACTGGGAAGCGGTTTCGACGACCCGCGTGAAGACATGGTGGTGATTCGCGGCATCGCCATCCACGGTGTGTGCCCGCACCACCTGGTGCCGTTTCGCGGCGTCGCCCATGTGGCCTACATCCCGGGCGGCCGGCTGCATGGCTTCGGCCGCATCGCACGCTTGGTCGATGCCATCGGCCATCGCTTCACCTACCAGGAGTGGATGACGCGCGACATCGCCGAAGCGCTCGTCACCCATGGTCTGGCAAAGGGCGCGGCCTGCGTGATCGAGGCCGAGCAGTTGTGCCTGTTGCTGGGGGAGGACCGGCGCGGCGACGAGCGCGTGCGCACCCAGGCTTTCGCCGGCTGTTTCGAGCAAAGCCAGCAGTTCCGCCAGGAGTTCCTGCAGGCCGTAGCCGACCGCATTGCCTGATCGCAAACTTCCCTCATTCCTCCCCCTTCGAGACGGAGGATAGGAGGGGGCGGGGACGTTGTTTCATCGGAAACACCACCATCCCCACCGCAGCCCGCCCCTTGAAGGGTAGGGAGAACACGCGTTCGCTGTTGAGTTGGCGCTGATGCGCTGACGCGAGGGTGTCAAGCGGATGACGCTGGTGTCATTTGGCTTGACGCGCTTGTTGCTTGTCTGCGATTCAATTGCGCCCGATGCGGCCGGCCACCGCGCGAATCTGCCTGGGCGCGGCGCGCCAGATGCAGAAGGCCGAGGCCAGGCTTGCGAGAAGCGAGATCGAAAACGCCAGTGTGTAGCTGCCGTTGGCATCGTGCAGCGCGCCAGTGGCCCAGGGACCGATGGCCCCGCCGATCATGCCAATGCCCATCAGGGTGCCGAATATGCTGCCGAACTGGCGCCCGAGGAAAATCTCGGCCACTACCGCGCCCAGCACCGAAGTGATGCTGTAGCCCAGGAAGCCCTGCACCGCCACCATGAACCAGAGCAGCCCAGGGTGCGGGAATGCGCCCATCGCCAGCAGCGCCGCGTAGCACAGCACGAAGCCCAGGTTGCCGACCGCCCACACCCACTCGCGGCCGATGCGGTCCGACAGGTGGCCAAACGCGATCTGCCCGGGAATCGCCGCGAAGCTCACAAAGCCCAGCGCCCAGGCCGCATACATCGGCGCGAAACCGGATTCGATCAGGTATTGGGTCTGGTGCACCTGCACCGCATACCAGGCGAACATGGCACAGAAAAAGCCGACCGCAATCCACCAGAAGCGGGCTGTACGCATTGCGCGCGCCAGCGTCCAGTCGATCGCCACCCAGGCATGGTCGATCACATTGGCGTGGCTGGGCGCGGCGGCGCCGGTGGCGCCGGCGGCTGCGACAGCGTCGCCATCAGGTCCCAGGCCGAGATCTTCGGGGCGGCGTCGCACCAGCAGGTTGAGCGGTACCAGCACGATCACCACCAGAAGGCCCAGGCCGGTGCAGGCGGCGCGCCAGCCGGCACTGACGATCAGCGCCTGCACCAACGGGAACAATACGATCGAGCCGATGCCAACACCGGAAAACGCGATGCTGGTGGCCAGGCCACGCCGGCGCACGAACCAGTTCGGCAAGTAGAGCGACTGCCCGGTATAGCCCACGGCAACCGTGCCGGTGCCGATCAAAAGGCCGGTGGTCAGGTACAACTGCCACGGCGCCTGCACCCAGGCGGACAGCAGCAGGCCGGCCGCCATGATCGCAATTCCGGCCTGAAGCAGCAGCAGCGGGCCATGCCGGTCCATCAGGCGGCCCAGGAGCGGGCTCAAGACCGCGGCGATCAAAAAGCCGAACGAAAACGCGCCAGCGGTGACGCCGCGATCCCAGCCGAATTCCGCCAGGATGGGCGGGAACAGCAGTGAAAACGCGGTGCGCGAATTGACCCCGATGGCCATGGTGACAAAGGCCACCGCGACGATGGCCCAGCCGTAGAAGAACGGCAGGCGCGGGGATTTCAAGTCATCACCGGTTTGAAGCGGCGCCCGGTCACAGCAGCCTGACGCCTGGCAGGTTGCGCATGGCGCGGTCGAAGGTGGCGGTGAATTGACAACCCAGGCGCTGGTGCTTGGCGGCGATCAGGCAGTCGGAGAAGCCGCAATCGCCAAGTTCGAATATCGATACCGCGAGCGTGATTACCGCGGCATCTTCGAATGCGAAAGCGGTTTCCGTGAGCAGGCTTTTCAGCGCGATCAATTGCGACGCCTTGTCCTGACCATATGCCGAACGCAGGGTCCAGACCGCTTCGACCAGCACGACATCGCTTATCAGCAGGGAACCTGGCGTGGCGCCATGTTCGGCCAGCAGCGCGTCGATACGTCGATTTTGCGCCGGTGCGTCATTGAGCCACAGGCGCAGCAGAATGTTGGTGTCAAGCCCGATCATCTAGCCGTGGCGGCGCGCCGGCGTGGTTTGGGCGCATGCTTTTCGCGCAGGTGGCCTGCCACCGCCTGATCCATCTGCTCGATCGTGGGCGCCTTGGCATGCGGCGATTTGAGGATGCCGCGAATCCTGCGCGCGTCCGGTGTGACCGGCCGCGCACTGATGGAGTTGTCGGGGAGAACAGCGAAGTCAAGCATCGACCCCGCCGCCAGACCCAGGCGGTCGCGAATCTCCTTGGGCAGCGTGATCTGGCCTTTGCTGGTGAGGGTGGCGAACATGGTGGGTTTCCTATCTGTGCTGTGGCGGAGGTATTTCCTTACATTTTACTCCGGTAAGGAATCGATCGTCGCGCTAAACCGAATGGCACTGACTTAGGGAAACACTGAATAAGTCCGTAGGTTGAGAAAGCCGCTTCTGCAACCAGTTGAATTGAAACGAGCTTCTGTTCGCTAGTCCGCATTCCA
>JBEIFV010000130.1:0-17231 GCA_040382235.1 Burkholderiales bacterium
CGAAGGAATTCCTGGTGAAGATGTCGATGCCGACACCGATATCTTCACCGTCACCGACATCGCCGACGGCAAGGTCGTCCTTGATGCCAATCATCCGCTGGCCGGTATGGCGCTGGTGTTTGAATGCAAGGTGGTCGACGTGCGCGCGGCGACGCCCGAGGAAATCACGCATCGACACGTGCACGGGGCTGGCGGCCACCAGCACTGAGCGCGGCCCTGCGAGCGCGCCTCAAGGAGCGGTGCTGGTTTTCAGGGGCTGCGCACGAAACGCCGCGCGCTGAAGCGAAACAATGCAGGGTGGCGGCGGTCGATACTGACCTTGATCCAGCCCAGGCCAGGCGACCCGAAGGTTTCCACTCGCGTCAGGTTCGCAAGCGGCGTGCCCGTGCCATCCCGTAGCGGCTGGTCGATGCGATAGGAATGCGTGTCGCCGTGCACCAGCACCACCTGCCCGCCGAAGTCCCTGGCTTCGCGCTCCAACTGTGCCCTGAACTCCGCATAGCCATCGCGAAACCCCGGGCGCGTGCCTGCCTTGCGTGCCTCGTCGCCCTCGAAATCGGGGTTGGCCTGGATCACCAGCATCAGTCCCGCCAGTTTATTTGCGCGCGCGTGCGTGAAGGCGGCCTCGAGCCAGGACGTATTGGCCTTCAGGCGTGCATGGAATTCATGATTGTCGCCGCGGGTTTTCCAGTTGTTGTTGCTGCCCGGAATATTGAGCCCGACCAGCAACACGCCCTCAAACTCCCAACGCACGTTTTCACGCCAGGCCGGGAATTGCGGCTGCAGATCGCCCTGGCGGGTGAGCTTGATGCGTCGACGCCCGAGGCTTTCGTCGCCTGCGGCGAACAGGTCGCGCAGCTTTGCCAGCCGTTCTTCCGGATCGAAGCCACCGTTGCTGGCGCGGTGGCAGTCGGTCCATTCGTTATCGCCGGGGATCAGGATGAACGGGTGGCGCGAGAGATCGAAATCATCGCGCCGCGCCTTGAGGCGTTCGTCATCGCAGCGCTCGCTGCCGGATTTGATGTCGCCATCATGCACCACGAAGGCGATGGAATCATCCTGGCCGATCTCTTGCAGGATCGCGCGCATCATCTCGACTTCGCCGTCGCTGTAGGGCATGTCACCGATCAGCGCGAAATGGCCGGCGGATACGAACTGGGCGACAGCTACGAGCGCGATGCCGAACGCGCGGGCAAGTGCCTTGAGTGGCTTGGGTTGCGCTCTCATGATCTTGAGTTGATGCAAACCTGGGCCAAGCGACAGGTGACTTCCCCAACCCTGTTATTCCGGGGCCGCGTAGCGGAACCCGGAATCCAGCGGGGTTCGAATGCTCGGGATTCCGGGTTCTGCACTGCGGGCAGCCCCGCAACGACAAGCTCAGTTGTATTGCCAACGTGTTTCATGACTGCTGGCCGTCGGCCAAGCGCTTTAGCTCATACAGCAGGTCGAGCGCGCCACGCGGTGTCAGTTCATCCGGCTTGATCTGAGCCATTCGCGTGAGCGCCGGATGCACTGGCGGTTCGGGCTCCGGCGTGACCGTCGGTTGCGGGCTGGCGTTGAAGAGATCGAGTTGCGGTCGCGTCATGCGCGCCGCCTGCTCCTCCAGCTCAGCCAAGTGGCGGCGCGCGGCGCGGATCACCGGCGCCGGCACGCCGGCCAACTGCGCCACCTGCAGGCCGTAGCTCTGGCTGGCCGGGCCGTCGCGCACCGCGTGCAGGAACACCACGCCGCCATCATGTTCGGCCGCCGACAAGTGAACGTTGGCAGCCTGTGCATATTCGCGGTCTAGTTGGGTCAGTTCGAAGTAATGGGTGGCAAACAAGGTCAGGCTGCGGTTGGTCTCGATCAGGCGGCGCGCGATGGCCCAGGCCAGCGCCAGGCCGTCGAAGGTGGAGGTGCCGCGCCCGACTTCGTCCATCAGCACCAGGCTTGTCGGCGTGGCGCTGTTGAGAATGGCCGCCGATTCGGTCATCTCGACCATGAAGGTCGAACGGCCCTGCGCCAGATCGTCGGCGGCACCGATGCGCGTGAAGATGCGGTCGATCGGGCCGAAGCGGGCCGCGCGCGCCGGCACGAAACTGCCGGCATAGGCGAGCAGTGTCAGGAGCGCGGTCTGGCGCATGAAGGTCGACTTGCCGCCCATGTTGGGCCCGGTGACCAGGAGCAGGCGGCGTTCCGCATTCAGCCGGCAATCGTTGGGCACGAAATTGGCCACCTGCTGCGCCACCACGGGGTGGCAGCCGGCTTCGATGTCCAGGCCGGGCGCATCGTCGAGCAAGGGAGCATTCCAGCCCAGCACATAGGCACGCTCGGCCAGCGCTGCGAGGGCGTCGGCCTGGGCGGCGGCACGTGCAGCGCGCTGCATGGCCGCCACATGCGGCTGCAAGTCCTGCAGCAGCTTTTCATACAAAGCCTTCTCGCGCGACAGCGCACGGCTTTCCGCCGACAGGGCGCGGTCTTCAAAGGTCTTGAGCTCGGGCGTGATGTAGCGCTCGGCGTTTTTGAGCGTCTGGCGACGCCGGTAGTCGTCCGGAATCTTGTGGCCGTGGCTATTGGTCACCTCGATGTAGTAGCCATGCACGCGGTTGTATTCAACCCGCAGATTGGGAATGCCGGTGCGTTCGCGCTCGCGTGCTTCAAGCGCCACCAGGAATTCGCCGGCATTGGTGGTGAGCGCACGCAGTTCATCCAGTTCGCTGTCGAATCCACCGGCGATCACGCCACCGTCGACAAGCCGTGCCGCGGGCTCGGCATGCACGGCCGCTTGCAGCAGGGCCGAGAGCTCGGGCGGCACCTTGAGATCGTGGCCAAGTTCGATGAACAGGCCCGCCTGCGGCAGGCAGGCGCTGATCGCCGGCAGCGCCGTCAGCGATTCACGCAGGCCCGCCAGCTCGCGCGGGCGCACCGAGCCCAGCGCGACGCGGGTGGCAATGCGCTCGATGTCGGAAACCGCGCGCAGAAGCTCGCGCGGCTTGTCGTAGCCACGGCCATCGCCCTGAAGCGCGGCGATCGCGGCATGGCGCGCCTGCGCCACGCGCCGATCGCGTCGTGGATGGTGCAGCCAGCGTGCCAGCATGCGGCTGCCCATCGAGGTGACGCAGCTGTCGAGCGTGGCGAAAAGCGTCGGTGCCGGCGCGCCGCGCAGCGTTTCGGTGATCTCCAGGTTGCGCCGCGTGACCGCGTCGAGCGTCAGGTATTCGTCGCCGGCCTCGACCGCGATCCCCCGCACATGCGAGAGCGCCTGGCCCTGCGTGCCCTGTGCGTAGCGCAGCAGCGCACCGGCGGCGCCCAAGGCAAGGGTCAAGCCGGCGCACCCAAAGCCGTCCAAAGTCGCCACCCCGAAATGGTCCTGCAACAGCTTGGCGCCGGCGCGTGCGTCGAAATTCCAGGCGTTTTGCAGCGTCCGTGCCACGCATTCCGGCAGCCCGGCGCCGAGGCTGAAACTGGCGCCATCGGGCAGCACGATTTCGGCCGGGCGCAGGCGTTCGAGATCATGCGCCAGCCTGGCCGGCGCGATCTCGGCCACGGTCAGTTCGCCGGTGGCGATGTTGAGCCAGGCCAGGCCATATGAGCGCGCCTTTTCAGCAGCGCCGATCTTGTCGGGCAGCACCGCCAGCAGCAGCGCGTCGGCCTTTTCCGGCAACAACGCCTGGTCGGTGATGGTACCGGGTGTGACCACCCGCACCACCTTGCGTTCGACCGGCCCCTTGGAAGTGGCGGGGTCGCCGATCTGCTCGCAGATCGCCACCGATTCGCCCAGCTTGACCAAGCGCGCCAGATATTGCTCCAACGAATGCACCGGCACACCCGCCATCTTCACCGGCTGGCCGCCGGATGCGCCGCGCGTGGTCAGCGTGATGCCCAGGAGGCGCGCGGCCTTCTCGGCATCGGCGTAGAACACTTCGTAGAAGTCGCCCATGCGGTAGAACATCAGCGTGGCCGGATGGTCCGCCTTGAGCGCCAGGTATTGGCGCATCATCGGCGTGTGGCCATCATTGCCGACCAGCGAAAGGGCGGGGGCGGATTTCATGCGGGTATTTTAGTCTGCCCTCAAGCGTGCGATTGTGGCGCGCTGCTGCCACGTGCACGGCAGCGGACTTGATTTTGCGGGTCCGGTTGAGGTGAGCGCTGACGACAATGCCAACAGCGATGCAGCCTGCGACCGGCTGATCGCGCAACCGCCCGCGGACGGCAGGCGCCCGCGAATGCCGCGCCAAAGCGCCGAATTGCCGGTCGACCAGAGCTCTGCCGACACGATCAAAAGTCGGTGCGCCGCCCAAACTCAAAAGCCATGCAATCAAGCGATTGTCGAGAGCGCCCATGCAAGCCCCAACCTTGCCGAGCGGCGAAGCCGCGCGTATCGCCACCCTGCGCGACCCGTCGATCCTTGACACCGATCCCGAGGAGAAATTCGACGCCCTCACCGTCCATGCGTGCTCGCAATTCGATGTGGCGATCGCCCTGGTGAGTCTTGTCGATGTCAATCGGCACTGGTTCAAGTCGCGTTGCGGCCTGAACGCCGACGAAACCGGCCGCGACATCAGCTTTTGCGGCCACGCGATCCCGGGCGACGACCTGATCGTGATCGACAACACGGTCAAGGACGAGCGCTTCGCCGACAATCCGCTGGCAACAGGCGCGCCGCATATCCGCTTTTATGCCGGCTGCCCGCTCAAGATGGCCAACGCAAGCAACATCGGCACCTTTCGCCTGATCGACCGTCGCCCGCGTACGCTCGATGCCTGGGAGGCACAGCACCTGCGCGACCTGGCATGGGTGACAGCGCTTCAGATTCAGGGTATCGATGCCATCGGCAAGTGGCGGCGTTCTCGCATTGCGAGTTGGCAAGCGAAATTGCGGCGCTGCCGCATCGATGCTGCAGCGTTGGCGCACAGCCTGCAGCCGCAGGGCGCGGCGATGGCAGCGCGATATCGCGAGCCGGATCATGCACCACAACTGCCAAGCGCACTACGAGCGTTCAGCGCATCAGGAACGCCAGGCTGCGCTCGATGTGTGTCTGGATCGCCATCAGCAACCAGGGCGCGGCCATCCACAGCATCCAGACGCCGGCCAGGAGCCCGACCGGAAAGCCGAAGGACATCAGGTTCAACTGCGGGGCGGCGCGTGTCATCACGCCGATCGCCAGGTTGACCACCAGCAGGGCGGCTAGGATCGGCAGGGCCAGGTGCACGCCGATGCGGAAAATTTCACCGCCCATCATGGCGAAATCGCGCAGTTGTGAAGCGCCGCCGGTGGGCATGCTGCCGATCGGAAACACCCGAAAGCTCTCGACGATGCCGTTGATCACGATCAGGTGGCCGTTCAAGGCCAGGAAGATCAGGCTCGCCAGCACGCCAAGAAAGCTGCCGACCAGAGGCGTCTGGTCGGAATTCTGCGGGTCGACGAAGGTGGCGAACGACAGGCCCATCGACAGGCCGATCAGGTCGCCGGCCAGTTCGATGGCGGCGAAGATCAGGCGCAGCATGAAGCCCATGGCCGCACCGATGGCCACCTGCTGGGCCAGCACGCCGGCGGCGTTCCAGGAGTCGAGCGCGGCCGATGGCAGTACAGGCAAGGTGGGACCAACAATGATCGCGATTGCCATTGCCAGGCCGATCTTGACCTGCGGTGGGATGGCCCTGTGATTCAACACCGGCGCGGTGCTGATCAGCGCCAGAATGCGGATGACTGGCCCCAGAAAGGCCGCGGCCCAGCCGAACAATTGCTCGCTGTTGATGCTGAACATGGCTCTTCCGTGGCGCGCTCA
Source organism: Burkholderiales bacterium (assembly GCA_040382235.1). Lineage (GTDB taxonomy): Bacteria > Pseudomonadota > Gammaproteobacteria > Burkholderiales > JAEUOS01 > JAEUOS01. The sequence continues at coordinate 5,768 of JBEIFV010000130.1, forward strand.
GCCGATCATCCCGGGAATGCCCGTGATCAGTCGGCGCATGAAATCGACCATGGTGGCCAGCATCCAGGGCCCGGCCAACACCATCACGCCGAACATGCAGATCAGCTTCGGAATGAATGAAAGCGTCATCTCGTTGATCTGCGTTGCAGCCTGAAAGATGCCCACCACCAGCCCCGCCACCAGCGCGGCCAGCAGCAGTGGCGCCGAGATCAGCAAAGTAAGCCAAAGCGCCTCGGCGCCAAGAGTCAGAACGGTCTGGGTGGTGAACATGGCGCTATTCCGCAACAGTATGGCGAGAGGTTTTTCCTGGCATTTGAGAAGTGAAATCGTCCGGCTCCGCCGGCGATTTCATACAAACCAAGCCCGACAAAAGTAGGTTTTCACTTTTGTCGGAACTCAATGGAAACTCGCAATCAACGACCCGATCAACAGATTCCAGCCGTCCACCAGCACGAACAGGATCAGTTTGAACGGCAGCGAGATCATCACCGGCGACAGCATCATCATGCCCATCGACATCAGTACCGAGGCGATCACCATATCAATCACCAGGAACGGAATGAAGATCATGAAGGCGATCTGGAACGCGGTCTTGAGCTCGCTGGTGACAAACGCCGGCACCACCACGGTGAAGGGCATCTCTTCGGGCTTCTCCGCCGCCGGACGCTTGGCCAGCTTGGCGAACAAGGCCAGGTCGGGCTCGCGCACCTGCTTCAACATGAAGCCCTTCATCGGCACTTCGGCGCGCTTGATCGCGTCATTGAAGCTCATCTGGTTGGTGCTGTAGGGGAGATAGGCTTCGGCGTAGACCCGGTCGAGCGTCGGGCTCATGACAAACATGGTGAGAAAGAGCGACAAGCCGACGATCACCTGGTTGGGCGGCGCGGTCTGCGTACCCAGCGCATGGCGCAGGAGCGACATGACGATGACGATGCGGGTGAAGCCGGTCATCATCAACAACACCGCCGGCAGGAAGGTGAGCGAAGTCAGCGCCAGCAGGGTCTGGATCGGCAGCGAGTAGGTAGTCGAGCCGCCCGGGCCCGGCGTCGAGGTCAGGCCGGGCAGGGCCGCGGCCTGTGCCAAAGCGCTGCCCGGTATCACCGCCAGCACGCCCAGCAGTAGCAGCCAGGGCAGGGCAGGGATGTAGCGTGCTGCGGGGCGCGGGTGTTTCATGTTTTCTTCAAGGCGCGCTCAAGCCATGTCGCGAACGGCGGCTTGGCTACGCTGTCGGGCGCATCCGCGCCGCTTTGCTCGGGGCGCGCCATTTGTGTGAGGGTGCGGACCTGGCCGGGCGCCACGCCCAGCACCAGCCATTGCCCGGCGATTTCAAGCACCACCACCCGCTCGCGGGCGCCTACCGATTTGTCGGCGACGATACGCAGCGCACCACCGGTGGCGGCACGGCCCACGCCGGTGCGCTTGGCAACCCAGGCCAGCGCAAGGATCAGTACCAGAACCAGGGCCAGTCCGGGCAGCATCTGCAGCATGCCGGCCGGGCCGGGTACCGGATCGGCAGCCAGGGCAAGTGACGGGCAGCAAACGCTGCCTGCCAGCAAGACGCTGCGTTGTCGCATCATCTATTGAGCTTCCGGATGCGCTCGGACGGCGTGATGATGTCGGTCAGGCGGATGCCGAACTTTTCGTTGACCACCACCACTTCACCCTGGGCGATCAGGCAGCCATTGATCAGCACATTCATCGGCTCGCCCGCCTGGCCGTCAAGCTCGACCACCGAGCCCTGCGCCAGTTGCAGGATGTGCTTGATCGGTATCTTGGTGCGCCCGAGCTCGACGCTCAGCTGCACCGGGATATCCATGATCATGTCGATATCGTTGGCGTGAGCGCTGCCCGCCGCCGGTGCGAACTGCTGGAAAATGTCGTTGGCCGGGCGTGCGGCTGCCGCGCTGGTCGCCTCGATCGCCCCAGCCTCGCCGGTGGCGGCTTGCTCGGCCATGGCGGCGGCCCACTCGTCCTCGGCCGATGCGGTATTGGTCTGGTCAGACATGGGTGTCTCCAAGAGAGTTTTCCTTCTGCGAAATCGCGATGATCTTCTCGACCTTGATGGCGTATTTCCCGTTGAGCACGCCATAGCGGCATTCGAAGATCGGCACCCCGTCGACCTCGGCGGTGAGCGTGGGCTTGATGTCCATGCCGATCACGTCGCCGCGACGCATGCCCAGCACCTTCGCCAGGGTGATCTGGGCGCGCGCCAGGTGCGCGGTAAGCTCGACCTCGGCATGCTGTACCTGGCGCCCCAGCATCTGCATCCAGCGGCTGTCGGGTTCGGCGCCGTCGCCCTGCGTGCTGCTGTAGAGCTGGTCGCGGATCGGTTCCATGGTGGAGTACGGCGTCACCACATGGATGTCGCCGCCGGCCGAGGCCAGCTCCATTGAGAATGTCGAGGCGATCACGATTTCCGACGGTGTGGCGATGGTGGCGAACTGGGTATTCATTTCCGAGCGCAGGAATTCCATCGACAGCGGAAACACCGGTTGCCATGCCTTGTTGTAGCACTCCAGCACCACCGACAGCATGCGCTGGAGGATGCGTTGCTCGGTCGGTGTGAAATCCCGGCCCTCGACACGCGTACTGAAGCGGCTGTCGCCCCCGAACATGTCTTCGATCACCGTGAACACCAGGGTCGGATCAAAAATGATCAGCGAGTTGCCGCGCAACGGCTTGGTCTGCACGATGTTGAGGTTGGTCGGCACCACCAGATTGCGAATGAATTCGCCGTACTTGACGACCTTGACCGGTTTTACAGTGATGTCCGGGCTCTTGCGCATGAAGTTGAACAGGCCCACGCGCAACAGGCGTGCGAAGCGCTCGTTGATGACTTCCATCGTGGGCATGCGGCCACGCACGATGCGCTCCTGCTTTCCCATGTTGTAGGGGCGCGGGCCTTCAGTGGATTCCGGCGCGGCTTCAACTTTATCTTTATCTTCATCTTGGCCGCTGACGCCCTTGAGAAGGGCATCGACTTCATCCTGGGAGAGAATTTCGGTGGACATGGGTGCCTGAAAGTGGTCGTCGGGTAAACCGGTCTACTGGATGATGAACGACGAGAAATGCACGTCGATGACGCCGACTTCGTTGTTTTTGGTGCCCGACACGGTCGATTGGGCCAGTGCGGCGCGTGCCAGACCCACCAGTTCGGATGCCAGTTTGGCCTTTCCCTGGGGCGAGCCCAGCTCGTCGGCGGTGCGGCTGGTGAGCAGCAGCAGCACGCGGCTGCGTATCAGCGGCATTTGCGCTTTCAGCGCGTCGGCGACGTCGGCGGCGTGCACTTCGTAGGTCAGGCCGATCTGCAGATAGTGTTCACGACCCGGGTCGGCCAGATTGACCGTGAAAGGCTCAAGCGCGGCGAACACCGGCGGTCCGGAGCGGGTTGCCTTCTTGGCGCCGGCGACGTTCTTCTTCATCAGGAAGAACGCGGCACCGCCACCCGCCGCAGCCAGCAGAACGACTGCGGATATGATGATGATCAAGAGTTTCTTGCCCTTCTTTTTCGGCGCCATGCCGGCGTCCGCGACTGCTGCAGTTGACATCGATTGCTCCTCCATGAGATTGGCTGGGCCATGCCCGCACGCGCCGGTTGCCGGCCCCGGGGATCGAGGCCGAAACCAGCTCTAGACGGCATATTGTTGCTTTCCCGGAGAGCAGATCAAGCGCAGAGAACGAGGCGCTTTGCGCCTCTATTGCGCGCACCGACTGGCCAGCCGCGGGCTTCGCGGACAGTGGTCGCCGCAGCAGGGCCGGCTGGCGGGCACTGGTGGGGCGGCGGCCGGCGCCTGTGCGGGCCGCCCCAGGATGCGATGGGCGGTGGCGCGGCGGCGCCGCGGGATGCGACCGCCAGAGGGTCAGGCGAACGTATCGACCAGGCCGCGTGCCGCCACCCGGGCGCGCACGCCCATGCCTTCAAGCGCCGTGGCGTGCATGTCGGCGGGAGATGCGAAAAAGTTGCGACTGCGAGGAGCCTCGCGGTCGTCGCGCAGCTGCTGGCCGAAGCTCTGGCCGCCGACGCTGGTCTCGCCCATCGAAATGCCGCTTTCGGCAAGCATTTCCTGCAGACGGTGCAATGCGTCTTCCACCGCCACCCGGGTTTCCGGCTGGGTCACCGCAAAGCTGATGACAGCTTCGTTGTTCTGCATTTCGATGCGCACCGAGATCGGGCCCAGCTCGGCCGGCTTGACGCGAATCTCGGCATGTTCGATGCCGTTTTTGGCAAGCCAGGTGACCTGCTGCGCGGTCTCGTCCAGAAAGCGCGGCGTTCCGACGCGCGCCTCGACAGAAACGGTGTGGGGCGCGGGGCTGGCGCTGCGCGCCGCGCCGACCTCGGCTTGCAGTGCCGTACTGCCCCAGGGGAGTGCATCGGTGCGCGCGGTCGGCGCGTCGACGGCGCTGCCGTTTGGCCGTGTTTCGCTGGCCGCGCTCGCGCCGGCTTGCGCAAGTGCGGCCGGCTGATCGGCGCTGCCGGCGCTCTGCAAGGCAGCCATGCGCAGACCGCCAATGTCGGCGCGCAAGCTGCGGCCATTGCCTGCCTGCATCTCGACGCCGCGAGAAGCGCTGTTGCCGGCGCCGGCTTCCAGCAGCCTTGCGGTCGGATCAGCCGTGCGGCCGGCCTGTGGATTGGCGATCGCATCGGCCTGGTTTCTCTGCGCCAGGATTGCAGTGGCCAGGGTTTCCGGCGCGGCCATGCGCAGTATCGGCACCGGTGGGGTCCAAATGGGCGGCAGTTGCGCCGGATCAAGCGCGCTGCCGGGCGTTGCGGCTTCCAGCGCTGCCGCCGTCAGGCGTTCGCCGGTGCCATCGGTGTCCGCGGCGATGCTGCCGGCCTCCTTGGGATCGCCGGATGCGTCGGCTGGATGGGCTTCCCCGGGGGCCTGGCCGGGCGCGTTGGAAGCGTCCTGCCGTTGGCGCAGGATATCGGCGAAGCGTGCTTGCGCTAGATCCTGCGGCTGCTCCTGGGCCTGGTTGGCGCTATCGGCGTTGGGTGGGGGTGGCGGCGTATTGGCAAGGCTCAAAAGTGGGGACATGCTGGATTCCGTGAATCAATGCATTGTTGAAAGAAGGGTTCTTTGCATGCCTATTCACCGAAAGCGAAGCGTTGGCCGCCCGCCGCACGCGCGGCGAATTCGTCCTGCTGCTTTTGGTCGCGACGGCCCTCTGCACGCGTTTCGAGCGCGTCGCGGCGGGCGGAGATGGTGTTGAAGGAGCTGAGCTGCCGCTGCTCGCCTTGCCACTGGCCGCGGGCGTTATCGATCTGCTCGCGCCAGAATCCGACTTCGCTTTCCTGCTGCCTCACCGCTTCGTCAAGCTTGTCTAGGAACGCGCGGAAGTTGCGCACTTCTCCCACCGGGGCGCCGCGCACCACCGCTGTTTCAAGGCGGGCCCGATACTCGTTGCGGTAATTGACCAGCACGCCGTGCTTCTGATCCGATTCGCTCAGGCGCGCGTTGAGCTGGCCGACCTTGATGGCGGCGGAATCGGTTTTACGCTTGGCTACGTCGATCAAGGTGGCGAAGGATTTAAGCATCGGTTGACTCCCTTATGGGCGCTGTGATGGTTGGTGTGGAAAGCACGAGCGCCGCGTACGGCGGATCAAACAGCGCGGCGCTGGTGGTGGTTTTAAGGGACGGCATAGCGAAGTGGATTGGGGGAGGGCGCCAGGCCATATGCGGCGCATCAGGCGCCGCCTGCGAGCAGGTCGCGCAACTGCGCCTGGCTCTGCAGGAAACTTGCGTGCTCATGCATGTCCTGCTGCAGGAAGGCCTCGAGCCGCGGCCACAGGGTGATGGCCAGGTCGAGCACCGGGTCGCTGCCGGCGGCATAGGCGCCCACATTGATCAGGTCGCGGTTGCGCTGGTAACGGGCGATCAGGGTCTTGAACTGCTTGGCCCGGCGTACATCATCCGGTTGCGCCACCGCGTGCATCACGCGGCTGATGGACTGTTCGATATCGATGGCCGGGTAGTGACCGGCGTCGGCTAAGCTGCGTGACAAGACAATGTGCCCGTCCAGGATGGCGCGGGCCGCATCGGCGATCGGATCCTGCTGATCGTCGCCTTCGGTAAGCACGGTGTAGAAGGCGGTGATCGATCCGGCCGACTGCGCGTCGACACCGTCGCGGGTTGAACCATTGCCCGCCCGTTCAACCAGTTGCGGCAGCTTGGCGAACACCGACGGCGGATACCCTTTGGTGGCAGGCGGCTCCCCGATGGCCAGGGCGATTTCTCGCTGCGCCATGGCATAGCGTGTCAGTGAATCCATGATCAGGAGAACATTTTTCCCCTGATTGCGAAAGTACTCGGCGATGGTCGTCGCATAGGCGGCGCCCTGCATGCGCAGGAGCGGCGGCACGTCGGCCGGTGCCGCGATCACCACCGCGCGCGCCAGGCCTTCCGCGCCTAAGGATTCCTCGATGAATTCCTTGACCTCGCGGCCGCGCTCGCCGATCAGCCCGACCACGGTGACGTCGGCGTTGGTGTAGCGGGCCATCATCCCCAGCAGCACGCTCTTGCCCACGCCGGAGCCGGCGAACAGGCCCATGCGCTGGCCGCGCCCCACGGTCAGGAGCGCGTTGATGGCGCGCACGCCTGTATCGAGCGGCTGGCTGATCGGGATGCGGTCGATCGGATTGAGCGGGCGTGACGAAAGCGGCACCCTGGCCTGCAGGTCGAGCGGGCCCAGGGAATCCAGCGGCCGCCCCTGGGCATCGAGCACCCGGCCCAACAGGCCGGCGCCCACCGGCAGATGCTTGGTACGGTCTTCGGCGCGGCGCCACGGATGATTGCTGCGGCCCGGTTTCGGTCGCGCCACCTGCGAATCGGCCGCGATCACTGCCGCACCCGGGGTCAGGCCGAACACATCGGTGGTTGGCATCAGAAACAGCTTGGTGCCGGCGAAACCGACCACTTCGGCTTCGACGGGATTCATGCCGTCCTGACTGACCAGGCAGGTGCTGCCTACCGGCAGGCGCAGGCCGACCGCTTCCATCACCAGGCCGGCGACACGGGTCAGCCGGCCCTGGGCGCGAATGGTCGATACGGCAGCCAGATGGCCGCTGCATTGCGACAGGAATTCCGGCCATGGATTGGAGCCCGGCTCGGCGGGCGGCGGGTGCATCATCAGGCCGTTTCCGCGCCGTTGTCGGCTGGTGCGTCGGCGCCCTCCATGCCCAGAGCGGCGGCGGCGCGCCGCCAGCGCGCGGCCAGGGTCGCATCGACCGCACCGTTGGCGGTCACGACGCGGCAGCCGCCGGGCTCGATGCGCGCATCTTCGGTCAAGCGCCATTGCTCGACCGCGAGGTCATCACCCAGGTGGCGACGCACGAAGTCAATATCGCCGGGATTGAGCAAAAGCTGCGGATGGGCGCCGCCGTCGGCCAGGTCGAGCGCCTCGCGCACGGCCGGCAGCATCGATCGCGGATCGTGGGTGAGTTCGGTGCGCAGGACGTGTTGCGCGATTTCGGTGGCCAGAGCCAACAGCGCCTGCGCGGTTTCATCGGTGAGCGCCACGCGCGCGCGGTCGAGCGCGCCCGCCAGGACGCGCAAGTGCGTGGTCTCGGCGCCGACCGCATCGCCTGCGTCGGCACGCCCGCTGGCGAAGCCGGCTTTGTAGCCCTCGATGCGCGCGCTTTCCTTCAGGCGCGCCAGCTCAGGCTCGGTGATCATCGGCTGTGATGCGGTCTCGCCCGCCTCATCGACACGCGCGTTTAAGGTCGCGAATTGCCAGCGTTGATAATTGTTGGCGCCAGTAGCGCCCTGTTTAGATGAAGCTGTCGTCACCTGGACCTCCGAGCACAATTTGTCCTTCGTCGGCCAGCCGGCGCACGATTTTTAGGATTTCCTTCTGTGTGGACTCGACCTCGGATACGCGCACCGGGCCGCGCGATTCGAGGTCTTCCTTGAGCATCTCGGCGGCGCGTGACGACATGTTGCTCAGGATCTTCTCGCGCAGGTCGGGCGGCGCACCCTTGAGCGCCACCACCAGCGATGCGGACTGCACTTCCTTGAGCAGCGTCTGGATGCCGCGGTCGTCGATATCCATCAGGTTCTCGAATACGAACATCTCGTCCATGATTCCCTGTGCGATGCCGTCGTCGACGGTGCGTACCGCCTCGAGAATCGCGGCTTCCGAGGTGCTGCCGACAAAATTGAGAATCTCGGCGGCGATGCGCACCCCGCCCAGCGCGGACTTTTTGACATCGTCCGACCCCGCCAGCACTTTTGTGATGGTTTCGTTCAAGTCGCGCAGGGCGCTTGGATGAATGCCGTCCAGCGTGGCGATGCGCATCACCACATCGCCGCGCAGGCGGTCGCTCAGTGCGTTCAAGATCAAGGCCGCGTGATCACGCTCAAGGTGCACCAGGATCGAAGCGATGATCTGCGGGTGCTCGTTTTTCACCAGTTCGGCCACCGAGGCGGCGTCCAGCCATTTCAGGTTTTCGATGCCGGCGCTGTCGCCGTTCTGCAAAATGCGGTCCAGCACGAACTTGGCTTTTTCGTCGCCCAAGGCGCGCGAGAGCACCGAGCGAATGTAGTTGTCCGAATCCACCCCGATCGAGGTCTGTTGACCGACTTCGGCGTTGAACTTGGTCAGCACCGAATCGATCTTGGTGCGCGACACGTTCTTCATTTTGGCCATCGCGACGCCCAACTTCTGTCCATCCTCGGGCGAGAGCAGCTTGAAGACTTCCGCTGCCTCCTCCTCACCCAGGGCCATGAGCAGGATCGCGCCTTCGTCCACACCGGCGTCGCTCATTGGTTGGCCCCCCAGTGGCTGCGTGACATCCTCCCCGGGGGAGGATTCGCGCCCTCTTCGGCCAGCCAGGCGAGACCGCTCATTGATTCACCCAACTGCGCACCACATTGGCCACCACCTTGGGATCCTGCTTGGCCAGCGCGCGCACATTGTCAAGCGGGCTGGGCAGGGCGGGGGCAGCCGGCGCCGCCGACGCCGCCGCTTCGATCTCGCGGCGCGGTTCCGGGGTCGGCTCAGGCGGGCGATGCGCCAGGATCTGGCGCAACAGCGGGCGCAGCACTCCCAGCAGGATGTAAAGCACCACGGCGGCGATCAAAGCCTGTTTTCCAAGGTCCTTGATCAGGTTCAGGTTGTCGGCCTGCTTCCAGATCGGCACTTCCGGCAATACCTCGACTTCGCGCGGGGTGAACGGTGCATTCAGAACGTTGATCGAGTCGCCGCGGTCCTTTGAAAACCCCATGGCCTCCCTGACCAGTGCATCCACTTTGGTGACCTCTTCGGCCGCCAGCGCAAGCGCGGGTGCACCGGGTTTGGCGCCGGCCGGTCTGCGATGATTGAGGATCACCGCCACCGACAGTCGCTTGACCGCACCGGTGGCGTTCTTGACACGGCGCACTGTCTTGTCGATTTCGTAATTGGTGACCGATTCGCGGCGGCCATTGGCTCCATTCGTCCCCGCGGCGCCCGCCACCGGATTGGTGGGGCCGCCCGCGATTTGCGCGTTGCCTGCCGGCGGCGGCTGGTTCGACAGGGCGCCTGGCACGCCGGCGGCAGCACCCGCGCCGTTGCCGGATTCGCTCACCTGCTGGCTGCGGATCACGGCTTCGTCCTTGCCCTGGTTGGGCTTGAAGTTTTCCGAGGTCTGTTCGGTCTGGTTGAAGTCGATATCGGCGGTGACCTGCGCGCGCACGTTGTCGGCGCCGTACAGAGGCGTCAGGATTTCCATGATGCGCTTGACGTGCGCCTGCTCGATCTGCTGCACGTACGAAAGCTGGGTGGCATCGAGCTGGCCGCCGGCGGCATTCTCGGGGGCGGGCGAGAGCAGGGTGCCGTTCTGGTCGACGATGCTGACATTTTTCGCCGGCAGGTCGGGCAGGCTCGACGACACCAGGTGCATGATGCCCGAGACCTGCGAGCGATCCAGTGTCTTGCCGGCATATATCGAGAGCAGCACCGAGGCGGTCGGGCGCTGCTGCTCGCGCATGAAAATCGAGGTCTTGGGAATCGCCAGGTGCACGCGCGCGGATTGCACCGCCGCCAGTGACTGGATCGACCTGGTCAGTTCCCCTTCCAGCGCACGCTGGTAGTTGACCTGCTCCTGGAACTGGGTGGCGCCGAACTTCTGGTTGTCGATCAGATCGAAGCCTACATTGCCCCCCTTGGGAATGCCGGCGGAGGCCAGCTTGAGGCGGGTTTCGTGGACCAGCGGCGCCGGGACCAGGATCGATCCGCCCTCGGCCATCTTGTAGGGAACGTTCTGCTGGTTGAGCGCGGCGATGATCGCACCGCCATCCTTGTCGGGAATCTGGCTGAACAGGATTCGGTAGTCGGGTGCCTGGCTCCACATCCACGCGGCGACCAGAATCGCGATCGATGCGGCGGCACCGATCATGCTGGCGACTTTGTTGCTCGCGGGAAGTGCGCGCCAGCCCGCCAGAAGGTCGCTGCCGGGCAAGGTGTTGCCCGCGATTGCCAATGCGTTGTCTGCCATGAAATACGTGTCCCGGGTGATGCGAGGCGGTGAGACGATTATGCAAATCCCGGTCTTCTGCCAACAGGCGAGAAGGGCGGCTTTTGCGCGGCAATTCGCGCCGCGTGCACCGCGCCTGCGCGGCTATGCTTGGCCTACCGGTGACCCATGGGGGTCAATGTCCGGCGGCATGGCGCCGCCGCTCCCGATACGCCGCGAAAAGGAGTGCCGCATGGATGCAATCAGTTCGATTTCCGCGGCCGGACGCGCGCTTGCCGCACCGGCCAGTGGGCCTGCTTCGGCGAGCGCGCCGGCGGGCGCCAGTTTTGGCGACGCGCTACGCGATGTCCTGGAAGGCGTGAATCGCGCGCAGGCCGATGCCACCGAAATGGGCAAGCGCTTTCAGCTGGGCGACACCAGTGTCAGCCTTGAAGAGACCATGATCGCGATGCAGAAATCAAGCATCTCGTTTCAGGCGGTGGTGCAGGCACGCAACCGGTTGATGTCCGCTTACCATGACATCATGAACATGAGCGTCTGAGGTTGGCGGGCGGGCTCTTGAAGCTGCCCGTCAGGCTTGAACCATGGTGCGATGCGTCCGTTCAAGCTGGCTTATGTAACGTTGCAGCAGGCTTTCCACCGTTCCTGCCAGATGCAGGAAACGGCAGCCATAGCGTACACGATGGCCGGCCGGACTCTGGTTGCGCAATTCGATCGTGGTGCTGATGGTGCCGTGTTCGGGAAACTCGATGCGGCAGTTTTCGAACACCGTGCCGGCGGCGAATGATTCGAAACCGGGACCGGCCAGGATGGCTGCGCCACCCACGCTCAAATCGTCGATCACGAATTGCGTGAGCGCGCCGTCCGGCATCGGCACCTGGCACACAAGGGGCGCGGCCTTTGGCGCGGCCACCCGGAAAAAATTGCGTCGCTGCAGGCGCAACAGGGTCTGCGGCAGCCGGGTGCGCAGCGCCGGCCGGTTCTCGAAGCGGGTGGCCTCGGCGCGCTGCG
>JBEIFV010000131.1:0-17157 GCA_040382235.1 Burkholderiales bacterium
GGCCATCACCCACAAGGATGCGCCGCCGATGATGGTGTTGTAGGGCGCACCGGTTTCTTCCTCATAGTAGGGCAGCTTGGCGACACCGAAGTCGAACTTGGCGTTCTTCTTGATATTGGCATAGGCAGCGGACGAAGAAGTGAGCATCGCGCACTCACCGTTGAAGAACTTCGCTTCAGGCTCATTGCGACGGCCGGCATAGGTGAAGAGTTCGCCCTTGGCCCAGGACGACAGGCGCGACACATGACGCACCGCCATCAGGGTATTGAAACTTAGCTTGGCATCCATGCCTTCGAAGCCGTTGGAGCGGGTGGCGAATTCCTGGTTATGCCAGGCGCTCATGGTCTCCAGCATGACCCACGACTGCCAGCCGGTGGTGAAACCGCAGGCAGAGCCCGCCGCCTTGGCCTTCTGCGCCGCATCCTGCACCTCGGCCCATGTCTTGGGCGGCGCGCTGATGCCGGCCTTCCTGAACACATCCTTGTTGTAGAAGAATACCGGGGTCGAGCTGTTGAAGGGCAAGGACAGCATCTTGCCCTGATTGTCTGTGTAGTAGCTGGTCACCGCCGGGATGTACTGTTGCGGATCCCACTTCTTGTTGCCTTGCGCCATCACTTCGTAGACCGGCTTGATCGCGCCCTTGGATGCCATCATGGTGGCGGTGCCGACCTCGTAGACCTGCAGGATGTGCGGCGGGTTCTTGGCGCGAAACGCGGCAATGCCTGAAGCCATGGTTTCGTCGTAGGAGCCCTTGAACACCGGCACGACCTTGTATTGCTTCTGCTCGGCGTTGAAGCGCTTTGCCAGATCATTGACGCGCTCGCCCAGGGCGCCGGCCATCGCGTGCCACCACTGGATTTCGACCTCGGCCCATGCCGCCGGCGTGACCGCGGCGCAGACCAGGGCGAATGCCGCAGCACTGCTTTTTAGTATCGCGCTGCGCTTTGATGTTGGTTTCATGCGAGCGTCTCCAAGGTTGATAAGCCTGATGATTATAGCCAAGCTATCATTAGGCCCTCGTCGCAGCGCGGTACCCAAAGCCTTTCATGCCCGGCCCCCTGACCCACCTCAAAGTTCTCGACCTGTCGCGCGTGCTCGCCGGGCCGTGGTGCGGACAAGTGCTGGCCGACATGGGGGCCGAGGTGATCAAGATCGAGCGGCCGGTGGACGCCGACGGCAGCGGCGGCGGCGACGACACCCGCACCTGGGGCCCGCCCTACCTGAAGGATGCCGCCGGCAATGACACTAGCGAGGCGGCCTATTTCCTTGCGGCCAATCGCGGCAAGCAGTCGGTCACCCTAGATATCAGCAAGCCCCAGGGCCAGGAAGTGGTGCGCCGGTTGGCACAGCGCTCGGACGTCGTACTGGAAAACTACAAGACCGGGCAGCTCAAGAAATATGGGCTGGATTACGCCAGCCTGTCGGCGATCAATCCCGGCCTGGTCTATTGCTCCATTACCGGTTTCGGCCAGACCGGCCCCTATGCGCAGCGCGCCGGCTACGACTACATCATCCAGGGCATGGGCGGCCTGATGAGCGTTACCGGCGAGCGCGACGACCTGCCCGGCGGCGGCCCGCAAAAGGTCGGGGTGGCGGTGGCGGATCTGATGACCGGCATGTATTCGAGTGTGGCCGTGCTGGCGGCCCTGGCCAGCCGCAACCAGACCGGCCTGGGCCAGTACATCGACATGGCGCTGCTGGACGTGCAGGTGGCGATGCTGGCCAACATGAACATGAACTACCTGACTTCGGGTGACAGTCCGCAGCGCGCCGGCAACGCGCACCCGAACCTGGTGCCCTACCAGGTGTTCGAATGCGCCGACGGGCACGTCATTATCGGCACCGGCAACGACAGCCAGTACGCGCGCTTCTGCGAGACCGGCGGCCGCCCCGAACTGTCCACCGATGCGCGCTTTTCCAGCAACCCGCAACGGGTGCGCAACCGCGATGTCCTGATCCCTCTGCTGGCCGCCATGGTCCGGCAGAAGACCAAGGAAGCGTGGATCAGCGCACTGGAAAAGCAGGGTGTGCCATGCGGCCCGATCAATACCCTGGCCGAAACCTTCGCCAATCCGCAGGTGGTGGCGCGCGGCATGCGCATCGATTTGCCGCATCCTGCGGCCGGCAGCGTGCCGATGGTGCGTAACCCGATCGTCTTTTCCGGCACGCCGCTGGAATACACGGGCGCGCCGCCGTTGCTGGGCCAGCACACCGAACAAGTGCTGCGTTCGCTAAACTACACTGACGCCGAGATCGCACAATTGCGCTCGACCCATATTCTCTAGAGGCACCCAAATGAGCCGCGATTACGCACAATATGAAATCCATGTCCACGGCGACATTCCGGTCAAGCCCGGAATCACCGCGAAGCAGATCGAGGACGCGTTGAAGCCGATGTGGCGTTATGGCGGCGCGCGTACTTTCGCGGATGCGCCCAGCATGTTTGAAGAAGAACCCGGTATCGCCTATGACGCCGCCAAGAACGTTCTGGCGATCTGCTGGACGGTCGAAGGCAACGCCGATTTCCAGAATGCCTTAGACGAGGCCTGCGCCGGCATTTGTGACATCTCGTCCGAGGGTGCCGGCATCGAGGTCAGCTATTACGACAACGATGACGAGGAGGGGCGCGATGAATTCGGCCTGATTTTCGTCGGCCCGACTCCCGAGGCGATTCACGAAACCCAGCGCCAGTACATGCTCGAAGACATGACGCGTCTGATGGAGCGGCATTTCGACAAAGGCGAGATGGTCGACGTGATCGACGCGGTCAATCGCCTGTTTGCCAAGCGCCTTTTGTCGATCGCCCAGGGCCAGAAGCTGACGCGCTTCGAATTGCCTTCGGGCGGCGGCGGCGCCCACGGCGGCGGCAAGCGGCACCTGCATTGAATCGCGCGTCAGAACGCCGTCGATGACTTCTCGCCACTTGTGGCGGCTTGCCGCCCTGCTGCCGCTGGGCCTTGGACTGTTGCTTGGTTGCGGCAACGCCAGCGCGCAGACTTGGCCATCCAAGCCGGTCAAATTCGTCGCGCCGTTTCCACCGGGCGGCCCGGTCGACCTGCTGGCGCGCCTGATCGGCCAGAAAATCAGCGAAAAATCCGGCCAGCCGGTGTTGATTGAAAACAAGCCCGGCGCGGCGGGCAACCTGGGCATCGATCAGGTCGCCAAGTCGGCCCCCGACGGCACCACCTTCCTGCATGTGCCGGCCGGCAACATCACCATCAACGCGACCCTGATGCGCGACATGCCATTTAATTGGGAGCGCGATTTCACGCCGGTGACCATGATCGCCACCGCGCCCAATCTGCTGGTGGTGCACCCGTCGGTGCCGGCTGCGACGGTGAAGGAATTGATCGCGCACGCGCGCGCCAACCCCGGCAAACTCACCTACGGCTCACCCGGCATCGGCAGCGGTCTGCACCTGTCGGGCGAGTTGTTTCGCCGTGAAGCCGGGATCGATATCGCGCACGTGCCCTACAAAGGCACGGTGCAGGCCATGAATGACCTGATCGGCGGCCAGATCACCATGATGTTCGGCGCCATGCCGACCCTGTTGCCGCAGGTCAAGGCTGGCAAGCTGCGCGCCATCGCGGTTACCAGCGGCGCTCGCTCGAGCTCTGCGCCCGAGATTCCCACCATCGCAGAAGCGGGCCTCACCGGCTTCGACGTGAGCTCCTGGTACGCCATCATGGCGCCGGCGAAAACCCCACCGGCGGCGGTGAGCGCACTGGCCGATGAGGTGCGACGCATCGTCGCCCTGCCGGACGTCCGCCAAACGCTGGCCGCGCAGGGCTTGGCGCCGGTCGCCATGCCGCCGGCCGAGTTTGCGGCCCACATCAAGCGTGAGACCGCGACCTGGGCGAAAATCATTCGCGACGCCAACATCAAGGCCGAGTAGGGCCGCCGCCGCACCCCCATAGAAGAGCTGGAGAAATTTGATGCGCATGACGCCCAAGAGCGCCTTGGCGAGCCTGACCTGTGGCCTGCTATGCAGCCTGTTGACCAGCCTCGCGCTGGCCCAGCCCTTCCCCAACAAGCCGCTGCGTTTCATCGTCCCGTACCCACCAGGCGGCTCGCTCGACCAGGTGGCACGCGCCCTGGCCGACAAAATGAAAGATGGCCTGGGGCAGCCGGTGCTGGTGGAAAACCGGCCAGGCGCAGGCGGCAACCTGGGCGCCGACCTGGTGGCCAAGAGCGCGCCCGACGGTTACAGCATCGTCATGGGCGCGGTGGCCACCCATGCCATCAACCCGGCCCTGTACCCGAAGATGCCATACGACCCGATCAAGGACTTCCAGCCGATCACCCTGGTAGCATCGACCCCGAACGTGTTGATCGTGCCGCCGGAATCCGCCATCAAGTCGCCCAAAGACCTGATCGACTTCGCGCGCAAGAATCCCGGCAAACTCAATTTCGGCTCCGGCTCCAATGGCAGCACCGGTCATCTGGCGGGCGAACTGATGAAGCAGTTGACCGGCACCTTCATCGTCCACATTCCGTACTCAGGCGGCAACCCGGCGCTGCTGGCCTTAATCGCCGGCCAGACCGACCTGATGTTCGACAACCTTGCCAACGCCAGCGCGCAAATCAAGGCCGGCAAGGTGCGGCCGCTGGCGGTTACCACCCAGAAGCGCTCGGCCTTCGCGCCTGAGCTGCCGACCATGGCGGAAGCCGATCCGCGCCTCAAGGGTTTCGATCTCGACACCTGGTTCGGCATCCTGGCGCCGGCCGGCATTCCGAAAGAAGCGCAGGACAGGTTGCACGCTGAGATCGTCAAGGGGCTCGCCACGGCCGATCTGAAGGAGCGGCTGACGCGCATGGGTGCCGAAGCCGGTGGCAACACGCCCCAGCAATTCGCCGAATTCATTCAACGCGAGATGATCAAGTACGCGCGCATCGTCAAACTGTCGGGGGCAAAGGTTGATTGAAGCGGAACGGATCGGGCAGGCTTGCAAGCATTCGGGCAAGTCAAGCGTATCTCCATGCGACAGCGGGCCGTGACTGGGCGCGCTTATCAATCACAGCACATGCTGCAATGCACAACTCAAACACTTGGTAAAACCACACCGCTAAAGTTGAAAGTCAGTATCATTGCGCACCTTGAAAAGCATTGACGGGGTTGATTTTTGTTTCAAGACCGGTCGTAACGCCGCCTTATCGAGAGCGCTTTTCAGGCAGTCACGGTCTATCGCGAGGAGATGAAGCAAGATGAAAATCAAGAATTACCAGGATTTCTACGCCGGGCTGATGTTCCTGATTTTCGGCGCACTGGCGGCGTGGCTCTCCACCAGCTACAACATGGGTACCGGCGCGCGCATGGGCCCTGGCTACTTTCCGTTCTATTTGGGCGTGATCCTTGCCGCACTGGGTGTGATCATCCTCGTCAAGGCGCTGGGCGTCAACGACGGCAAGGAACACCCGGTCTCGCTCAAGCCGTTGGTGGTGTTCATCGCCATGATGGTGTTCTCGATTTTGACCGGATTGGTTGGGGCCAGCCCGAACGCGTCGCTGGCCATCGGCACCATCGCCGGCTGCGTGTTGTCTTTCTTTATCGGCATGCCGGCGATGGGCCTGATCCTGATTTCGGTCACCCTGTTCGGCCTGATGTTGAAGGGCCTGGGCCTGGTGATTTGCGTCACCGCCCTGGTGATCATCTCGTCGCTGGCCAGCCACGAGCGGCGCCGCAACGAGGTCATCGGCAGCATCGTCATTCTGTGCGCGGCGGCGGTCGGCATTTTTGTCTATGGCATCAAGTTGCAAATGCCGGTATGGCCGGACACGCAGGAACTGGGGCGCATGTTCGTGCCTGCCGAGAAAAGAAAGTAAAGCGAGCGGATAAGACACCATGGACGCCTTCAATACATTAATGGCCAATCTGTCGCTGGGTTTCGCGACAGCCTTCACCCTGCAAAACCTGATCTACTGCTTTGTCGGCTGCCTGTTGGGCACCCTGATCGGCGTGTTGCCGGGCATCGGGCCGATCGCGACCATCGCGATGCTGCTGCCCGCCACCTACGCGCTGCCACCGGTGGCGGCGCTGATCATGCTGGCCGGCATCTATTACGGTGCGCAATATGGCGGTTCGACCACAGCCATATTGGTCAACCTGCCGGGTGAGTCCAGTTCGGTGGTAACCATGCTTGACGGTTACCAGATGGCCAGAAGGGGGCGGGCCGGCGCGGCCCTCTCGGTGGCGGCCTTGGGCTCTTTCATGGCAGGCTGTTTCGGCACCCTGATCCTGGCCGCATTCGCCGCGCCGCTGGCTGAACTCGCTTTCAAATTCGGGCCGGCCGAGTACTTCTCGCTGATGGTTCTGGGCCTGATCGGCGCGGTGGTGCTGGCTTCGGGTTCACTGATCAAGGCGATCGGCATGATCATCCTGGGCTTGTTGCTGGGCTTGGTTGGCACCGACGTCAATACCGGCGTCTCGCGCTTTGCCTTCGGCATACCGGAACTTTCCGACGGCATCGGTTTCATCAGCGTGGCCATGGGCGTTTTCGGTTTCGCCGAGATCATCTCCAACGTCGACATGAAAGGTGCGCGCGAAACCTTCACTAACAAGATCGAGGGCCTGATCCTTTCCTGGAAGGATTTCAAGGAAGCCCTGCCCGCGGTCATTCGCGGCACCGGCATCGGCTCGCTGTTGGGCATCCTGCCCGGCGGCGGCGCCTTGCTGGCGGCGTTTGCGTCCTACACGATCGAAAAGAAACTCGGCAAGAATCCGCAACCACCGTTTGGCCAGGGCAATATCCGCGGTGTGGCCGGTCCCGAGTCGGCCAACAATGCCGGCGCGCAGACTTCCTTCATTCCGCTCCTGACCCTGGGCATTCCGCCCAACGCGGTGATGGCGCTGATGGTCGGTGCGAGACCATCCACAACATCCAGCCCGGGCCGCAGGTGATGACCTCGAACCCGGCGCTGTTCTGGGGCATGATCGCCTCGATGTGGATCGGCAACCTGATGCTGGTGATCCTGAACCTGCCGCTGATCGGCATGTGGGTGCAGCTGCTCAAGGTGCCGTACCGCATCCTGTACCCGGCGATCCTGATGTTCTGCTGCATCGGCGTGTTCTCGGTCAACAACAACTCGTTCGACGTGCTGATCACGGTGTTGTTCGGCGTGCTCGGCATGATGTTCCTGCGCTTCGGCTGCGAAGCCGCGCCGCTGCTGCTGGGCTTCATCCTGGGGCCGATGATGGAGGAAAACCTGCGACGGGCGATGCTGCTCTCGCGCGGCGATCCGAGCGTTTTCCTCACGCGGCCCCTGTCGCTGACCATGCTGCTGATGGCAGTGGCGATGATCGTGATCATCTCGCTGCCGGCGATCTCGAAAAAGCGCGAAGCAACTTTCGTCGAGGATTGACGACGTATTGTTTTGTGGGTGAGCGGGGCGCATCACGGTGCGCCCCGTTTGTTTTGGTCAAGCTCGAAGCCTTTTGGTCACACCGCTACGGAGGAGTTCATGCGATTCAAGTCATGGTTGGGCGCGCTCGCGCTGGCCACCCTTGCCACGGGCGTTTTCGCACAGGCGTACCCCAACAAGCCGATCCGCATGGTGGTCACCTTCCCGACCGGCGGCGCACCGGACATCCTGGCTCGGCTGTTCAGCGAGAAAGCGGCGCTGGGCCAGGCGGTGGTGGTCGACAACAAGCCCGGCGCCGGCGGCAACATCGGTTCGGACATTGTCGCCAAGGCGCCGAACGACGGCTACACCCTGGTGATGGGCACCGTCGGCACGCATTCGATCAATGGCGCGCTGTACGCCAAGATGTCCTACGACATGGTCAAGGATTTCACCCCGGTGTCGCTGCTGGCATCAGCACCCAACCTGCTGGTGGTCAACAACGACCTGCCGGTCAGGAACGTGACCGAACTGATCGCCTACATGAAGGCCAACCCCAACAAGCTCTCGTTCGGCTCACCCGGCATCGGCACCTCGGTGCACGTGAGCGGCGAGTTGTTCAAGTCTCTTACCGGCACTTCGATGACGCATGTGCCTTACAAGGGCCGGCAGTTCGCAATTCCCGACCTGATCGGCGGGCAGATACAACTGATGTTCGACAACATGCCATCCGCCCTGCCGATGGCCAAAGAGGGAAAAATCCGCGCTTTGGCGCAGACCACCGCCCGCCGTTCGCCGGCCGCTCCCGAGGTGCCGACGGTCGCCGAGACCGTGCCCGGGTTCGAAGCGACGACCTGGTTCGCCGTATTCGCTCCGGCCAATACGCCGCGCGACATCGTCAACCGCCTGCAGGGTGAGATGGTGAGGGTGTTCAACCTGCCGGACGTGCAAGTGCGGCTGAAGACGCTGGGACTGGACGCGGTGCTTTCGACCCCGGACGAACTGGCGCGCTACCAGGCAAGCGAAATCACCAAATGGGCCAAGGTAGTGAAAGAGTCCGGTGCCAAGGCCGAATGAGGGAATCATGAACAACCGCCGCCTGTTCAATCTCGCGCTTGCCGCAGCACTGGCAGCGCCCGGTGCCTTTGCCCAGACTTACCCGGCCAAGCCGGTGCGCCTGATCGTCCCGTTTCCACCCGGCGGCGCAACCGACATTCTTGGGCGCGTACTGGCGCAAAAGCTGGGCGAACAGTTGGGACAACAAGTGGTTGTCGAAAACCGCCCGGGTGCGGGGGGCGCAATCGGTTCGGAACTCGCCGCCAAGGCTGCGCCCGACGGCTACACCATCCTGCTGGCCACGGTGTCGACCCATTCAGTCGGGCCGGCCCTCAATCCGAAGATGCCGTATGACGTCAAGCGCGACTTCGCGCCGATCATCCACATGGCTGACGCGACCAACGTTCTGATCGTCTCACCCACATTGCCGGTCAACAACCTCAAGGAGTTGATCGCCTACGCCAGGACCAATCCCGGCAAGCTCAATTTCAGTTCGTCGGGCAACGGCACCATCGTCCACATGACCGGCGAGATGTTCAAGATGGCGACCGGCACCTTCGTCGTGCACATTCCCTACAAGGGCACGGCACTGGCGATTCCGGACCTGATCGCCGGCCAGATCTCATTCATGTTCGACAACATCCCATCCGCACTGCCGCATTTGAAGGGCGGCAAGGTCAAGGTATTCGGCATCACGCAGTTGAAGCGCTCGGCGCTGCTGCCGGAAATCCCGACCATGGATGAAGCCGGGTTGAAGGGGTTTGAAAGCAGCGCGTATTTCGGTGTGTTCGGTCCCGCCGCAACCCCGCCGGCGGTAGTCCAGCGATTGAACGCTGAAATCAACAAGGCCTTGCTGGCGGCGGACTTTCGCGAGCGCCTCGCCGCCAACGGTGCGGAACCGGCTGGCGGTACGCCTGAACAGTTCGCCCGCCTGATCGAACGCGAAACCGCGAAATACGCCGCGGTGATCAAGCGTGCCGGCATCAAGCCCGAGTAATTCGACAAGGATCCACATGCAATTCGACTGGAACTTCCCCTACGCGACCAAGCGCATTCCGGTGTTCGCGAAAAACGTGGTCGCCACCTCGCAGCCGCTGGCCGTGCAAGCCGGCATCGACGCCTACCGTCGTGGCGGCAATGCGGTCGACGCGGCGCTGGCCACCGCGATCACCCTCACCATCGTCGAGCCGATCTCCAATGGCCTGGGGTCGGATGCGTTCTGCATCCTGTGGGACGGCCGCGAATTGCACGGCCTGAATGCCTCGGGCCGCTCGCCGCAGGGCTGGACCCCGGATTACTTCAAGTCATTGGGCTCCACCAAACCCGAGCGCGGCGCCAACAGCGTGACCGTGCCGGGCGCGGTCTCGGCCTGGCGCGCGCTGTCGGAAAAGTTCGGCAAGCTGCCGTTCGAGGACCTGTTCGAATTCGCCATCCGCTACGCCAGCGACGGCTACCTGGTCAGCCCGATCGTCCATCAAAAATGGAAGGCGATGGAGCCGATCCTGAAGAGTCAGCCGGGATTCCCCGAGCATTTCCTGCCGAAAGGACGCACGCCGCATATCGGCGAGTCGTTCGTCCTCAAGGGCGCCGCCGAGACCCTCACGAAAATCGCCCGCAGCAAGGGCGAGGCATACTATCGCGGCGAGATCGCCGCTGCGATTGCCAGGCACTCGCAGGCCAACGGTGGTGTCATGGGCGAAGCCGACCTGGCAGCCCACACCTGCGACTGGGTCACGCCGATCAGCAAGAACTACCGCGGCTACACCATGCACGAGATTCCGCCCAACGGGCAGGGCATCGCCGCCCTGATGGCGCTGGGCATGCTGGAGAATTTCGACCTTGCCTCACTCGACCCTGACGGCCCGGAATCCCTGCATCTGCAGATCGAGGCGATGAAACTCGCGTTCGCCGACATCAATGCCTATGTGTCGGATATCCGCTTCATGAAAAAGGTCACGCCCGCGCACCTGCTGGACGACGCCTATCTCAAGTCGCGCGCCCGGCTGATCGACCCGGCCCGCGCGATCGACTTCAAGGCAGGCGCGCCCGACAAGGGCGGCACGATTCACTTAACCACCGCCGACGAAAACGGCATGATGGTGAGCTTCATCCAGTCCAATTTCATGGGCTTCGGTTCAGGCATGGTAGCCCCCGGCGGGATCAGCCTGCAGAATCGCGGTGCCGGCTTTGTGCTGACCGACGGCCACCCCAACCAGGTGGGGCCCGGCAAGCGGCCCTTCCACACCATCATCCCGGCCTTCCTGACCAGGGATGGCAGGCCGCAGATGAGCTTTGGCGTGATGGGCGGCAACATGCAGCCGCAAGGCCACATCCAGACCCTGATCCGAATGCTCGACTACCAGCAGAACCCGCAGGCGGCCTGCGACGGCCCGCGCTGGCGGGTGGCCGGCGGCATGGCGGTCAATTCCGAGGTCACCATGCGCGAAGCGACCATGCTGGCGCTCAAGGACCGCGGCCATTCCATCGCCACGCTGAACGACCCCTACATGGATTTCGGGTCCGGACAATTCGCCTGGCGGCTGGAGGAAGAGGGCCGATTCACCGGCTATATCGCCGCTTCGGACGCCCGCAAGGACGGTCACGCCGCAGGCTATTGATCAGCGCGATGCGCTTGTCCGGGCCCTGCGCAGTCAAACGCCCTCAGCCTCGGGCGCCTCGATCTTGATTTGACGCGGCTCCTGGCGCGTGGCGGCAGGCGTCGCCAGCGGGCCCAGTTTATGGGCATCACTGGCGGCCTTGAGCCGATCCCGCTCGGCCAGCACCTTCGCGGCGTAGCCGAAATCGTCCGTGGTGGCGCCGGAATAGGCGCGCAAGCCGGACTCGGTGTCGCCGAATTTCCGCAGGTAATCCTTGAGAATCAGGGCACCAACCCGGATGTTGGCCACCGGGTTGAGCACGGCATTGCGCCCGCCCAGTTCTTCGAACTTGTCCAGGTGAAAGCGCGGGATCACCTGCATCAGGCCGACCGCGCCCATACCCGACTCGGCAAATGGGTTCATGCGCGATTCGATCGCCATCACCGCCAGAATCAGCAAGGGATCGACGCCGACATCGCGGCCGGTAACAAAGGCCGCATTGACGATCCATTGGGTGGCGTCGGCGGCAACCTTGTATTTGCGCGCCAGGTAGGCGGAGATGCGTTGGTGCTCGGCGCTATGCGCCAGCGGTGGCGTGGCGGGTTCCGATGCCAGCGCACGGGTTTCAGAGGCCAGGCGTGCCGGCTGCACTGCGTCCAGCACCGGCAACGCTTCCGCTGGTGCCATGACCGGCTGGGCATTGCGGATATGGCTGACCGCATCGACTTGCCACGCCACCAGGGCGATGACGCCTGTCACCATGAGAACATTCTTGACCACGCCAAAAAGCGCATGGGCGAACTGCTGAGCTACGAATTGCGTCATTGCTTGAACCTCCTATCTCTGCACGTTCGCCAAATGCCGACACTACACGCCGGTACAGGAAGAATGTGCTTCGCAGTCGAGGGTCTGGATCGGTGGCCTTGGGCCCCCGTGATTCCGCCAGACCGGAATCGCCGCGTGGAACGCCCATGTTTGGTTGGGGCGATGCCAGCTGCGCTTGGTATCAAACGCGAAAACCACAGCGTTCAATCATCAGGGAGTGACAGGCTTTGGCCGCAGTCGCGACAACCCAGCACTCAGGCCCGAATTGTAGGGAGTCAGTGCAGTATGGTCAACCCTCCATTAATTGTTTAAAATCAGACACTTAAACGTATGCCTTTGGCATAAGCCTGCGAAATCAGGCGCTTGGCGCTATACTTCGCCCGGCATTCTTTTTCTTGAAAGAAAAACTTGAAATATCAAGACCTTAGAGAGTTTATCCAGGGATTGGAGACGATTGGCGAACTCAAGCGTGTGCCATTTGAGGTTTCACCGCGGCTCGAAGTCACCGAGATCTGCGACCGAGTCTTGCGCGCCGGTGGTCCGGCCTTGCTGTTCGAGCGACCTTCCGGCCACAGCATGCCGATGCTGGCCAACCTGTTTGGCAATGTGAAGCGGGTGGCATTGGGAATGGGTGTGGAAGCGGCTACCGAGGCTGAAGCCTTGCTGCGCCTGCGCGAAGTCGGCAAGCTGCTGGCATTCCTGAAAGAGCCCGAACCACCGAAGGGCCTGCGCGACGCATGGGAAAAGTGGCCTGTCTTGCGGCAGGTACTCAACATGGCGCCGAAGGTGGTTTCGAATCCGCCCTGCCAACAGGAGCGCCGCGAAGGCGCGGAGGTCGATCTGGGAACGCTGCCGATCCAGACCTGCTGGCCTGGCGACGTCGGACCCCTGATCACCTGGGGCCTTACGGTCACGCGCGGGCCGCACAAGACGCGCCAGAACCTGGGCATTTATCGGCAACAGGTGATCGGCCGCAATCAACTCATCATGCGCTGGCTGGCCCATCGCGGTGGCGCTCTGGATTTTCGTGAGCATGCGCTCACTTTTCCCGGAATACCGTTCCCGCTCGCGGTCGTTCTCGGTTGCGATCCGGCAACCATGTTGGGGGCGGTAACACCGGTGCCCGACTCGCTCAGCGAATATCAGTTTGCCGGCCTCTTGCGTGGTGCTCGCACCGAACTGGCCAAGTGCCTGGGCTCCGACCTGCAGGTGCCTGCAACCGCCGAAATCGTGCTGGAAGGTTCGATTCGCCCCGACGCGGCCGACCCGAGCGGTTTCGAGAGCGCCGTCGAAGGCCCGTTTGGCGACCACACCGGCTACTACAACGAGACCGAGCGATTCCCGGTATTCACCATCGAACGCATCACTTCAAGGCGCGCGCCGATCTATCACACCACCTATACCGGCAAGCCGCCGGACGAACCGGCGATGCTGGGGGTGGCCTTGAACGAGGTTTTCGTGCCGCTGTTGACGCGGCAGTTTCCTGAAATCACCGATTTCTACCTGCCGCCGGAAGGTTGTTCCTACCGGCTGGCGGTGGTCAGCATGAAAAAAGCCTATCCGGGCCACGCCAAGCGCGTGATGTTCGGGGTATGGAGTTTCCTGCGCCAGTTCATGTACACCAAGTTCATTATCGTCACCGATGACGACATCAACATCCGCGACTGGCACGAGGTGATCTGGGCCATGACCACGCGTGTCGATCCGGCGCGCGACGCGTTGATCGTCGACAACACGCCGATCGACTACCTCGACTTCGCCTCGCCGGTGGCCGGGCTGGGATCGAAAATGGGCCTGGACGCAACCAACAAGCTGCCGGCGGAGACCAGCCGTGAATGGGGCCGGCCGATCGCCATGGACGCGGAAGTAAAGAAACGGGTGGACATGCTCATGCAGCAGCTCGGGCTGTGAGCGCTTCCGCCCGGCCGCCCGAAGGAAGCGCTTATCCCCCCTCGGGGAGGATGTCACTTAGTGACCGGAGGGTAGTCAAATGAGCCGGGCCGCCCGAGGGCTACACCTGGTCGTGTTTGGCCGAGGCGGCGTAATCGCGGAAAAGCTGCACGCTGCGCCAGGCCGCGAACGCGAAACCCGCATAGCGCAAGGCACGCATCAGGCGGCCGTTGTCGAGGCCGCGCGATGCCAGGAACGCCGCCACCGGCGCCACCCAGGCGGGGCTGCGCCACGCCTGGAAAATGCGCGCACCGATCATGGCGAAATTGGCCGGCTTGCGCAGGCGCCGCAGTTCGCGCAGGTGATCGGCCAACTCGATGCGCTCGATGCGCGCCAGGAGCAGCAACTCTTCCTTGCGACGCGCGCGCGCTTCAGTCTTGACGGACACGGCTAAGCGCCTCGATATCGGCCTTGAGTTCGGCCATGGTCGCCTCGAACATCGGCGGCCGCGCCGCCAGGTCGGCTTGCAGGCGCCTGAGGCACACGACCACCCCGCCGCCATACAGAAGGATCAGGCCCAGAATCGCCTCATAGCGATGGGTGTGCCAGAAATGCGCCAACACCAGCACGTTCAGCATCAACAGGGCGAGGCCGGCGAACAAGAGGCCGAAGGCCGCGAGCATTGCCAAGCGCGCGGCTCGTTCTTTTTCTTCGGAAAGCTCGATACCGAATAGTTCGAGCCGGGTGCGCAACAGCCCGAACAGGGCCGGACCGATGTTGCGAAGCGAATGAAAAACCCCGCCCGTCGGCGCCTCGCCTGCGGAGTTGCGCCCGCTGCCGTTCTGGTCAGGCATGCGGCGGGCGAAATCTACTTGCGGTTGACCAGCAGGCCCAGCAGGAAGCCGACGCCGGCGGCGATACCGATCGCCTTCCACGGATTGGCGTGTACGAAATCCTCGGTGGCGCGGGCGGCGGCCTTGGCGCGGTCGGCCACCACCTCCTGCACGTCGCCCATTTTTTCCTTGGCGCTGCGCAGCTTGATGCGCAGCTTCTCGCCCAGTTCGGTGGCTTTCTCGCCGGTGGCGGAGGCCATCGCCTTGACGATATCGTCGGCGTCGGCCATCAGGGTCTTGACATCGGTAATCAGCTTGTCGCGGTTTGCATCGGTGTTCATCGTTCAAATCTCCAGATAGACAATCAGGTGAACATAATTATAGGATGCCTTCAGAGAAGCCGAAAGCGGTTCCGGACAAACCGCCGGCCTGTCATGGCTGCGCGGCTCAAGAGATTCATCCAAAGACCGGACCTATGCCCCGCTTGCCGACTGCAAGTCGACATCTCAATCAGAAAGGCCATTGCGGCGCTCAAAAGGAGTACTTGAGACTTACCGCCCATTGATCGGCTTTGACAGGGCCTTGGCTGGCACCACCTAAACTACCAAAATTCTCGTACTCGAAACGCAAACCAAATCCGCGCCCAACGCTATACCCCAGGCCCAGGCCCAACACCAAATCCGAACGCCCGACACCATGCACGCCCCAAGGCGAAACCGTCAAAGGACCGGACAGCCGCCCGAGTTCTGCCATTTTGTTGCCGACGCCCAATTTGCCGGTCAGCGACCAGCTCTTGCCAAGCGCCACGCTGCTGGTCCCGGCCAGGGACCAGGCGCGCATGCGTACGTCACCGGCGGCTGACAAACCTGGGACGCCGGAAGCAAAACCATAGCGTCCGAGTTCTCCATACGCAGCCTCCAGCCCGAAAGACTGGCTGAATTGGTAGCCGGCCAGCAACTTCCAGGCGGCGCCACGGTTGGCCGGGGTGCCGCCCTGCGGCAGCGGGTCAGCGGTCACCATGCCAACAACAGGCGGTGCCGGCGCAACGCTTTGTGTCTGGGCGAATGCCGACGAGGCAGCCAAGAGCGCCAACAGACCAGACACCGGCAATCGCAAGCAACCGTGCACCAATTGCACTCCAGTGATTTTCAACGCCTGTGCCATCAGGCAGGCGCCCGGACCAACTTGCGATCCATGATACACATCCCAAGGCGTTTTCGACAGAGTCCAGGACGCAAACTTCCGTTTCAAGCCGGCGATAACCCAAAACATGTCTGCGTCGCAACAGTCATGTATTCGGCGATCGGCAATCGCGTCCCTGTTCAAGACTCGGCGTAGACCCACTGCAGAAACGCATCCTGCAATGCCTGCACACCTTCCAGATTGGGATGGTTGACGATGCAAACCACCGCGAAGCGCCGGCCCGAAGCGGCAAGCACGTAGCCGCCGATGGAGCGCACATCGTTGAGACTTCCGGTCTTGATATGCGCCTGGCCGGCAACGTCACGCGCCTTCAAACGTCGCCGCATTGTGCCGTCGTAGGCCACCAGCGGCATCGAGGCCATGAACTCGGGCATCACCGGACTGCGATAGGCCGCCACCAGCATTCGTCCGAGACTGCCGGCCGAAATGCGCTCCAGGCGCGACAGGCCGGAGCCGTTCTCCATCACAAGTTCCTCGCCCCCGAGTTTCTTGTCGCCAAGCCAGGTCTTGACCGCGCGTGCCGAGCGCTCCGGATTGCCCGGCAACTTGAGCATTTCAGCGGACAGGGTCAAGAACAACTGGCGCGCCATCACATTGTTGGAAAACTTGTTGATGTCGCGCGCGATCTCGGACAGACTTTGCGAATCCGCTTCGTGCAACAAACGTGCTCCCGCCGGCAGCGGTCCCTCGCGCACCTCACCAGCCAGCGTGCCACCCACCTCGCCCCACAGCGAGCGCAGCACCGCGCCGGTGTACTGCAGCGGGCTCAATTCGAATGGGTGCAACCACCAGGTCCGTACGCCGCAACTACTCGCGTAGGTGCCGGTAAGCAGGATGCCGGCGGCGTCAATCTTGGGCTTGACCGGGTAGGCGCGAAAATCCACGCACGGTCCTGCTGCTGCCCGCACCGCCGAGCGCAGCGGCAGGCCCGCCACACGCGGCTCGACCGAAACGTTGACCTGGCCGGCATCGTCTGGCGCGAAGGTCAGTGCAAAGGACTTGAAATTGACCAGCAGCGCATCCGGGCCGGCGTTGTAGGCGCGCAACGGATCACCGTCGAACTTGCCCGGATCGAAGCCGTTGGCTTCGAATGCGCCACGATCGAGCACAATATTGCCGCGAATTTCGCGCACGCCGCGCGCACGCAAAGCCTTGAGCGCGAGCCACAGTTGCTCCTGGGAGAGCTTGGGATCGCCCGAACCGCGAATCACCAGGTCACCGTCGAGCACGTCGCCGCGCCGCGACCCAGTCTCGTAGAAACGGGTCTTCCAGATGAAGCTGGGGCCCAATAGTTCGAGCGCGGCATAAGTGGTGACCAGCTTCATCACCGAGGCCGGGTTCAACGGACGGTCCGCATTGAGCGCCAAGGCCGGCTTGGTGGCGCCGACCTCCTGCACAAACAGCCCGAGCGCGCC